>DATNHI010000173.1:0-27787 GCA_035605035.1 Verrucomicrobiia bacterium
TGAAAACCATTTGTCATTCTCATTTCCCAATCCGTGTTTATCCGTGTTCATCCGCGGTTGATTCATTCGGGTGACGGCGAGGCGCAACCGGCGCACCAGTCGTCGCGGCGTTGTTTGGCCGTCTCAAAAAATGCCGCAATCGCCTGCGCATCGCCCTGCTTCACCACGCGCTGGAATTTCTGCAATTCGGTGACAAAGGCGTTCAGCGATTTCGCCAGATTTTTGCGGTTGGCCAGGGCGATATCGCGCCACATCTCGGGCGAGCCGGACGCGATGCGGGTTGTGTCGCGAAAGCCGTTGGCGCAAAGCGCGGCCTGCAACTTCGGCTGCGCCGGATGCAAAACCAGGTTTGCCAGCGTCGCCGCCACCACGTGCGGCAAATGGCTTGTTCGGCTGACCAGCGCGTCGTGTGTCGCCGGCGTCAATTCCAGCACCCGCGAGCCGAGCGCTTTCCAGAATCCTTCGACCTTTTTCAATGCCGCCCGGTTGGTTTTTTTGGTCGGCGTCACCACGCAAACGGCCTTTTCGAACAAGTCCGCGCGCGCGGCGCTTACGCCGGTTTTCTCCGCGCCGGCCATCGGATGACTGCCGACAAAATGCGCGCCGGATTTTTGCATGAGCGATTCCAGTTCACGCACGATGCCGGCCTTGACGCTGCCGACGTCGGTCACAATCGCGCCGGGTTTCAGCGCCGGCAACAACCGTTCGGCGAGCGGACGCATCTGCCCGAGCGGCGCGCAGAGGATGACGAGGTCGGCTTCCCAAACGGCGGCGAGCAAATCAGTCGTGGCAAAATCCACGGCGCCCGCCTTTTCACAATCCTTCAGGCTGGCCGCGCGGCGGACGAAACCCGCGGTCTGGCGCGCGAGCTTCCGGCGTTTGACGGCCAGCCCGATGGACCCGCCGAGCAAGCCGACGCCGACGATGGTGATCTTGTGAAACTGCACGCCGCGAAGATAGCGGATGGAGGATGGAGGATGGAAGATGGAAATTTTTTAACCACGAAACGCCCGGCGCGGCAGACCGCAACCAAAATAGTGGCACGGGCGTCTCGCCCGTGAGTTTCTAAAGATTCCGGCTTGGTTGAAACGCACGGGCGAGACGCCCGTGCCACTACGCCACACGAAATGGTTTCTTTCGTGTCTTTTCGTGTATTTCGTGGTTTTAAAAAGTTTTTACCGGCTTTCCGCCTTCCTGCCCGGATTTGAAGCAGGCATCGAGCACCTGCTGCGTTTTCAGCGCCCACATCGGCCAGTCTTCGTTCAGCTTGCCGGAAAAAACCTGGTTGGCAAAATCGCGGAACATGACCGTGTTTTGCGCGGTCGCATGACCCATCTCTGCCGGGTCGGAGCCAGGTGTTGGCGCTTGAACGCCGGGAGCCGCCGGGATGCGAATCTCGTTTCGGTTGACTTCAAACGCCGGCTCGTAGCCATTGAACGGGTGGACAAAATCGGGCATCCGCAGCCAACCATCCCGGCCGCTGACAAAAACCCACTGCTGCGACGCAGCCACAAATGAAGAGTAAAATCCCGCGGAAACGCCGTCCAAGAAAAAAAGTTCGGCGGAAAATTCCATCGGCGCAGGCTTGCGACCGCCGGCGGCTTCGGATTGGGAAAGAATCCGGCCGGTGACCGTCTGCGGCAGTTGCCATTTCAGCGCCCATAGCGTGAACCGGATGCAATACCAGCCCAGATCGCCAAGACAACCGGTCGGCTCCAGCCGCCCGTCCGCGCGAATGTTGCTGCGCGAAAAATCGCCGGTGCCGAGGAAACTGAACGCGGATGAAATCCAACGCACCGGGCCGACGCTCTTACCATCGTCGAGCACTTCGCGGATGCGCGGCATCCGCGGGTTGTGCATGAACATCACGCCGTCCATGAATTGCACGCGGTTTTTCCGGCAGGCATCCACCATTTCCTGGACGCCGGCCAGATTGACGCCACACGGCTTTTCGCAAACGACGTGCTTGCCCGCCGCTGCCGCGCGCAGGACCCATTCCTTGCGCAGCCCGGTCGGCACCGGAATGTACACGGCGTCAACGTTGCTTGACGCCAGCAATTCCTCGTAACTGCCGAGCGCGGCCGGCTCGGCGGCAAACGGAAATTCCTGCTGGCATTTGCGAATGTATTCACGGCCGCGCTCCACGTCGCGACTGGCCACGGCGGTCACGACGGCGTTGCCGGAATTGAAGATGGCTTTCCAGTTCTGGCGGCCGATGTTGGCCGTGCTTAAGATTCCAAAACGCAGTTTTTGCATAAATTCAATCTTCTCCTTCGTAGGAGACGACGTAAGGAGTCTCTGACTTTTAATCCATTCGAGTCTCGTCACCTCGACTCCTACAAGCTTCCTTCACCCGTTCCAAAATCACGTCAGCGATATGCGGTTCGCTGCCGATGGCGGGCGCATACCAGACAAGCCGTCCGTTTTTTTCCGTCGGATTGCGCCAAGGCGGCTGGCCGCCGGCGAGCCGCTGCCGGACAATTGGCTGCGCTTCGCCCAGCATCACGGGGATGTCCTCCTGCGTGTGCAAACCGTCACTGATGAAAAACGGGACGACCACCAGATTTTTCGTTTGCGCCAGTTTGTAGCAATCGGCGATGCGCGGGGATTCTTCCAAATAAACCGCCTGAACGCCAGCGTAAAGGTCCAGCGCGCGAATCAATCCGGCCTGCCGCTCGATGGCCTGCCGGGAATTTTCATTTTCCTCCGTGCCGTGCCCGGCGATGAACAGCGTGAGGTCCAGCGGTCTGGGCGCGCGCGGGAAGGGAAATTGTCCGACGATTTCTTTTGCGCGCGACAAGATGACTTTTGTCATGCTTTCGTGCGTTCCCATCGGCAAGCAATAATAGAATCTCTGGCCGTGCGCTGAAATGCCTTGAACCTTGAACTTTGAACTTTGAACTTCAAAACCGAGTTCGCGCGGGATGACTTCGCTCGCAAAATAGCCTTCGCTGATGAACAGGGGCGCGATGAACACGCGCGGCGCCGGAATCTCGGACAGGACTTTTTTGATTTGCGGTTCCTGCTTCCAGAACGCCTCGCGGACACCGGCGAAAATATTCCGGCGGCGCAATTCCGCCGCGTGCTGATACACCGGGGCGGCGGAATTGGCGTTCTGCTCCGTGCCATGCCCCAGCACCACCAGCACAGCCTCGGAAAATACCCTGTCGTTCACGCGAAAGGCTTAACCCAGGAACCAGTTGTCCGCAAGTGGGTCCTCCCCAAGGACATTTTTTGCTTGCAACTTTCCGGCGTTTGAGGCGTCTTAAGTTCCGGTTGTCCGCGAAATTAACTGAACTATAAGCATAAAACAATGAATCCGATTAAAATTACTGCCGTTGCATTTGTCGCCACGTTCGGGCTGGCTGCGGTTGCCTCCGCCGATGATGCGGCCGGCAAATTGCCGCCGCCTTCGGCCAAAATGGGTGTCGCCTATGCCACCGATATTAAACCCGTACTCGACACTTCCTGCGTAAAGTGCCACAGCGGGGACAAGCCGAAAGCGAGGCTGAAACTGGACAAACTCGAAAACATTCTCAAAGGCAGCAAGGACGGCAAAGTCGTCGTTGCGGGTGACAGCGCCAAAAGTCTGCTCGTTCTGGCCGCCGCGCATCAGACGAAGGATCCGGACACCTGGATGCCGCCGAAGCGGTTTCAAGACAAGTTCCCGCCGCTCACGCCCGAACAAATCGGCCTGATTCGCGCCTGGATTGACCAGGGAGCAAAGTAAGGCGGGTGACCAGCCTTCGCTCAGAAGCTTCGGCGCGGCAGGCGCGTGTCACCTGACGGGTGACCCGACCTGTAATTTTGCTGATTTCAAAAAGGCGCAGTTCGTAAGGATTGCGCCCTTTTTGGTTCTTACGGGGAACGGATGAGGTAAAAGCGTTGGGGGTTGTTCGTCGCTTGCGGGTCGGTAAATTGAAACTGACCCGGCGAAACCTCCACAACCCCGCCAAGCACAGTCCAGTTGGTTGTCGGCAATGACAAATCCGTAGTTGCCAGCACTCCGAACAACGCCCCCACACTGTTGGTGAAGGTGAACTGGAATGTGCCGTCGTCCAGTATGGCCGGCCCTGTGAGTATGGGAGGCTGCGGAATGGGAATGCTGATGTTGACGAAGCAGCTGGCGCCCGGAATGCCGTTGACAAATACCGTGGCGAGCGCTTCACCGGGCGGGAACTTCCAGACCGGCAGGGAAGTAAATGAGTCGGTTCCCCAATTGGTGGACGACAAGAACAACGTCTGCCCGCTTTCGATGCTGCGCAATTGCACCAATGGATAATCCGCGGATGAATCTTGCGTGTCGCCGCCCGAACCTTCAGCGATGCCCCGGAACTCTGCGCCGGTCAACACGAGACTGTCTCCCAAACTCAACGGCGAGGTGACGGAAGCAATCTGCGGCTGCCAGGCATTGCTCTGGCCCAGACCGGCATCGTATAACTCCGCGCTGCCGGTAATGCCGCTGCTGCCATACCCTCCCGCGATCAAAACTTTCCCATCAGGCAGCAGGGTCGCTGTATGAAGAAAGCGTGCGACTGCCGGTGCGCCCGTCACCGTCCATGTTCCATTTGCCGGTTCATACAATTCCGCATCGTTGGCAGCGTCGACACCCCCGGCGACCAGCACCTTCCCGCCGGGCAGCAGGATTGCCGAATGAGCGTAGCGTGCGGTATCCAGCGCGCCGGTACTCGTCCATGACCCCGTGGCCGGATCATACAATTCGGCGTCAGCCAGAGAACCATTTGTCTCGTTATAACCCCCGGTAACCAGTACTTCCCCGTTGGGCAAGAGGGTGGCTGTATGAGAATCGCGCGGAATATTGAGTGGGCTGGTTTCTATCCAAATCCCGGTAGTCGGGTCATACAACTCGGCACTGGACAGTTCTCCATCGTTGTTCTGACCGCCTACGACCAGCACCTGGCCATTGGGCAGCAAGGTCGCCGTATGCAGATCGCGCGGGACGTTCAGCGAGCCGGTGGCACTCCACAGTTCGGTGACCGGATCGTATAGCTCCGAGCTGGCCAGCGGACCGCGGACATCGTTGAAGCCTCCGGTGACCAGCACTTTGCCATTGGATAACAAGGTCGCAGTGTGTTGATAGCGTGCGTCAGCCATTGTCCCGGTTGCGCTCCAACTGCCGGCGACCGGATCAAACAGCTCTGCGCTCGATAAATAACCGCTGTCGCCATCGCCACCTGCGACCAATACTTCCCCGTCTGGCAGCAACGTCGCCGTGTGAAGATAACGTGCGGTGGTCAGCGAGTTTGTGGTTGTCCACGTCCCGGTGGCCGGATCGTATAGTTCCGCGTCGGCAAGATAGCCGCTGGTATCAGCCCCTCCCGCGACGAGCACCGTTCCATCCGGCAGCAACGTCGCCGTGTGTTCCCAGCGTGCGGTATTCAGCGCGCCGGTGTTCGTCCAGCCCCCGGTGGCCGGATTAATGGTGGGATCGTAGGATTCGGCGCTGGAAAGGCAGTAGCTGGTGTTGAAGTTGTAGCCCGCTACGACCAGCACCTGCCCATTGGGTAGCAGCGTCGCGGTGTGATTATATCGTGCCGTGCTCAACGAGTTGGTCGCCGTCCACGTTCCGCTGGCCGGGTCGTACAGTTCCACGCTGGAAAGGGGGTTGGTCCCGTCATAGCCCCCCGCAATCAGCACCTGCCCGTTCGGCAGCAACGTCGCCGTATGCAGGTCGCGCGCGGTGGTCAGCGTGGCGGTCACCGTCCAAGTGCCGTTGGACGGAACGTAGAGTTCTGCGCTGGACAGCGGATAGACGCCGTTATTGCCACCTCCCGCGACCAGCACCTGCCCGTTCGGCAGCAAGGTCGCCGTGTGATTAAATCGCGCGCTGGTCAGCGAGTTTGTGGCCGTCCACGCTCCGCTGGCCGGATCAAACAGCTCCGTGCTGGAAAGCGCGTTAAAGTTGTTGTCTTCGCCGCCAGCGACCAGCACCTGGCCATTGGACAGCAAGGTCGCCGTGTGGGCATAGCGCGCGGTGACCAGCGGGCCCGTCGCCGTCCACGTTCCGCTGGCCGGATCGTACAACTCCGCGCTGGAAAGAGGGCCACTGTCGCCGTTGTAGCCCCCCGCGACCAGCACCTGGCCATTCGGCAACAGTGTCGCCGTGTGAAGGTAACGTGCGGTGGTCAACGGGCCTGTCGCCGTCCACGTCCCGCTGGCCGGGTCGTACAGTTCCGCGCTGGAAAGAATGCCGCCCGGCCCATAACCCCCTGCGACCAGCACTTGCCCGTTGGGCAGCAGGGTCGCCGTGTGATTTCCGCGCGCGGTAATCAATGAGCCGGTGTTCGTCCACGTCCCGCTGGCCGGATCATACAGCTCCGCGCTGGAAAGATAACCGCCCGCCCCTTCGCCTCCCACGACCAGCGCCTGGCCATTGGGCAATAAGGTCGCCGTATGGAGGTAGCGTGCAATGGTCAGCGGGCTGTTGGTGAACCAGGAGGCGGCTTCGGCCTCGTGGACGGCCGATAAACCGAGCGCCAGCATGACCAAAGCGACCGGGACAAGTTTTTCCAGGCGGGTTTTCATCAGGTTGTCCAATTGGACATTATAGTCGGCAGCGCAGCAATACTTGTCAAATCAATCGTGCTTTATGACCGGGATGGGTGGCAAATTGCCACGAAAACGGGGCCATGCCCCGCGCTGCCGGGACTTGTCGCTTGCCAGTCCTGGTCCGTCACTTCAATGGCGCGCGTTTTTGTTCGCGCAACGTTTCCCGCTCGTGCAGCAATTGATTTTGCTCCGCCGGTGGAATTTCCGGCTGGCTGACTTTGTGCGTCAGTGCGGCAATCTGCCGGTCCAGAAATTGATTGCGCAATTTCAGAGTCACGTCGGCGAGTTGCTGTTCGGGATTCGGAATTTTGCGGTCTTCGGCCACGGCTTCGGTCACGAGGCTCCGCATTTCGGGCGTTTCGCATTCATCCAGAAACACGGCCAGGCTCTTCCAGGTTTCCTTCGTCTGCGCCGCCAATCGCTGCTCGACAATTTTCGACGCGGCAGGATGCGAAATCCAGTTCACGTCCAGATGTAACGCCGCCCAACTGACCAGTTCGTCGTGCAACAGAAGCAATTTCAGCAGCCAGAATTCCTGAGCGGGTGGACGCGGGATTTCGGTTTCCGGTTCCAAGGCCGGTTCACCGGACTCGGATTCCGGAACCTTGAACCTTGAACCTTGAACCTTGAACTTGGCAAACTCGGCGCGCACCGCTTCCGGCGAAACTCCCAGCCGCAGCGCGGTCTTCTGCGCGTAGGTGTCAATCAAAACAACGTTGGCGGTTTTATGCAGGGCCTCGGCCATGCCCCGCAAAATCGCCAGCCGGCCTTTGTCGCTGTTGGCGTCTTGCAACTTGCCGAGCCGGTTCAAGAAGTAGTCGAAAAATCCTTCCGCACTTTCGACCAGTTTACGAAATGCCTCGCCGCCGTTGGCCTTGATGAAACTGTCCGGGTCATGCGGCGCGGGCACGACGGCCACGCGCACGGCCAGCCCGGAGGCCAGCAGGTGGTCGAGTGACCGCACGGCGGCATTCTGGCCGGCTTCGTCAGAGTCGAAACACAGCACCACTTCATCCACATAGCGCTTCAAAATCCGCGCGTGCTGGTCGGTAAAGGCAGTGCCTTGTGGCGCGACGACGTTTTGCACTCCGCCCATGAAACAAGCAATCAAATCAAGCTGGCCTTCGCAAACCACGGCGAAGCCGGCGTCGAGCAGCGCGCGTTTGGATTTGTCAAGGCCGAAGAAGACCCGGCTTTTCGTAAAAATGAGCGTTTCCGGCGAGTTGACATATTTCGCCGTTTTTTCGTCGCCCGCCAGAACCCGTCCGCTGAAACCAATCACCCTGCCCTGCTCGTTGCAGATGGGAAACATCAGCCGTCCGCGGAAACGGTCGTAAAAGTGGGGAGCATACGCGCCCCCGCGTGTCGCCGGCGACGCCTCGTCGCCGGCATCTGCGGTTGGCGAGGCGTCAACCGCTGCACCCGAGGCGGGCGCGCTCCCCGCTTTTCGGATGATGAGGCCGGCTTTCTCGACGAGCGCCAGGTCGTGGCCCTTGCTTTTGGCCCAGTTGACAGTGTCATCCCAGGCCTCCGGCGCGGCGCCGAGCCGGAACAATTTCACGGCTTCCGGCGAGACACCGCGTTTGGCCAGATAATCACGCGCCAGTTGCCCGGCGGCTTCGTTGAGCAGACAATTTTGCCAGCGCTGGGCGATTTGCTCGTGGATTTCAAGGAGTTGGTCTTTGAGATGGCGCGATTGCTGTTCGCAGGGGCTTTGGCTGAATTCAACCGGGATTTTCGCACGGTCGGCCAGCCGGCGCACGGCATCCATGAAGCCGATGTTCTCGTATTCCTTGACGAAGGTGAACACATCGCCGCCCTTGTGGCAGCCGAAGCAGTGAAAAATCTGGCGGTGCGGATTGACACTGAAGCTGGGCGTCTTTTCCTTGTGAAACGGGCAGAGGGCGACGAAGTTGGCGCCCGCCTTTTTCAGCGGCAAATACGAGCCGACGACGTCCACGATGTCACTGGCAGCGCGGATGCGTTCGAGCGTGGCGGAGGATAAACCGGCCATGCCCCCGGTCTAACATCGGCGCGCGCACACGGCAAATCCATTTCGCGAAGGTTCAGCGGAATTTCCGCGCGCGCCGGCACGGGTCATTGACGGATCGTCACCACGCCGGTCTTGGGCGCCGACTTTTGAGGTTCGGGGGGCGTGGTGTTGATGAGGAGCGGGCTGAGGTAATCCTTGATGTACGGGCCAAGGAAGGATTGTTTAAAAACGCTTTCCTGCACCGTATGAAAATCAGGAACGTAATTGCCGCCGTAGATACCGCCGCCGTACCAGCGTTTCACGTAGGCCTGGTGGGCGGCAATTTCCCCCGAGGTATAGACCGGTGCGTTCAGCAGGGCCAGCGCGAAGACAAGCATGCACGCAGAGCGAACCAGGCCCGACACCATTCCCAGATAATATTCACTGCCACCGAAAATGTTGCTGCCGGTCAGCCGGGGAACAATGGCCTTCTTGAGAGCCGCAAACACCAGCCAGACCACGAACGCGAGCAGCAAATAGCCCGTCACATAACTGGACGCTTTGTCCCACGCGGTAAAGTTGACCACGGCCTGGGCTGCGGTCTCATAGAACAACCCGCACACGATGACTACCGTCAGCCATTGGAACACCCGCATGACTTCCTTCGTCATGCCATGTTTGCGCCCGAGGACCAGGCCCAGACTAAGAACCAACAGCACCGCCGCGTCAAACCAGTTGACCGGCAATTTGTCGAGTGTCAGCGAATCGGTCATTGCAGCAATCATAAGTCAGATAGTAATTCGTTCAATTCCGCACCAGTTGGATACAGCCCGTTCCGTGCCAAATTCCAGCGGGGCAGTATTAGCCAGGGGAATCTGAGCCGGGCGCTGGAAATGAAAGGAACCGGCTTGCCGGGGGCAGGCGCTGCGCGTTCGTCTGAGGAGGCCAATACCCGGAGAAGCCGGGGCAAACCGGTGCCTCATTCCTGGCCTGCCATCAGGGTGGGTTGGATGACAACCAGAACTGGATGTCGGACGTTTGCGGGTTGGCCGGGTCCAGGGCCAGCACCCGCAAGTAATGCCGCCGCGCCTGCGCCGCATCGTGCAACTGCTGCGCGTAAAGGTTGCCCAGGGCCAGATGCGCCCGGGCTTCGTTGGGACTGGCCTTCACGATCTTTTCCAATTCGCGCACCGCATCCGGCACGTAACCCGCCGCCTTGAGCGCCAGCGCGAAGTTGTAGCGCGCGTCCACGGAATCCGGCCGGATGGCGAGCGCCGTTTCATAAGCCGCCAGCGCCGGCCGGAAATTCCGCAAGCGATACGACAGCACGCCGAAATTGTATTGCGCTTCGAACCAGGCCGGGTCGGTTTCCGCCGCCTGCTGATACGCCTTCATGGCGTCCAGCCAGCGCGACGCCTGCTCAAATTCCCGCGCCCGCGTAAACAGGCCCGAGGCCGTCCGCCGGTCGCCCGGTTTCGGTTGATGCGGCGACAAATACACATATCGCGGAAACGCCGGCGCCGGCGCAGGGTGAACGACGTTGACCGGTTTGGATTGAACGACGGGTGGCGCACTCGTCGGCGCCGGATTTACCGATTCATCCGAGCCTGGCGGCGGCAGCGGGGTCACACCATTTTCGTCAAACTTTTTTTGCGGCGCGGAAGAACGAAACCAATGGGTCGGATTGAGCCGGTGCCAGATGCCGGGCTTTTCAACCGGGGCCGGTTCCGGCGGCGCATACACCGGCGGCGCGGCCTGGGCCACGGACTGGCCCGGCGTGGTGACAATCGCCGGCTCCGGCTGGACGGTCACGACCTGGGCCGGCGGCTCCGGATGCGGCGGCGGCGGATTGGAATAAGTTCTGACTACCGGCTGCGCCCCGGGCGCCGCGGCGGGATGACCGACGCTCGTCGTCTGCGCTCTGGTTTCACTCGCGGCCGGCGGCGGCGGCGCAGTTTTTTGACTTTCGTTCGCGGGCCGGGGCGGTGGCTTTGCCGTGGCGACGGTTACCGGCTGGTCCAGGCCGGCGGCAATGGCATTCACCTCATTCCAGTTCGCCGGACGCGGCGTGAGCGCCAGATAGGCGCGGTAATACTGCAAAGCCAACTTGTTATCATGCAAGTATTCCTGCGCCACGGTCGCCAGATTCAAAATGGCCGGCGCGTAATCGGGATGCGCCTTGACCGCCGCGCTGAAATCCTGCGCCGCCTCGCGCGGGCGGCCGTGCTGGATTTGCGCCAGGCCCAGGCCATTCAGCGCCTCGGCGTTGTTCGGATTGAGATACAGCGCGGTGCTGAAACTCTTTTCCGCCCCCGTCAGGTCATGCACGCGCAGTTGCGCCAACCCGAGTTTGAGCCAGCCTTCGGGCGCGTTGCTGCGCCGGAGCGTGTAGGCGGTGAACTCCGTCCGGGCCGCGTCGGGTTTGTTTTGTTCGAGCCAGAGGCAGCCGAGGTTGTAATGCGCCTCGGCCAGATCGCGGTCCAGCGCGAGCGCACGCTGGTATGCAACCACGGCGTCCGCCGCCTGGCCGTCATGATGATACGCCAGTCCGAGATAATTCCACGCCTGCGCATTGGTGGCCAGCAGCGACGTGGCAATTTTCAGTTGTGCCACCGCGTTGGCGTAATCGCCGCGATCCAGAAACTTCTTCCCGTTGAGCAACGCATGCGAGCCGGATGGCGAGCAGCCCGAAATAAAAACGGCCAGTGCGAGCGGGAGCAGCCACAAAATGCGAGCATGGAGGATGGAGGATCGAGGATAGCATTTATTAACAGTGCGCCGGATTCCATCTTCCATCTTCCATCTTCCATCTTCGTTTTCCTTTTTTATGGCCAGCATCGGTTCTGGTGGTAGCATCCATGCCCTGACGTGTCAAGAAACGCAGGAAATTGGTTCCATCGTGATCTCAATCTTAACCAAAACGACGCCATGGTTTTGGGGAGCGCACGCGGCCCGCGTGCGGTTTTCGGCGGCCCGCCGAAAACTTTGTTCGCGTGGTTCACTCTCACCAAAAGGTGTGAAACCGAATGGATTGACGAAGTGTTTGGCGGGCCGCCAAACACGGAAGGCCAGCGGCCTGCGCTCCCCAAACCAACAGCAGCGTTCCGACTCAATCGTAAACTCAAAGCGGATTACGATTAAAATTACGACCGGCATCAGGATTGAAATGTTGCAACGGAAACAATGGCTTCGGGCTTTTGGCCGGCTGACCGCCGCGACCGCCGTCTGGCTGGCGGCGCTGCCATCGCCGGCGGCTGACTTCCTTTCATTGCGCACCAATACCGAGGCGCGCGTCGTCATTGTCGAAGATCCACAGGCCACGTTTAATTTTCAGCCGGACGCTGCCCGCGTGCAAACGATGGTGGAACGCGGCATCACCAATCTCACCGGCAAAACGGCTGCCGCCGAAGCCTGGCGCAGCCTCGTGTCCACGCAGGACGTTGTCGGCATCAAGGTTTTTTCCGCCGCCGGGTCCATCAGCGGCACGCGCCCCGCCGTCGTGGCGGCGGTGATTCATGGTCTCCTCGATGCCGGCGTGTCGCCGGGGCATATCATCATTTGGGACAAACACGCGGCTGATTTGCGCGCGGCCGGATTTGTCAAGCTGGCCGCGCAGTTCGGCGTGCGCACAGCCGGTGCCGCGGACTCCGGTTATGACGAAAAAACTTTTTACAACCCCGACACAGCCATCATCGGTCATCTCGTCTGGGGCGATCTGGAATTCGGCCAAAAAGGTGAAGGCGTAGGACGGAAATCGTTCGTCTCCAAACTCGTCAGCCGGCAAATGACCAAAATCATCAGCATCGCGCCGTTGCTCAACGAAAACCAGGCCGGTGTTAGCGGGCATCTTTATGGTCTGGCCATGGGCAGCGTGGACAACACGCTGCGGTTCGAGAGCGACGCCGGTCGGCTCGCTGTGGCCGTCCCGGAAATTTACGCCCTGCCCGCATTGGGCGACCGCGTGGTATTGAACATCACCGACGCGCTCATCGGCCAATATGCCGGTGGTGATAAGGGATTATTGCAGTATTCGGAAGTGCCGAACCAGCTTTGGTTCAGCCGCGACCCGGTCGCGCTGGACACGCTGTCGTTGAAGGAATTGGACCGCGTGCGCCGCGTCCTGGACGCACCCGCCTTCAAACCGAACCTGGAACTTTACACCAACGCCGCCCTGCTCCAGCTTGGCGTAAACGATCCCGCGAAAATTCCGGTGGAAAAAATCGAATGAAAACGCAATGACACGGATTGCACGGATTTTCACAGATTGAATCCGTGTTAATTCGTGTCTCAAAACTCGCTGGACAGAAATTGGAGGGCGAAATAAAATCGGAACCATGAAAGTAGATGGATTGCATAGCGCGCCGGCTATTATCTAGTTAGGCAGCATGAGCATATCAACTATGCAACACGAGATTTCATACGAATGGTCGCCAGAGTTTGTCCGGTTGAGCACACGGCGATTTGTCTTCCGTTACGCTCGGCGGTCGCTCATCTTTTGCATCGTCCTCATGGCTATCGGCATCGGCGGGTTGATTGTTGGCGCTGGAGATGGTTTTTGGTGGCTCGTCATAGGAGCGCCGGCTGCTTATGCCGGCTTTTGGCGCGCATACTACGACAGAGTCAAAAAGATTCGTGAGGAGATGCCAGACCACCGCGTCACTGTGCGAGTTGAGCCGGAGAGTATCACGTTTCAGACGAGCGAGCGCACCACGACAATCAAGTGGTCAGGTATAAAAGCGGTCTGGAGCTATCCTGACGTATTGCTGCTTTTCACCTATGACCGGCAGACCTATACCGCTGTGCCTAGCGCAGCGCTTGGAGAAGAGTTAAGACGGTTTATCGAAGACAAGGTCAGAGAGCATGGCAAAGTTGTCACCTAATATCAGGATGGGCTGCAAATTTTCTTCGAGTTCCTCGCGTGGCTGAATTTTCACGCTTTCCAAACTTTTCCGTCCGCAGTTTTGATTCCGGCCATCGCGTTGAGCGTGTCCACGACGTTTTCAGCAGAACAAGTGTTTCCGCCTGCCCTCACCTTTTATCCTCTCCCCCGGGAGAGGAAATAGCTCTCGATCGTTTCCGGTTTTGCGGATGAGCGTCCGGCGAATCCCGTCGTACAAATGTTCAAAGGAGCGACAAACGATTCTCCCTCTCCTGGGGGAGAGGGCCGGGGTGAGGGCGGATGTCATCCTTGCACCATGATGTCGTGGCAGCACCAGAAAAGTCCGGTTTCACGCTCTGCCGCCTACCGAAAACACCGAAGAACCTCTTTGGCTCAAACAAAAAAACCTTTGGGGCTGGACAAAGCATTTCAAAAAGCCAAAAGTAACCTCGGTCTAAAATAACCGGATCGAGAACGGAAAATTCCGTCAACCGCAGACTGCTATGAAAAAATCCAGGTTTTCACCTGTCCCGGCGTTGCTGACCGGAGCCGCACTGGCCATGGCCGCTCAATCAACGAGCGCGGCGCTCAAAATTGGCGACCCCGCGCCCAAACTCCAGACCGGCCAATGGGTGCAGGGCGAGCCGGTGAAGGGATTCGACACCAACCACGTCTATATCGTCGAATTCTGGGCCACCTGGTGCGGCCCGTGCCGCGTCTCCATCCCGCACCTCAACCAGTGGTGGCAAAAGTTCAAAGACAAAGGCGTGGTCGTCATCGGCCAGGATGCTTGGGAACAGGACGAAAGCCTCGTCGCGCCGTTCGTGAAAAAGATGGGCGACCAGATGACCTATCGCGTTGCGCTGGATGACAAGAGCCAGGACAAAGACGGGGCCATGGCCACCACCTGGATGAAGGCGGCGGACCAGAACGGCATTCCCACGGCGTTCATCGTCAATAAACAAGGCCGCATCGCCTGGATCGGCCATCCGATGGAGCTGACGGAGCAATTGTTGAACGACGTCGTCACGGACAAGTACGATGTGGCCAAAGCCGCCGCGGACTACGAGCAGCAGCAGCAAAACCAGCAACAGTTGATGGACCTTTCCAAAAAACTCAGCGCCAGCCTCCAACAAAAGGACTGGGACGGCGCCGATGCGGCGGTGGCGCAGATGGCAAAATTGCTGCCGGCCAACGAGCGCGATGCTTTGGATGCGGTCCGTTTTCAAATTCTCCTTGGCCGGAAGGATTACGCCGGCGCCTACAAGCTGGCCGGCGCCCTCAGCGATGCCCATCCGGACAATGCCGGCCTGCAAAATGAACTCGCGTGGTTCATCGCCGCCCAACCCGGACTTGAAAAACGCGACCTGGCGCTGGCGGAAAAAATGGCCGGGCGCGCCAACCAGGCGACCCAGGGAAAAGAGCCGGGTGTGCTGGACACGCTCGCCCGCGTGCAGTTCATGAGCGGCAAAACCAACGAAGCCGTTGCCACCGAACAGAAGGCCGTCAACCTGGCCGACGACGCTACTAAAGAACGGCTCCAGCAAATTTTGACGGGTTACCAGCAGGGCAAATTGCCGGGAGCGCCGGAGTAGCCGGCCCGCCCTTGAATTCGCCGGCCCGCATTTCTGCTTCTCAATTCCGCCTTCTTGCGGCAAGCTGCGGACCAATCCATGCGCGTCCTGATTGCGACAGTCACCGCGGGAGGCGGACATATTGCCGCCGCCGCCGCGTTGGAGGAAGCGTGGCGCGCCTTGCGCCCGGACGATGCCGTTGAACGCGTTGACCTCATCAAGTTTTTCTCGCCGCTGCATAAAAAGATGTATGCGGACGGCTACGTGCAAATCGTCGAGCGCGCGCCGGAATTGTGGGGGTTGCTGTTCGGCAAGACCGACAATCCGAAAGTGGCCCGGCGCCTCAGCAAACTGCGCCGCGCCTTTCCCAGCAATTCGCGGAAAAAATTCACCGACTATTTGAAGCGGTTCAGGCCGGACGCGGTCCTGTGCACACACTACGCGCCGCTGGAAACGCTCGGCTTGCTCAAATCCCCGGAAGGCCAGGTTACACGAGGCCCTGTTTCTTTCAAAAAGTTTGGGACTCGTATAACTCGTCCCTCCGAAAATTGGAAATTTCCCTTCGTCGTCAGCATCGTCACGGATTTTGAGGCGCATGCCTTGTGGATGGATGCCTGCGTGGATTTGTATTGCGTCGCGGCGGAGGAAACGAAGGCGCGGCTCGTCGCGCGCGGCGCGCCCCCGGAAAGCGCCGTCGCCACGGGCATTCCCGTCGCCGCAAAATTTTCGTCGAAGCCCGATGCGCGGGCCGTCCGCAAAACCCTTGGCCTGCGTGATGACCTGCCGGTTTTGCTGGTGTTGAGCGGCGGCTTCGGCATGGGCCCGGTCGCGGAAATCGTGGCCGAACTGGACAAGGTGCCGCAGCCATTCCAGATCGTGGTCGTCACCGGCCGCAACGAAGCATTGCGCCGCGAACTGGCCGCCCAAACCCACCAGCATCCGACGCACGTGCTGGGTTTCGCCACCAACATGCACGAGTTGATGGCCGTCGCCGGCCTCATCCTTACCAAACCCGGCGGGTTGACCTCGTCCGAGGCGCTGGCGCTGGGCAAACCGCTGTTTATTCTGAACCCGATTCCCGGGCAGGAAGCCGCCAACAGCGATTTCCTGCTCGAACGCGGCGCGGCGGCCAAGGTCAACCGCGTTGAAGACCTGCCGTTCCGCATCGAACATCTGCTCGGCTCGAAAAAACTGGCGGAAATGGCCAAAGCCGCCAAAGCGCTGGGCCGCCCGCAATCGGCCCAGGCCGTTTGCCGGGAAGTTTTGAAACGCGTTTTACAGGGTCCGTAGCCGCCGACGTGAGGAGGCTCTGATCAATTTCGGATTTCGGATTTCGGATTTTTCAGATGGAGCCTCGTTACCTCGGCTCCTACAGGCAAACGGGTCTTTGGTCGGCCGGCTTGGCCGGCGTGGCGGAATACGATGAACGGTTTTTACACCTGCATGCGCGGGCTGATCAGCCTGGCGTTGGGATTTTATTTTCGCCGCATCGAACGTTTCCACGCGGAGCGCGTGCCGGCCACCGGCCCGGTCCTGTTCGTGTCCAACCATCCCAGTTCGCTGAACGACTCGTTCGTCATCGGCACATCCGTCGGGCGCAAGGTAAATTTTGTGGCCACCGTGCAACTGTTCCGATTCCCGCCGCTCAAATGGCTGCTCCGGCATTGCGGCGTGGTCCCGGTCAACCGGTTCAAGGACGATCCCCGGGCCATGCGTACGGTGATGGACACCTTCGAGGCGTGTTTTCGCGTCCTGGAACGAGGCGAGGCCGTCGGCATTTTCCCGGAAGGCATCACGCACGATGATCCGCAATTGAAGGAGGTCAAATCCGGTGCGGCCCGGATGGCCTTGGAACTCGAAAATCGTCACAGCGGCAAAATGGGCCTGCAAATTGTTCCCGTCGGCCTGACGTTTTCGGCCAAGGAAATTTACCGGAGCGAGGCCCTGGTCCATTTCGGCGAACCAATTCGTGTGTCGGAATTTCTCGCCGGTTACGAAACCGGACGCAAGGACTGCATCCGCCGCCTGACCCACGAGATCGAGGCCCGGCTTCAGAATCTCATCCTCCACCTGCCACAACTCGAGCACGCCCGCGTCGTCGCGGCCGTCCAGCGCCTTTACCTCGAACGTTTGCGGGTCGGCAATCGCGTCATTCACGAACCGGTGCCGCGGCAGGTGGAGGATTTGTTGCTGGCGCAGGCCATCGCCAAGGCGGTGGAGTTGGCCTTTGTCCAATTCCCTGAACGCGCGGCGGCTTTCGTCACAAAACTGGACTTCTATGAACGCTGGCTGAAACGGCTCAAGGTATCCGATGATGCGCTGGCCGAGTTTCCGAACCCGGGGCGGTTGCTGGGCCGGAACCTGCTGCGGAGCCTGCTGGCTATTCTGGGCGCGCCGGTAGCATTCTACGGCTGGATTCACCGCTTCATTCCCGTGCGATTGGTGCGTTACGGTGTGAAGCTTACCGAACCGGCCAAACGCAAGGCGCAGACGCCCCACGCCAAAATGATCGGCGGCATTATTGTTTTTGCGCCGTGTTACCTGCTTTACGCCGTCATCTTCCACCATTTTTTCGGCTGGCCGGCCAGTTTGTGGTATGGACTTTCCCTCCCCGCGAGCGGGTTGATCGCCTATTATTATATCCGAAACCTTCGCCGGCTCGGTGCGGCGATACGCAACACCACAGTATTGATTCGCGCACCATTGGCGGCGCGCCGGTTGCTCCGGCTGCGGTCGGAGCTGATTGCGGAGATCGAATCGTTGCGGCCGGAACTGCAATCGCACTTCCAACCGCCGTCGGACCGGTAGTGTTTCCCGACGATCACACCGGGAAATGTCGAAACGGCCGGCTCAACTGGCTGTCGCGCTTTTGCGCGCGTCCCGTTTGCGTTGGAGCGCTTCCTCCTGCTGGCGCAGGCATTCCGGGCAGATGCCGTGCGTGGTGGGTGTGTCAAAGCCCTGTTCCATGAAGGTTTCCAGCGTGATCCATTTTCCCTTGTAATCAATGCGCCGGCACCACGCGCACACCCGCATGAATTCTTCCAATTGCCGGATCTGTTTCAGCAGCCGGCGCGTCGAACTGCTCACCAGCAGCCAGACGGCAAAGAAGAGCAGCATTTCCAGCGTGGCCCGGCGGAAGACGAAAGGATGGTCGGAAAATATCAGCGTCGGCAACTTGAGCAATTCATCAAGATAACACAGCAGAATGATCGCCAGGAAACCGAGGTTTTGAATGAACACGATTTTTGTCAGGTACGAACTTTTTTGCATAACATCCGGGCCGAAACAACCCGCGGAAATCCGGCTTGCAACCAATCAGAATGACTTCCTGCCTGTCAATTCCCCACCTCCCTGCCACCAAAACCGCTTCGTTGTCGGACATAAAAATCGTCCGCACAAATTGTGCCACCCGATTTTGCCGCGCCGCGACCGGCAAATTTTTCCCGGCAACCGGGAAAAAATTCACGCGCGCCACCCAAGCTTGGACATTTCACGTTCAAGAAAGTTCAACGCCGGGTTGCTCGGGGCATCGGACACGATGGGGTGATTACCCTGTTATTTTCTTTGGTTCGAGCACCCGTCCTTCGTCATGATAAATCGAGATTCCGAGGCTGGAAGATTCTGCCGAGCGGCGGTCAAAATGCAGGGGGACTCAGCGCCGGGCATCCGAAATCCCCAATCTTCAACGTTCAATACTCAGCCATTCCTGTCATATCGGCGGCGCCATCAATTCCGCGTGAAACGCTTTAATGCCATTGAGCATGAACTGAACCGCCACCGCCGCCAGCAGCAGGCCCATGACGCGAATGGCGATGCTCAGGGCAATCGGGCTGAGCCAGCGCGCGCCGCGCACCGCCAGCCGGAAAATCAGATAGCTCATCAACGCCACCACCATGATGCAGCCGTAAAGCGCGACGTGCTGCGGAATCGTTTTTGCCTCGTTCTGGAGCAGAATCGTCGTGGAAAACGCGCCCGGCCCGGCCAGCATCGGGATCGCCAGCGGCGTGATGGCGATGTCGTCCTTTTCCGTGCCGGCCTGTTTTTCCTCGTGCGTTTCCTGCACGCGCGACCGTTGCACGCGCAGCATGTCCAGCGCGATGATGAGCAGCACGATGCTGGCGGCGATTTGGAATGCCGGCATGGTAATGCCAAAAATCCTGAAAATGACCGTCCCCGCGACGGAAAAGGCCAGCAACACGACCGCCGCGGTGCCGCACGCCAGCCGCGCCGTTCGCAAACGTTGCTCCGGCGTGTTGTTCGGCGTCATGGCCAGAAACGCCGGCACCGTCGCCAATGGATCTACAATCACAAACAGCGAACCGGCGGCCAGCAAAATGTATTCGGTCAGGCTCACTGTCCCAAAGTTAGATGTACGCGGGAATGGAAGTCAAACGGAAGAAAACCGGGTTCTCTTTGCCTGACCGCCGAAAAATACCGCTCACGCCGACAATCTTTTCCCATCCACACGCGGTTATCAACTTGACAGGCCGGGTTTTCATTCATTGAATGCCCAAGCCGTGAAAACTTCTTTTAACCCGGCCGACCTGATCGTTTGGAGGCGTACGGCATCCTGGTTGTTCCTGTCAGCCTTTGTCCTGATAAATCCCGCATCGGCTCCGGCAACGGAGGTCACTTCCATTTTGGTTTCACCCGCGCAGCCGTTGACCCCCGGCGCCCGGGGCAGCGTCTGGCTTTATTGCCTGAACTATTCGTCCAACGCCGTCAGCCAGGTCTTCGAGCCGAGCCTCCATGGCACACTCACTTCCGGCTCGAATTCGTTCCCTGCCGTCCTGGTTCCAACCAACCGCAGCGGGACTGGGGCCACGATTGCTCCGGGCGGCTTCGTGAACCTGGAATATTGGTTCGACGTACCGGCCACCATCAATGGCCCGGCCATCCTGGACGTGAGCAATTACAATCGAATTGTCATCCAGGTCGAAAGCGGCGCTCCCGGAACGCCGGTGGCGGTGCAAACACCCTCGGCGCCGCCGGACACCAACACAGCGCCTCGTTCTGCGCTCATGGAATTTCTGGGCCGGCATATTTACGGCTACGAACCGATTTATTTCGTCCTGGGTCAATACCCCGCCGCCGAGTTTCAGTTCAGCCTGAAATACAAACCCTTCGATATCGCGGACGACTGGAATCCGCTCGGCCACACCTATATTGCCTATACCCAGACTTCCTTCTGGGACCTCATCTCGCGCGATCCGTCGTTTTACGACACCAGCTACAAACCATCGGCGTTCCTTTTTTATCCCGCTCTCTTTCAGAAATCCGGCCTCCAACTTGACCTGCAAGGCGGCGTCGAACACGAATCCAACGGCCGGGGCGGGTCCGAGGAGCGCAGTTTGTACACCGTTTATCTGCAACCGACCATCAGCTATGACCTGCCGGCCCATTTTCAAATTTCCCTGCAACCTCGCGTCTGGGATTACTTCGCCCTGGGCAGCAATAATCCGGACCTGCCGGACTATCGCGGCTATGCCGATCTGCTCGGCGCCCTGGCCTGGAGCGACCCCAAGAGTGGAGAAAAAATTCAATTCGCCACCCGGCTTCGCATCGGCAACGAAGGCAGCCATGCCGGTCTGCTGTTTGTTTTGCGGTTCAACCTGCCGTATCGTTCTCATTTCAACCCGTCCATCCAGTTGCAATACTTCACCGGCTACGGCCAGACCTTGCGTCAATACAACGAAGACAGCCGCGCCTTCCGCGCCGGCCTGTGCATCTGGTATTAACGCTGAAATGGTTTCGCGCGGGAACCGCACTTTGCCGGTGCAAAAGTTCCATTTGCATTTCCACAACCCGTGAAGCAATTTCCTTCTTTCGTGAACCATCGTGAAATGCGCCGCGCATAATGCCGAAGCCGTCGCCGTTTGCGCTTATTGCGGACGGGCGCTGTGCGCCGATTGCGCCAGACTATCGCCGACTCAGCGCATGGTCTGCTCCGACGCCTGCGCCGACGCGCTGAGGCGTAACGACAAGGCGATGCAGATGATTCTGCAAAAAAGTTTTCAAAGCGCGCGAGCCAGCGCGTTTTACTGTTACCTGTGCGGCGCGCTTTCGGTCGCGGGTGCTTTCGGTGCGTGGTATTCCCTGCCGTCGCCGTTTCTGATTGCATTCACTGGCGGTTGTGGGCTCGTGTTTATTGCCTCGGGCATCTGGTACAGCCTGATCGCCAAAAAACAAAATCCATGAAAACGAAAACCATCGAACACAAGGTCCTTTTTCGCGCGACACCGAAGGCGATTTACGACGCGTTGATGAACCGGAAGCAGCACACGCAATTCACCGGCGAACGCGCCCGGATTCGGGCGAAGGCGGGCGCGCCATTCGATTGCTACGACCGGTACATCACCGGCATCACGCTCGACCTGAAACCGGGCAAGCGCATCGTGCAGGCCTGGCGCTCGCAAAACTGGCCGGAGGGGCATTACTCCATTGTGACCTTCGTATTCACCGCCAAATCCGGCGGCACGACGGAACTGCGCTTCACACAAATCGGCGTGCCGGGGAATGATTACGCGCGGAAGAACAGCGGGTGGCGGATGCACTACTGGCAACCGCTGAAACAGTATTTGGAAAAGTGAGTTTTTTTGTCGCGCCGGCGTGAACGGAGGCGGAAACCGCTGATGGACGTCCCTTAACACAGGTTCGTTCAACACAAAGACGCCAGGTCCGGACACGAACCACACGAATTTTCACGAACCCGGATGGAACATTTTGAGTTTCATCCCTCCGGTATGCTCGCGGCTTTGGAGCAGCCAGTGGTGTTACGCGATCTTGCAGGGGATCACCGCGTCCTCGTCGAACGTGTAAACGGCGCACAGCCGGTGGTAGCCATCGGCAATGATCACCTTGCCGTTGGCCGGATCCCTGATCAGCAGGAGCGGCGAGACACCGCGACCGGACTCAATTTTCATCTGGTCCTTTTTAACATGAGAATTGTTGACCCCCAGCAACGGCAATCCGGACGCCCTGAAAATATCCTTCGCCTTGAACTCTGACATCGAAGCCTTTTTCAATTTGCCGACAAAGCCGGTGGCCGTCTTTTTATTGTAAATCAGGGTCAAATACAACAGGGCCGCTGGATAGTCATGTTCTTCCGGCTCGCTTAACCATTTAATTTTAAATTGGGGGGACATATTGTCATTACCTCTGCGTTTCTCGCTTTCTTTGTTTCGAGCTTCTCAAACCGGATTCACCGTTGCCGCGCACGGTAGAACTGACTTGGCGTTCCCGATGCGAGCGGCGTGGTGACGATGTTGGACTCCGGCCGGTGCAACCGTAAGGAACGCCCCGTTCGAGCGACGCCGGATTGCCCGTCGGAATCTCGACCAGAAAACGGAATGCGCACCGTGCACGCGCCTAATTTAGCAGGGCATGCCGCGGAAGCAACCGCGCGCGGCGTGGATTTGATTTCACCGTCAGGCTTGAATTCCCGGCTGAATCCGGTATGTCTGCTGCGGATTCGTCATGGAAAAGCTTACAGGTTTCATCATTATCGGCTGCTGGATAACGTTCCTTGCCTACTGGCTCATCAGCGCGATGCAGGTGAAGGCGGTTGCAGAAAGGCAGAGCCGGTGGTCGGCCCTGGCGCATCGAATTCCACTGGGATGCAGTTATGTTCTGCTGGCAGTTTGGTATTTGCCGCCGCCGATGAATTTGTCGGTGACGCCGCACGCGGATTGGGCGCGGGGCATGGGCGCCGCCATTTGCGGGCTGGGATTATGCGTGACGCTTTGGGCGCGTTGGACGCTGGCGGGCAATTGGAGCAGCGATGTCACGTTCAAGCAGGGGCACGAACTTGTGAAGACCGGGACGTACCGGTTCGTGCGGCATCCTATTTACACCGGTTTGCTGGTGATGAGCCTCGGCACGGCGCTGGACATCGGCAAGTTCCGCGGCTGGCTGGCCTTGCCGTTGATGACGGCTGCTTTCTGGATCAAGCTCAAGCAGGAAGAGCGGCTCATGCTGCGACATTTCCCCGATCAATATCCGGCATATCAAAAGCAGGTGAAAGCCATCGTGCCGTTTGTGATTTGAACAGTTGAGGGTTGAAAGTTGAGAGTTGGGAGTTGATGGCTGCGATAACGGCACACGGCAGCGCGGCGTGCCGAGATTGAGCGCATCCGCTGGCAGAAACGCAAACACCTCCCGCCGCACCAAGGCACAGATGCTTACCGACAAATCCCGTTGTGCGGAAAAACTGCGGGAAAAACGAGTTTCACTTTTTGGATAGACTGTTTACGGCGTCACAAAAGGATCGGCTGAAGTCTGCACAAGGCGTCGAACCTATCGGGCTGTAACGTGTGCTTTGCGCAATCCAGTATGCCATCCACACAATGTTCTTGTAGCTATCGCGTTTTAATACTTCCGTCCTGAAGAACTTTGTGTCACATCCGCCGCTCTCGTTCGGTGGCGCAAATCTGCCTCGATCAAGAGCGTCTGCGTCTTTTAGAATTTGCTGGACCAAATCCGGGGTGGGACATTGTTCGTCTGGGGTACAATGGTAGCGAATCGCATTAAGACAGGAAGCCAGCAATCGAGGCTCTGTCAACAATCCTGCGATTCTTGCCTGATGAGCTTTGACAGCCGAATGCCCATGTGTCTCGTCTTCGTGACTTCCTTCACGACAAGTGTCATGCAATGCCGCTGCCGCGAGAACCACAGGTAAAAGTTCCTGCTTGGTTGGCTCATCAGAATGCTGTGCCAGGAAAGCACTCCAGAACATAACTCTCGCAGCGTGCATTGAGCCGTGGTAATCGTCCGCTAAGTCGGGGTATAGAAACACCTCGCGACTTGGACAGATTTCCGGGTGCTGCATTTCAAATTGCTCCAATTCCTTCAAGGCCACGTTCACTCTTTCCAGGACTTTAGCGTCGCTCTTCCGTCGCAGCTGAAGGCTTTTTATGAATTGCTTCTCTGCTTTGAGCAACTCGTCCTTTGAGTAATAGGCGGAGGTACTCGCCAGCCGAGCGATGTCCTTACTTGTAGAGTTCAGGAAGGCCATTTGTTCTGCTGTCAGTGCCCGGAATTGATCTGCCGGAACAATTATTCGTTCAACCATTTCAAACGGCAAAGCAGTGGAACTCGTTCCGCCCGCATTGTCACCGAAATGCACGATGAGTTCTGCAGACCTTTTGCTGTTCAGGCGAATTTGTTGCTTCCTGTCCAAAGCATGGTCAGCATCTGACGCGACAGAAAAAATGCTTCTCCAATCACAAGTTGGTGTTCCGTCTGGCCAAGTTGTCTCGCCAGTGAACTGTTTCACGGAAAAAGTCGCGAATCGCGTCCCCGCATAATTTTGCGGTGCAATGGTCCATTTGCACCTTCCGTCGAGGATCAGCCGTTCCAAGTTGATTTCTAGAACACAAACAACGGCGTCGTCAGGATTCTTGGAAGTAGCCTCGCGTAATAATCCATTTCGCTGAAAAGCCCGCATGGTCAAATTCAGCGGATTCCAAAACAGGTTGATGCACTCGTGAACGTTGACTTCCTTTCCGTCCGGAAACACCACCGGAATGTTTCGTTTGGCTTGGACACTTTGTCCTGATAAATCGGCTCGATCTTTAGGTGCGGTGACGTTTGGCATGATTCCAACCGTCACCATCCCTCGCAAATTCCTCAGTGGGCAAATGTAGTAAACGAAAAGCTGATCCGCTGGAGATATCAGGACCGTTCTCAACCCGGCCCGCGCTTCCCCAAATCCCTTTAGCGCCTGAATAAGAAGTTGGGCACTCATCGAAGTGCCTCACAGAAGAACAGGTTGGCTGAAAGAGGGTTCTTGAAATACTGTTTTGCTTCCAACGAGGAATGAATACAGGTTGTCAATCGTCTTCTTTCCCAAGCCTTCCAAGGAACAAATCTCCGACAAGCTATTAACGCGACGGTTTCTTACAGCAGAAAGAATCACTGATGCTGCTGATTCAGTCAGGTTGGCTTGACGGCGAAAGTCTTCTGCGGTGCTGTGCTCTGCTTCAGAAAGCAACTCTTCAAAAAGTGGGTCGCGTGCGTGAGGATCGAACTCAACCAACTCAACTGAAATATCCGGCAATTCGCTTAGATACGAACGAATCAGTGAATGGATTTGATGCCACTCCAGGCGACCATTCATTGCGCCAAGCCAAGGCATAGCCACACTACGGATTTCAAGCTTGCGATAACCTGCCACGAATTTGGCGAGACAGCTCTCAACCCATTCAATTCTTGAAGGATGTTTCCAGTCGTCCTTGACAGCGAAATTCAGAATCCACGGCTGCCCTTTCCTATAAGGTAAAATTTGACCGGGGCGCAGCGTCCCCGCCTCGCAAATTCGGCGGTATTCCTCGAACATCGTCGGGAAACGACGCCGAAACTCAAGGGCGACTCCTTTACCCATGACGCCGACACAATTCACCGTGTTCACCAAACATTGAGCACGTGAAGCGAACAGGTTTCCTTTGTATTCGCGGTATGACATTTGCGCTGGCTGCCGCCAGAGCTAAACTAGCAGAACTCCAAGCAAATGAAAACAGTTGAAATGGCGAATTTTGCTGACGGCATTATTTCCGCTGGAAAATCAACCCACCGTCGTTCTCGCAGACTTCCATTTTGTTGCCCGGGTTACCAGCCCGCTGCACATCGCCCATTGGGGCACCTGTGTCACCACACCGGCAATCAAAACTGGCGAAGCTGTCGTCCGCGTCGAAACCACGATCGAAAACAGCGCGGACCGGGCAAGTTCCTTTTCACTGCAATCGGACATTCTGGGACCGGATGGCCGGGTTGTGGCGGGTTCGACCACAACGGAGACTTGTGAGAGTGGAACGACGCAGACCGTGGTCCAAAGGTTCAAAGTCAGGAATCCGCAATTGTGGTCGTTGGAATCGCCGACGCTTTACACGCTCCGCAGCCGATTGCTGTCCGGCAACGTCATGGTGGACGAGACGACGACCGCTTTCGGAATTCGCACAGCCCGGTTCGACCCCGACAAAGGTTTTGTGCTCAATGGCCAGCCGATGAAGCTCAAAGGTGTCTGCCTTCATCACGACGCCGGTTGCCTCGGCGCGGCCGTGCCGAACATGGTGCTCGAACGGCGTTTGCGCCTGTTGAAAGACCTCGGCGTCAATGCCATCCGCACCAGTCACAATCCACCGGCGCCGGAACTTCTGGCTTTTTGCGACCGGCTCGGTTTGCTGGTCATGGACGAGGCGTTTGACGAATTCACCCCGGCCAAGAACAAATGGGTCAGCGGCCGGAACAACGGTTTGCCGAGCCATTTCGGTTACGCCGAGGCGTTCCAGCAGTGGTCGGTCACCGACATCGAGGACATGGTCCGCCGCGACCGGAATCATCCGTCCGTGATTCTCTGGAGCATCGGCAACGAGATTGATTACGCGAATGACCCGTTCACGGACCCGGTGCTGGGCGCGGATTACCAGCCGGGAAATCCCCCCGCGCAAGACCTGGTCAAGTGCGCCAAGCCGCTCATTGCCGCTGTGAAATCGCTGGACCGCACGCGCCCCGTGACCGCCGCGCTGGCCAACCTGTCCATGTCCGAAGCCGCCGGATTTCCCGAATTGCTGGACGCCGTTGGCTACAATTACCAGGAAGCGCATTATGCTGCCGATCACAAGAAATTTCCCGGGCGAATTATTTTCGGCAGTGAAAACCATCCTGCTTACGACGCCTGGCAGGCGGTGCGGACGAATGATTACGTGGCCGGCCAGTTTCTTTGGACGGGCATTGATTACCTGGGCGAAGCCGGGCCGTGGCCGAATCGCGCCAGCGGCGCCGGGTTGCTGGATTTGTGCGGATTCAAGAAACCGCTCGCTTGGTTCCGGCAAAGCCTCTGGAGCGACAAGCCGATGGTTTATCTCTGCGTCGCCGGTGGGAACCGAACTTCGGGCCGGCGCGGATTTGGTTTTGCGCCGGTGGAACATTGGAACTGGCCGTCGAATTCCACGGTCACCGTCCTATGCTACGCCAATTGTCCCGAAGTCTCGCTGATGATCAATAACCGTGTCATCGGAACCAAACGTCTTGCGGAAGCTGTGAACGGCGTGTTGCGCTGGACCATTCCTTACGAACCGGGCGTGCTCAAGGCCGTGGGCCGTGTCAACGGCACCGAGGTTTGCGAATACGTTTTGAAAACGGCCGGGGCGGCCCGGCGGATTAAACTGACACCTGACTCGACCCGGCTTCAGGCCAACGGCAAAGACATTTGCCATCTGGAGTTCCAAGTCGTGGATGCCCAAGGCGTGCGCGTTCCGAATGCCGAGCCGGAAGTGACGTTTGAAGTGACCGGCCCGGTAACTTTACTGGGGATTGAGAATGGCGACTTGAACAGCTCGGAACCGTATCAAGGCCCGACTCGCAAAGCCTTGCATGGCGGCGGACTAGCCATCTTCGAATCCAAGACCACCGCCGGCAAAGTCGCCATTAAGGCCAGCGTGCCGGACTTGGAACCGGCCACGGTTGAATTGGAAACTGTGAATGAGGATTGAACCGCTAATTGACGCTGAGTTGTCCGTGGACGCTTCCGCGACGCGCCCCTATCGTGCCGTTTTTCCGTTGGGACTCCGGTGGGGCGAGCGCCTGTCGCGCCGTAGCCAGGCGAAGGCTGATACCCGCGAGCCGAAAACTATGGAGTGCGCGGACATGTCCGCGCTTTCAAAGCGGTGACATGTCACCGCACTCCAAATCAGGCATCTGCCATCCTCGCGCTTTTATCTCGCCTCCCCGTTTTTAGCGCTCATCAACTGTTCCAGCTTCTCCAGTCGCGCTTTCAACTCCGTTAGCCTTGGCGAA
>DATNHI010000174.1:0-1596 GCA_035605035.1 Verrucomicrobiia bacterium
GATGCCGCAGCCGTTGGGACAGCCGACGGCTTCGTCGGCGCCTGCGTCAACAGGTTCAACAGGTGATGGCCAGGCGGCCAGAAAAACCATGCGCCCGCCACGAACAGCAAGCACAACACTATCCAAATCCATTGGCGCGAACGCATAAAATTGGCGGGTTAATATGTCATACGGCAATCTGCAAAGCGAGAACGAGCTGGGGAGCGCACCCGCCTCGGGTGCAGTCAACGACGCCCTCGTCGTTGACCTTTGCAGCGCACATGACCGACTCAGCAAGAATGCCCGCCGGCAAAATGTTCGGCGCGAGGCGCGCCGAACGGCAGCCGGGGCGGCCGCGCTCCCCTGTCTTCCATCTTCCATCTTCAACCTTCGTCCACATAAATCAGTCCGGCGGCAACGGGTTGTAACTCTCCACCACCACGTGCGGCGTGGGCGTATTCGCGCCATCCACGCGCACGATCGCGCGCGCGGCGCTCTCCGCCACCACCTGGTAATTCGTGCACATCTGGAAATAGGCGCCGCTGGTCACCAGCGAATTGGGCGCCGGCTTCAACGCCTGGCCGTAGCAATAAACCACGTAACGCGGCGAGCCTTCGCGCAGCAGCGACATCATCTGCTGCGGCAACCATTCATACATTTCATCGCTGATACCCTTTTGTTGCTGCACCGTGTCCAGCGGGTTGCCGTTGTGCCAATGCAGGAACGGCGAGGCCACCGTCAGTTGCGGCACGGCGAGAATTTGGCCGACGTGCTCAAACGTGCCTTTCATACCGTCCGGATTCGTGAGATTCGTGCGCGTGCTGTAAATGCCTTGCACCAGTTGCCACAACGCCGAGTTCGTGCCCGGCCCGGCCGGGGAAATTGGAAATGCAATAAAATTCGTCATCGAATCGGCAGCCTGGCCGGAGGACTGAACAACCGTATCACTCGCATTGTTGGAGAGCACCATGATGCCGCTGAACAGGGCTGACCACGCGGCGAGACTGGCCGCCGGGTCGGGATTGTCGGCACCAACGTTCACCGAAAGCTGGCCGCGCGTGGCGTTGTCATTGAAGGCCGTGGTAAACAAATCAAACAGTACGTAGTCCTGCCTTGGCGCTTCATTCGCCGCATCAAACGAATTTACATTGCCGGTCCAGTTCGTCACCCAGGTTGCCAGATTTACGTCAGGCGCTTTCATGTAAACCGTCTGCCACGGCGTGCCGCGATGCACACGGCCGAGCCAGCCGACCGTCGGGAGTTTGTTGGTCGGGAAATTCCAGTCGTCTGAACGGTACACCAGCGGATCTTTCAGGCTCACATTGTAGGCATCCTGGGCATCGATACTGGGTTTGAGAGGATTGCCCTTCCACGGCAGATACCGGTCGTTCAAAATACCCAGATTGCCGGGCCAGTTTAAATAACTCTGTAAGCCGGGGCCGGCAGTAGGACTGACTAAATCGCCGGCGGCGTAATGCACCAGCGGATCGTTTGCCTGCCAATCAATGTCCTGCACCACCAAGGCAGACGGTGTGTAAGGCATCTGCATCTGGTTGGTGGATTCGGCAATGCCGATTTCCGTTGGGTCGGGCTGGTAACCGGAATATCTCAGCAGGA
>DATNHI010000175.1:0-6651 GCA_035605035.1 Verrucomicrobiia bacterium
CAGTAGCCGTAATACACCAACTCCGCATACCGCGGAATCAGCGAGTCCCGCAAATGCATGACTTCCCGGTCCATGGTGAGGCTTTCCATCTGCCGATGCGCAAAGTGCAGAATCGCACCGCCGGGCGTTTCATAGACGCCCCGCGATTTCATGCCCACATACCGGTTCTCCACCATGTCCACCCGCCCGACGCCATGCTTGCCGCCAATTTTGTTCAGCGCCTGCATCACGCCGAGCGGTGACAGTTTTTTGCCGTTCACCGCCACGCAATTGCCTCGCTTGAAATCGAGCGTCACGAATTCCGGCTTGTTCGGCGCATCTTCGGGGAACACGGACAGCGTGGTGAACGAGCCGCGATACTTTTTGTCGCTCGCGTCCAGCCACGGGTCTTCGAGGATGCCTGCTTCGTAGGAGATGTGCAGCAGGTTCCGGTCGCTCGAGAACGGTTTCTTCGCGCTGGCCTGGACGGGGATTTTTCTCCGCTGACAATACGCAATCATCTCCTGCCGTCCGGGAAATTGATTGCGATACCGCGCGTCGCGCCACGGGGCGATGACCCGCAGGTCCGGCGCGAGCGTGGCGGCGGTGAGTTCGAAGCGCACCTGGTCGTTGCCCTTGCCGGTGGCGCCGTGCGCGATGGCGTCGGCCTTTTCCCGGCGGGCGACCTCAATCATGCCCTTGGCGATGAGCGGCCGGGCGATGCTGGTGCCGAGGAAATACTGGCCTTCGTAAATCGCGCCCGCCTGCATCATCGGGTAGATGAAGTCGCGCGCGAATTCCTCCTGCAAATCGCCGATGTAGATTTTGGACGCGCCGGTTTTCTTGGCCTTGGCGTCAAGGCCGCGCAATTCCTCCTCCTGTCCGATGTTCGCGCAGAAGGCGATCATTTCGGCGTCATAGGTTTCTTTGAGCCACGAAAGCAGCACCGAGGTGTCGAGGCCGCCCGAATATGCCAGAACAATTTTCATGAGCGGTCATTAAACCGCCAAGCTGCCCGGAACGCAAAGGGGAAATAAAACGGTTTGGAACCGCGAAATTGGCCGGAGCCAGTTTGGGCTTTATTGCGTCTGCAAACGATAGAAGCACGACGCGCGCGTTGCTGCCGGCAGCGTCAAAGTCCATTGATTGCCCAATACCAGCGGCACGTTCGTCACCAGGGTCCATTGCGGCGAGGCCAGATTCGTGGTGGCGTAAAGCCGGTAATACGCGGCATCGGGTGAAACCGTCAGCATGAGATTGCTGTTGCCTTGACCGGCAACGGCGAGCAAGGGCCTGGAGCCGACCCCGGCATTCCAAGGCAGACCACCGGATTCATAGGCGCCTAAATCCGGCGCGCTGCCGGCGTAGCCATCCGTTATGCCCGGGATGATGACGCCCGCATCAATGGCTGGCGCATTGGTTTGCAGACGGAAATCGTCGTTGGTCCAGTTTAAGAGTTGTGTCTGCGGCGATGAGGCCAGATAAAGATTGTTCGTCGCGAAGTATTGATCGACATCGTTGGTCCAGAAGGCAGGGTTCGGATTGCCGCTGTCCCACGAATCGTAGGTGTAGGCGCCCACCGTGGCGCAGTTGAACAGCGTGTTGTTGTAAATTTGATGCCCCAGGGCCGGGCTATTGATCCGGATGCCCGAATCGCCGCCGCTGTTCCAGCAAACATTGTGGTCCACCAGGAAATTGGCGCAATAGTTGTCAATGTAGATCAAGGGAGCCGGAATCGGATGGTTGTTGTCATGGATCCAGTTGTAGGCGATGCGGGTGGGCGGACCGCCGGGAGCCTGGCTGTTGACGCCCCAGACATAAATCAGGCCGAGGTCCTTGCACAGCAGGCCGGGGTCGTACAAATCATTGAAACGGATGTCGGAGCCGGTGCCTTCGGGCCGAAGAATGTCGCGGCCCGAAGTATGCGCGGTGTTGAAGGTGACGATATCCCCGGCGCCATGGAGGACAATGGGGCTGCCGTAGGCGCCTGAGTAGTCGGTATTGTAAATCAGGTTGCGGGTGATGAGATTGCCGTTGCCACTGCTATACACGCCGGAACCGGCGGTATTGAAGAGGGTGCAGCCGCGAACAACATTGCTGGTGCCATTCAACTCCACCCCGTCGCCCTGTTCGGTGTTGTCATTTTCATAGTAACCCTGGCGGATGATGGTGAAATGGCTGAGAAATTGCGCCTGGCAGTTCTGTAACATGTTTCCGTTCCCGCTTAACCGTGCGGCGCCGGCCCACAGGTTCAGGTTGCTCACGGTGATGTTATTCCGGCCGTTAACATCCACGCACCAATTGCGGTGTTTCAACTCGACGGTGTGTGCGGAAGGATCGCCGCTGCCGGTGATCCGCAGGTAAAGCGTGTTGCCGCCTGAATTGGTCTGCAAAAACCATTCGTTGTCGGCATCCAAAAAATTAAAATTTCCAAAGAGAAAGCCGTTGCCGCTGCCCGTGAACCACCAGGCCGGTGTCTCTGTGGCGGGATCCACCGTAATCGTGCTGCCCGTGGAACTGAGCACACGCGCGCTTTGCCATGCCCACGTGTACCCCACGCTGCCGAGGAACCACGCGCCAGCCCAGTAATTGTCGGGCTTGCCGCTCCAGGCCGCGCTGGTGATGAGATTGGAATTAACAGCGCTGACCGTCACGCTGACCGTGGCGGGATGCAACACATCGCCACTGCCGTAATCCGGATATCGCGCTTCATGCATCATCGCGCCATCCACGAAGACCTGATTGTAGCCCACTCCCAGATTCCAGCCGACGGATGCCTGATAGATGCCGTTGGACCAGAAGGTCCAGTTCGTCACGAGGTCCGCGCCGCTGAGAGTGACAACTTCGTTTGAGTACGCCGTGAAGGCAATGGGCGCGTTGCTGGTACCGGAATTCGATGGCGCGAGCGTCTCACGATAAACTCCGGCGCGGATGAAACAGGCGTCACCGGCCACCGTGATCGTAGCCGCATGTTGGATGGTCTGAAACGGGGCGGACAGCGTTGTGCCCGGGTTTGCATCCGAACCGTTGGTCGCAACAAAATAGGTTGCGGCAGCCGCAGGCAACCCGCACAACCCGCTGGTCAGTATCAAGGCGATCCACACACGGGCGCGAGCAAGGCAAACCAACGGGTACATGGCTAAAATATAACCTATATCTCCGGCGGGTCGAGGCTGCCGGAACAGGCTAAAACAATTTTCATTGTGTGGAATTAAACCGCCAAGCCGCCGAGTGCACAAAAGGAAAATGGGATTTTAATATCGCGCTGACGTTCGTTGTTGCATCCAACCCCAATCCTGCTCGTCCGCTGGACCGGTGGCGGCCGCCCCGCCGCTGCCTTTCGGGGATTGATCCAGCCATCTGTGGGTTTCGGAATGGCCGTCGGCAAACGCGAAACCGCAACCGCCATTGTGGTAGGTTCCGGGGGCGTCGAACCATTGTGGGCTCTCCATCCCGAAGGCAAAGGCCGCGTCATTGAGGCCGCGCGCGTCCTCGTCCAACAGGACCCACAACATGGACGGACCCGGATGGCGCACATCGGTGGTCTTGCCGAAGGTTGCCCAGGGCGAATTCCGGTGGTGAGTTTGCTGATTGTTCAACCAGGGTCCGTTGACCGACAGGGTCGGGACGCCGCTGTGAACGTAGCTGGCGCCGGAGAATTCGCTGGATTCGAAACCGGGGTCAATCGTGCCGACCGCCTGGCTCATCGAAAAAGTCCTGGCCGCCGGCACGATCTGGCCGGCGAAAGCCGGGTCGGTGCCCTGATACATGCCTTCGCGCCGGTCGGCCGGACAGCGGAACACATCCGCATTGCCGCCGAGGTAACTGATGAGCAAAGAACGCGTCGGGTCCTTGAGCACGTCCGGATTAAATTCCTGCGGTCCGCCAATCCCTGCCGAGCCGGGGCACCAGTTGTAGCCGGGCAACGTATTCCCATCGTCCGGGTTGGGCGGGAAAAACTCGTTGTTGTCGCTCGTATAAAGCGTCATGGCCGTCATCATCTGTTTGCCCTGGCTCAAACAGGTGGCGCCCTGGGCGCGCTGCTTGGCCCGGGACAGCGCCGGCATCAGCATCGCCGCCAGAACGCCGATGATGGCGATGACCACCAGCAATTCAATCAATGTGAATGCCCGGTCGGTTTTCATACTCGGATTCATTCATCAAGCGCAGCGTTCGTGCAAGGCAAACCAACGTTCATAGGCGCAATCAATTGAAACCCGGCGCAGTCTGTAGCAGGCGCTCAACGTCTTGAAGCGACAAGGGGTCGGAAACAGCGCTGCCATCGAAGGCGGTTGTAGTTGGCTCCGGTCCTTTCCATTTCCAGTATTCGCTGTGGCCATCGGCGAACGCCAGAACGGTGCCATGCTGGTGCCGCCAGGACGGAATATTATACCAATTGAGGTCGTTCGTGACATAAAGGAAATGGCCGTCGTCTATGGTCAAATCGCTCTCATCCAGAAAGGTGAGCGACCCGGAAATATTTCGGATCTGGCTCGTCCGGTTCAAGGGATGGATGTCCCAGTTGTCGGTGTCCGCCTGCGGGCCGCCCAGGTAGCAACTCAGGGAAAAGCTGCGGAGTTTCTCCGTGGTGGTGCCTTGAACGAGAGCGCGATCATCCGGGCAATGATATACGTCCAGGCTTTTCACATAAGGAAACAGGGTGCCGCTGGTGATGGTTCCCGGGTCCGCGTCCAGAACGGCGTTGCCGGTGACCCATGAATTCGACGGACTTACAGCCACATTCGCCGAGCGAAACTCCCAGTCATTCAGCACCATCTTGTCACCGGCATCACCGGCATACACTTCCCAGGCGACGCCGAGCTGCCTTTGATTGTTCAGGCAGGTAAGACGATGCGCCCGCTCCTTGGCGGCGGACAAAGCCGGCAGCAACATCGCGGCGAGTATGCCGATGATGGCGATGACCACGAGCAATTCAATGAGGGTGAAGGCGCGCAGGAACCGGCGTTGGACGCGGTCAACTTCAATCGGATTGTTACGTTGATTCAACTCTGTTTCCATTCTTAGGCTTTTTTGCGGATTCGTTACGCAAAAACTGTGCTTATTCTTACCCGACACCGCCCGCAGTTTGGAATTACACGATTTCGCAATATTTGTAGCCGCGTGAATCGCAGCGGCGGCAATGGACCCCGGTCACAACCCGGACTTGAAGGTGTGCCATGAATTCACGCCTTTGCCGAAATAGACACCGACGTTCCCCGATTTGTATGGAAGAACCGTCGGGTTCCTGTCTTATAGACACCGTCGGCAAAGGTTTGTTTCACGGTTTTTGCCGGCGCAAACGCGCTCAGGCCCATTTCTAACCATCGCCAGTCATCCTGCAATTAAGTGTCCGCCGGAGGCTGAAATGTGACAAAAAATTTTCATTTTTTTGCCGCCTTCACGAGTCCCGCAAAAATCAATCGTCACTGCCTGAAGACCCGTACGATTTCCCTTTCCGGCGCACCAGGAACTGGAACTTGTCCGGAGTTAATCCGCCTTTTCGACCACGAACATTTCGACTGAATCTTGGGCGGGCACCAGTTCCAAGCCAAGTTGATCAAGCAGCTTTCCCTTCAAGTCGTCTGAATCACGCCACTTTAAATCAATGTCAAAGCTGCCTTTCAAGTCTGTCCGGTCAATCACGGGTATGCCAAAATGGCTTTCCAGGCAGCCAGCCAGACTGGAAAGCGACTGACCGTCGCATTTGAAAAATCCCTTTCCGGCTGACATGCCGCCGTAATGTTTGGTGCTGCGGATTAATCCCGGCGCATTTGGAGACCGCACTTCCAAAAGCAAAACATTTGTTTCAATCATTTCGGTGTGTCCGACCAGGCCGAATTGCTTTTGGATTTCCTGCCGCAACACTTCCGCGTTACCGACGGGCCGGCTGGCGATGAAATCGTATTGCTCCGTCGGCAATTCCGTAGAAAAAATCGTCCGATTGGCGCCAAAGTTGTAAGCCGCCTCGACGACGTATTTCACCGGCGCCCCCAGTCCCATGATTTTGCCGTTGGATTCGCCGTAACCGCCGAACCGCGGAAATTTTGTGGGAATAATCCTGACCTGGGGCGATGCCCGGTCAAGGATCCGGGAGTCGAAATTTGGCTGTACTCGCCACGACTCATCGGCTTGATGCGCTTCAATTTTCTTTACGGTCACGGTCGTGGTTCCCGCAGCCAGCAGGAGTCCCACGCCAACGGCAATGGCTGTTTTTGCTTTTGTCCATGCCATAATTTTCAATGCTCCTTTGATGAGGGTCAGGGTTGAAGTTGAAGCCGTCGCGCCTTTGGCCAGCGCCGCGGCAGTCACGGATTTGGCCAGCGCCACGGGCACAGCTTGGACGGAATGGGCGGAAATGTTTTCCGCGATGCCAGCGGCCGTTGAATCCACTCCGCGCTTCGTGAAAAATTTCCGCAATTTTTCCAAGGCGCGGCTCACGCGCTTTTGCGCCGTGTTTTCCGCCAGCCCGAGGAACTTCGCCACTTCGGCCATGCTTTTGTTTTGAAAATAGCGCAACACCAGCGCGTCGCGCTCGCTTGTGCCCAGACCGGCCACCGCTTCATCGAGTTGCGGGGATAATTCACGCCAGAGATTGTCCGTCGGGGATTCTTCGGGTTTGGATTCCATGAACGCCTCCTGTTCGCGGCGGACGCGGCGCGTTTCCGCCCGTTG
>DATNHI010000176.1:0-12472 GCA_035605035.1 Verrucomicrobiia bacterium
TAGCCTTCCGGATGACCGACATGCAGGCCCGCGCCGCTCGGATACGGGAACATGTCGAGAATGTAAAATTTCGGTGGCAAGAGCTGGCGGCCGGCCACCATGGCATCGGCCCCGTGCCGTCGGGCAAATGGATGGTCTTCCGGAACAACTTCACCGGGGTTCCAGGCGCGAAAAGTCTGCTGGATGTCCCAGAATTGCTGCCATTTAGGCTCAATTAAATGAAACGGGTATTGCCGGCGGCCACTTGCCATAGATGCGGGATTTTGGGGAAAGCGGCGCGGCGGGGCAATGTCGGAGTTCCTGAACCACCCCAATCCGGCCCGCTTTGGCATTGACATGAAATAAAAGTTGGCGTAATTATAGCGATTAGACAACGTTGAAGCCAGACTGAGCGAATCTGCCCCATGACTGTTTCGCGTGTTTTACGGGTTTTGCCGCGTGCCGGGAAAGGAGGAAGGCCGGCTTTTACCTTGGTTGAGCTGCTGGTGGTGATTGCCATCATCGCGGTGCTGGCGGCACTTTTGCTCCCGGCGCTCTCGCAGGCGCGGATGCAGGCGCAAGGCATCCAATGCCTGAACAACACCCGGCAACTGACGCAGGCCTGGCTCCTCTACGCCCATGAGCACGACGACCAATTGCCCTACAACGATGGCATGGCGGGATCGTCTTTTCGCACCGATTTGAACTGGGTCAACAACGTCATGACATGGGGTGTTTCCGGACCGTTGGATTCGGACAACACCAACCTTGCCACCATCACTGACGCCAGCCTCGGGCCCTACAGCGGTTCAACGGGAATTTACCATTGTCCGGCCGACGACGTGTTGAGCGCGGAGCAACGCGCCGCCGGCTGGGATGCGCGCATCCGCAGTTATTCGATGAACGCGATGGTCGGCAACGCGGGCGATTTTTCGACCAACGGGTTCAATGTCAACAATCCCGACTACACGCAGTTTTTCAAAATTACTCAAATCCCCAAGCCGACAGAGATTTTTGTGTTCCTGGATGAACATCCGGACAGCATCACTGACGGCTACTTTCTCGACAAGGCCATCGAAAACACCGCCCCCAGCGTCTGGGGCAACCCCGCCTATTCCAGCGCCCAGTGGTTGCACTTGCCGGCTTCCTATCACAATCGGGCAACGGCTTTTTCGTTTGCCGATGGCCACAGTTCGCTGCATCGTTGGACTCAGCCCGACACCTATCGGCCACCTGCGCCGGATGCGGCCGGCCTGCCTCTTTCCATCCCTTCTGCCCAGCAGCAGGATTTCGATTGGGTGTTGGAACACATGAGTGTGGACGGCAATTAAGGATCCGACCGACTCACAGATATTGCCGCAGCGCTGCTTCATTCCCTTCCATCCCCAGGACGTAAAGTTTGCCGCCCTCCGTCCAGGTCGCCGTCATCAGATTGTTAACCCGGGCAAACCGGGGCGCACCGGCGGCCGGCGCATTCTTTACGGCGGCGCGGTCAATCACGAACAACCACAGATCACTGGATTGCCCCGGCGGAAGCGGCCGGCCGGTGTGGAAGCAAACCATCGAAACTTTCGCCCCCCGCCAATTTTCCACCGCGCATCCCGTCGTGGCGGTCTTTTCCAGCGGGGCGGTCAAAGCGTAATCCGCCGGAGCGTTGCTCTCGACAAAGTAAGCGCGGATTGCCGCCGGATTGTTCGTGGCCAAATCCATCCTGTACCCGAGCGACGCGATGCGGACCATCCGGATCCGGTAAGTGGCAAACGTGTCGTCCTTGGGCTGGCGCGTGAACCAGAGCGACGCCAGGACAATCAATCCAGCCATGACCGCCGTCACCGCGAAAACCGCTTTCCGCCGCCAGGAGATGATCCTCGCGCGCGCCGCCTGTTCGGAAATGATTTGTTCCTTCAAACCGGCGGGGGCGGCGATCTGCCGGAACTTTGTCCGCAACGCCTCCTGCCGGGCGCAATGCGCTTCCAGCCACCGCGCCAACTCCGGCTCACGCTTCGCGAGCGCGAGCGCCTCGGCGGTCTGCGGATCACCGGTGTCCGCCGGGCCGGGCCGGTAGAGCAATAAAACAGTTTTGGCGTCGTCGAGGTTCACGCTGGAGGTGGCCGGAGTTGGGTGCCGGTGACATTGCCGGTCAGCATTTGGTGCAGCCGTCCGAGGCCGCGGGTGAGGCGCGATTTGACCGTGCCGAGCGGCACGTCGAGAATTTCGGCGATTTCGTTGTAGGAACAGTCCTGCAGGTAGAACAACGCGACCGGCGCCTGATAAATCTCGTCAAGGTTGGCCAAGGCCTCCAGCACCTGTCCGGCGTCAAGGTGGTTGACTGTGGCGGGCGGTACGACGGGAAGCTCTGCCGCCGCGTGTTCCAATTCGACGTGCGGGAAGCGCGTCTGCTTCCGCCGCGTGCCAAGGAATTCACGGTGAAGAGTGGTAAACAGCCAGGTTTTCACTTTGGAGGCGTCGCGCAATTGGTGGCCTTTGGCCGCCCAAATGCAAAAGGCTTGTTGCGTGAGATCACAAGCGTCGGCTTCGTCCCGCGTGAGGCTGAACGCAAACTGGTACAGCGGCTCATAATAGGAAGCCACCAACTGTTCAAACTCCACGGCCACGGCCATATCGCCACATTGAAATTAAGAGCCGGCAGAACGTCAATTGTTCCCGGAAAACTCATCAGGAACAAATCCGGCTCTCGTTCCTCCTACAACAAAGGTTTACCGCCTTGATGCGGAGTTATTCGGTTATGGCCAGTGTGGTTCTGTTAGCACAAGTCGTTGAGAGAAATAAGGATGGAATTGGAGAAACCAATGAAAATCGCACGGAAACTGTTTCAATGGATTTGGGCGGGTGTGGCCATCGCCATGCTGAGTTGTTCAATCACCGGCCGGGCGGCGGTGGCGTTTGTCGTAGTCGGCACCAATAATACCGATACTTTTACCCCCGCTGTCACCAACATTAACGCAGGTGATTCGGTCGTTTGGGTTTGGAACTACTCCAGCCCGCTTGTCGGGCATACCACCACCAGTGGAACCAATGGCGTACCCAGCGGGTTGTGGGGTTCGACCACAAACATCACCCCGTTTTTATTCACGAATCAGTTTAATTCCGCCGGCACTTACAGGTATTATTGCGCAATTCATTTCGCCCCTCCGCACAACATGACGGGGGCGGTAGTGGTCGCTTCAGCCGCTTTGCCACCAACGGTTGACATCACCAATCCGCCGTCGGGCAGTGTGTTCGCCGCGCCGGCCAACGTGACTATTCAGGCCTCGGCGTCCGGCAACGGTGGCACGCTGACCAACGTGGAATTCCTGGCCAACTCGACTGTTTTGGGCGACGTCACAATCGCTCCCTACTCGCTCGTGGCCAACAGTCTGGCGGCGGGCGGTTATACGCTTTCAGCCATTGCCGCCAATAACTCGGGCCTGACGGCGACCAGTTCGGTTCCCATCAGCGTGGTCAACCCCGGGCCGATTGTGCTGAGTGCGCCGGCGCTGCAACCCGCGGCCAATTTCCAGTTCAGCTTCACCGCGGACAGCGGGTTGAGCTATGTGATTCAAAGATCGACCAACTTGTTGGTGAACAATTGGACATCGCTCGCCACCAATCTGGCCGGAAGCAGTTCGGTGACTTTTACGGACAGCGACGCAACGGTCAGCCCCGGGTTCTACCGCGTTGAGTTGCTGCCTAATCCATGATTCATCGCCAGCGGACGCCCGGCGGGACCGGTCGAAACGAGCATTTATGGCTAAAAAATATGCGGGTGCGGCAATTTCTCATCGGCACATTGCCATCCGGTTTGTGGCTGCTGATTTTATCCGGTACGACATCCGCCGGCTCCCTTCCCACGCCGGACGGGGAAACGACGAACGTGCAGATATTCATGGGCCGAGGTGTGGTCAAGGAACTCGTTCCGGAAGACAGGCAAATCACCATCAGTCACGAAGCCATCTCGAACTACATGGCCGCTATGACCATGCCGTTCAAAGTCCGGGATGCCAAAGAACTCGCCGGATTGAGGCGGGGCGATGAAATCACCTTTCGACTCAACGTGGCGGACTCGGAAAGTTGGGTGGATCGCGTCACTAAAATCGGAACGGTCACGCTGCCGCCGCCGGGCACACCCGCCCATCCACCGGCCACCCCTTTGCGGCATCCTTTATTGGATTACAAGTTCACCAACGAACTGGGGCAGGCGGTCAGCCTGAACGATTTTCGCGGCCAGGCACTGGCCATCACTTTTTTTTACACCCGCTGCCCTTTGCCGGATTATTGCCCGCGCCTGTCGAAAAATTTTGAGGAGGCGGAGCAAAAACTCGAATCCGGGCCCGGCGCTCCCGTCAACTGGCACCTCCTTTCGGTCTCCTTCGACCCGGAATTTGACACGCCGGCCATGTTAAAAGCCTACGGCGACGCCTATCAATACGACCCGAAGCATTGGAGTTTCCTGACCGGCCCGGCGGATAAAATCGGCGAACTCGCGCGGGAATCGGGCGTGAATTATCAACCCGAAAACGGCACCATCAACCACAATTTCCGCACACTCATCATTGACACCCGCGGTCATTTGCAGATGATTTTCCCGATGACCGGCGATTTTTCGGATCAGATTGTCGCCGAGATCCTCAAGGCAATTGCAGCCACGAATCAGCCGGTCTCAGGAAATTAAAGCGGGTGAAACGGGTGCCAACATTCGCCATGGCGGCGGCCAGCCTCGCCGGCGGCGGCGTGGCGCTCTTGCTGAACTCCTGTTCCACCACTCCGGGAGTGGTCATGACACCGCTGGAGATTCCCGGAGCACATTACATCGGCAACCAGGCGTGCATGGATTGTCACGCGGAAATCGTCCGGAAATTTCCCATGAGTCCGCACGCGCGCGTCCATTTTCAAAATGCGGCCATGGCCGGCGAAACCGGCTGCGAATCCTGCCACGGCCCCGGCAGCAAACATATCGAGTCCGGCGGCAGCGCCAAATTCATTATCAATCCCGGCAAAGACCCGACCTCCTGTTTTCAATGTCATCTCGACGCTCAGGCGGAATTTAATTTGCCCCGGCATCACCCGGTCATCGAGGGGCACATGAGTTGTGTGCAATGCCACGATCCGCACGGCGGCGACATCTTCAAACCGGCAGGCGGGCTGGCCATGGCACGGCAGGATGAAAGTTGCGCGCAATGTCATCGCGAGCAGACGCGGCCTTTCGTCTTCGAACATCAGGCGCTGCGCGAAGGCTGCACCACCTGTCATAATCCGCACGGTTCGATGAACGAAAAAATGCTGGTCGCGAGCGATCCCAATCTGTGCCTGCGTTGTCACGCGCAGATTCAGGGTCCGGGCGTGCCCGCCGGCAGCATTTACATCGGCAATACCGACCATACCCGATTGCTGCAAATGGGAACCTGCTGGACCGCCGGCTGCCACACCGCCGTCCACGGCTCCAATGTGGACCCGCGGCTGCGGTACTGAACGTGATATGTAATGTGTGAACCAAAACAACTGGCGTACGGCATGACGATTCGGCCTGAATGCCGAAATCCGAAAGAAGCTCGAAATCCAAAGGCCGAAGTCAGCAGGGATTGGGCGGCTGGAAAAAGGAGCCAAAGGTCACACCCCGCCGACTGGTTTTCGGATTTCGGGCTTCGGATTTCTTTTGGATTTCGGATTTCGAACTTTGGATTTCCGCATCTCTCCCGCTCCGCGTTTCACGTTTCCTTCCTGCTTTGCGCGGCTGGTTTTTCGCTTTCCGCCGCTGAAATGGGTTCCACCAACCTGCCTCCGCCGGCCCGTCAGCCGATTGTTTTCGACCGCGACATCCGGCCGATTCTGGAAACCTCCTGTTGGCGTTGTCACGGACCGCAAAGGCCGAAAAGCCATTTCCGCCTCGATAACCGCGAGTCGGCGCTCGCCGGCGGCGATAACAACACGAACGACATCGTTCCGGGTGACAGCCGCGACAGCCGGCTGGTGCATTATGTGGCCCGGCAGGTGCCGGACATGGAAATGCCTCCGCCCGACCGGGGTGAACCGCTCGCTCCGCAACAGATCGCCCTGTTGCGCGCGTGGATTGACCAGGGCGCAAATTGGAACACCACCAATCTGCCGCCGCCGCTCGCCCTCAACTTCGCGCCGACCCTGCGCGGGATTGGTGTCCGCGGCGATTCAGCCAAATTCCGAGAGCTCGAAGGCCGGAAAGAAGGTTTGGGCGGCGGTGTGGACGATGTGCTGGTCAGCCAGCAAACCGGCCCGAATGAGAAATTTTTACTCGAAGGACACGCCCTTGTTCCCGACAACGATTTTCGATTGAGACTGGCCGTGGACGAAACCGACCAGGGTTTTGTCCATGCCGGCTTCGAGGAATGGCGTAAATACTACGACAACACCGGCGGATACGATCCGTCAGTGGTCCCGCCGCAATTCGATCCGAACCGTGATTTGTACGTGGACAACGGTCGTATCTGGGCGGACCTCGGCCTCACCCTGCCGCGCTGGCCGCAAATTGTGCTGGGTTATGAATACCAATTCAAACAGGGCAACAAGTCCATGCTGGATTGGGGCCAGGCCAACGGCCAGAACGTCAATATCGCCCCGGCCACCAAGGCGATTGACGAGGACACGCACATCATCAAGCTGGATGTGACGCACGATTTTTACGACTGGCATTTGGAGGACAACGCGCGCGTCGAGTTTTACCGCGAAAAAAACCGCAGCGACGAAACCAACACCTTTCTGAGCACCGGCATGACCGAAACGCAGGACAAGTATCACCACGTGCAGGGCATGAACACGTTGATGCTGGAAAAACAAATTCGCGACTGGTGGTTTTTGTCCGGCGGTTTTTATTATTCGCGGCTGGAAGGCAGCGACACTTTCAACCAAACCAACGGCGCCTACGGCTTTTCGTCGGCCAGCGATGCCATCACTCTCCGGCGTGAATCGGAAATTTTCAGTCTGGCGAGCCTCTTCACCCCGCTCAATTATTTCAACCTTTCCCTGGGCACCCAGAACGAATGGACGCGCGAGGTGGGATTCGGCAACGCGCCGAACCTGGAATTTTTCATCCCGAGCGCCTTCGAGAGCGCCAATCTTGACAAATTCAAGTCCAGTCAGGATGCCACCCTGCGCTTCACCAGAATTCCCTTTACGATCTTGTTTGCCGATGCGCGATTCGATCAGGAAAGCGACGACGAATTTTCCCAGGAAGAACCCCTGGGCGCCCTGACCCGCCGGACCGATGCCATGAACGATCGCTATGACCTGCGGGGTGGTTTCAACACCTCGCCCTGGCGCTGGTCGGAATGGAGCGCCGATTATCACTGGCAATCCAGCGATACCACCTACAACCAGCTTCAGGATGTCTGGGGCAGTGGGCTTGGCTCGCCCACCAACGGCTATCCGGCGTTCATTCTCGGACGGACTATTCGTGACAACGCGTTCGAGACGAAACTCACCTTGCGCCCCTGCAACTGGCTCAAAACGACGTTGACCTGCCAAATCAGCCGCACGGAATATTCGACCAAAACCGACCCGGCCATTGATGCAAACACGTTGAACCCGGTTTCACCCGGAGGAACCATTCTGGCCGGAAAAAATGACGCGCAAACTTTTGGCTGCGGAGCCACCCTGACGCCGTTCCGGCGATTTTATCTGTCCAGCGCGTTTACCTACACCTGGTCGCGTCTGACCACGGCCAACAACGGCGATCCGTCCATCGTGCCCTACCGAGGCCACGTCTATACCGTCATCACCACCGCCACTTACGCAATAAACCCAAAGACCGACTTGCAGGCCGCTTACAACTTTTCGCACGCCGATTACGGGCAAAACAATCCCGCCGGCGTGCCGCTCGGCATCGAATTTACCCGGCACCAACTGTTGGTTGGTCTCACCCGGCGGTTCAGCCAGCGGGTTTCCACCTCCCTGCGCTACAGCTTTTCCCAATACTCGGAACCCAGCAGCGGCAACCTGAACAATTTCTCCGCCCACGGCATTTTCGCCACCCTTGATTATCGTTGGCCGTGAACGCGCGCCGCATGCCACGTCAAACGCAAGCCTTCCAGAGTTAAATCGGGTTCGACCGCTTTGATTTCAGGCAGCCTCGCGGCGATTAATCCCGCGTACCCCCCCGTCGCCACCACCGGCAACTGCTTCACCTTCAATTCACGCTTTAATTCGGCGATCAATTCGCGCACCAGCCCGCGATAACCGTGCACCGCGCCGATCAGCATCGCCTGCCCGGTGCTTCGACCCACAACGGTTTTGACTTCGCGGATTTTGATGCGCGGCAGCAGTGCCGTTTTCTCGTGCAAATAATCCGTCATCGCCGCCAGCCCCGGCGCGATGATGCCCCCAACGTAATTGCCCGCGCGATTGATGACGTCAAACGTCACGGCGGTTCCAAAATCCACGACCACCACCGGCGCGCCGAAGCGCGCGCGCGCCGCCACGGCATTTGCCAGGCGGTCCTCCCCGATCGTGTCCGGCCTCGGATAATCAATGCCGATGCCGGAAAGTGTGTTTCGGGTCAGCTCGAACGTGTTCAAGCCCCAAAGCCGGCGGACCGTTTTGCGGGCCTGCGGCGTCGCGCGCGGCACCACACTGCACAGCGCCGCGCCTGCCAGCCTCGCGCGGCCTACGAATTTTTGCACCGGCTTTCCCGCCGCGCCCCGGAACCAAAGCGACGTGGGAATATTCGCGCTTTTTACCACGCGCCGGTCGTTGGCCAGACCGAGGTGCGTGTTCGTGTTGCCGATGTCGAAAAGCAAAATCATGATTAAAATTCCTAAGTCCGAATGCCGAAGCCCGAAACAAGCCCGAATGCCGAAGCCCGGAACAAGCGATTATCGGCGGATGATTGTCCAGCCAATCGGCATTCGGATCCCGGATTTCTTTCGGATTTCGGCATTCGGAGTTCGGATTCCATTATCATTTCTCCAGCGTCACATCTCCGCCGATGATGCGCTCCAGATGTCCATGCTCGGTGCGTAATTGCAGCGCGCCGTCTTCGCCCAGCGATTCGGCGCGACCACGAATCTTGCGTTCACCGACCTGAATCGTCACCGCCCGGCCGATCGTCGTGCAATGCGCTTCCCACTCGTCAGCCACCTCGGCAAAAAGACCGCCGCAGACGCGGGCGTAGTCCTGATCGAGTTCGCGCAAAATGGCCGTCGCCAGTTCCGGCCGGGCAATGGCTTTGCCGGCTTCAATTCTCAGCGACGACGCCGTTTTGCGCAATTCCGGCGGAAACTCGTTCGCGCCCTGGTTCACGTTCACGCCGACGCCGAGGATGACGTGTTTGACGCGATCCAATTCGGCGCTCAGCTCGGTCAAAATGCCCGCCACCTTTTTGCCGCGAATCAAAATGTCGTTCGGCCATTTGATTTCGGGGTCCAGGCCGGTTTCGGACTGGATCGCGCGCCGCAAGGCCGTCGCGGAAGCGACGGTGAGTTGCGTCGTTTCCTGCGGACGCAGCTCCGGCCGGAGCAAAACCGAAAACCAAAGCCCTTGTCGCGCCGGCGACATCCACGTCCGGCCAAGCCGGCCACGGCCTTTCGTTTGCGATTCCGCAAAGACGACGATGCCCTCCTTCACGTCGTCGCGCGCCAGCCTTTCAATCACGTCGTTGGTCGAAGTCGTTTGTTCAAACACGCGAATGTCGCGCCCGACGATCTTCGTTTTGCCGAGGCGCGCCAGCAAATCGTCCGCGTACAGCGCATCCGGCGCGCTCACAAGGCGGTAGCCGAAGTGCGGCCCGGCCTCGATTTCGTAACCGAGCCGGCGCAATTCCTCGATGTGCCCCCAAATCGCCGCGCGAGTGATGCCCAGTTGCTCGGCCATTTCCGCGCCCGACACCCCGTCGGCATTCGCGCGCAACGCAGTCAGGATTTTGGCGTCCGTCGTCATTTTCAGTTGGAGTTCAAGCTTCAGCTTGCTTGGCGCAGATTAAATCCAATCGTCGGGCAAGCTAAAGCTTGAAGTCCAACATTAATCTTCAAAATCCAGCCCAATGTCCACCGCACGCGCGGAATGCGTGAGCGCGCCGACGGAAATAAAATCCACGCCGGTCTTTGCAATCGCCTGGACATTCGCCAGTTTCACGCCGCCGCTGGCCTCGGTTTTCATGCGGCCTTTGACTTTCTGCACGGCCAGCCGCAGTTGAATCGGGTTCATGTTGTCGAGCAAAATGACGTCCGCCCACGCGTCAGCGGCCTGCTCGACCTGTTCCAGGGTATCGGTTTCGACCTCGATTTTCAGTTTCGGATATTTTTTGCGCGCGCGCTCAACGGCGGCGGCGATGGCATTCGGCTTTTCGCCGCGTAGCGCCGCGAGGTGATTGTCCTTGATGAGTACCATGTCGTCCAGACCGAGGCGATGGTTGTGTCCGCCGCCGCACGCGATGGCGTATTTCTCGAACCGCCGCCAGCCGGGCGTGGTTTTGCGCGTGTCCAGAATCTGCGCGCGAGTCCCTTTGACGGCCTCGACGAATTGCGCGGTGAGCGTGGCGATGCCGGAAAGCCGCTGCACGAAATTCAATGCCACCCGCTCGGCACTCAACAGCGCGCGGGCCGGCCCGGAAATTTTCAGCAGAATGTCATTCTCCTTGACCTGCTGGCCGTCTTTCGTCAACCGCTCGATTTTGACGGCGGGTGAAAGTTGGGTGAACGCGGCTTCGGCAAAATCCAGTCCGGCGACGACGAGCGGCTCGCGTGCGCGCATGACGGCTTTGGCCTGCGCGGCTTCGGGCACAGTGGCCAGAGTCGTAGCGTCGCCGCTGCCGATGTCCTCGGCCAGCGCGGCTTGAACGGCCTGACGGATTTCTGTGGTGGACAGTTCCACGCCGCTAAAATGAAGGCGAATGGCAGCAGGGAAAAGGGAAAAATGCGCATGTAGAAAGTGTCTGAAATTGTAATGGCACGGCCTGCGGCTTTGGCTTAGAACAGCCTCGTGCAAAGCCAAATGCCATTCGTAATGCCGTTTATGATTGTGGTGGTGCTTGTCATTGCCGCGATCGGTGCCATTTACGGCGTGATTCAAGCCCGCAAACGGCTGGAAGGACTGTTTGAGCTGGCGCAACGGTTGGGCCTGAACTTCAGCGCGGCGGAAGATTATGGACTCGCCGACCGGTACGGCTTTCTCAAACAACTGGCCCAAGGCGAAAACCGTTACGCTCGCAATATCCTCTCCGGACCTTTTCAACAAAACCAGGTGCTGGCATTCGATTTTCATTACGAAACCTATGCTCAAAGCAAAAGCGGACGCCAGACGCAACATCACTGGTTTTCCTTTTTCATTTTGACGTTGCCGGCGGTTTTCCCCGATCTGACTATTCGGCGCGAAAATTTCTTCATGAAGGTTGCCGAGGTGTTCGGCTACCAGGACATCAAGTTCGAATCCGCCGAATTTTCCAGGGCCTTCTGCGTGCGATCGCCGGACAAAAAGTTCGCCTACGACGTCTGCAACGCGAAGATGATGGAATACCTGCTGGCCAATCGCGACTTGAGCGTTGAAATCGAAAATCAGGTGCTGGCGCTGGCATTCAACACCCGGCTGTCGGTCGAACAATTCGAATCCAATCTGCGGCGGCTCGTGGAAATCCGGTCGCGCCTGCCGGAATACCTGTTCACAAACGCATGATCCCCATTCTCATCACCATCTTCATCATCGTCGTATTGCCAGCCCTTTACGTGCTGGCGCAATACAACGCGCTGGTCGCGCTGAAAAATTATATCCGCGAATCGTGGAGCGATGTGGACGTGGAATTGAAACGGCGCTACGACCTCATCCCGAACCTGGTAGCCGTAGTCAAGGGCTACGCCGCACACGAACGCGGGGTGTTCGAGCGTGTGACGGAACTGCGCAACCGCTGCGCCGCCAACAACGGTCCAGTGGCCGACCAATCCCGCGACGAAGTCCAGCTCGTGGGCGCGCTGAAACAATTGCTGGTGGTGGTGGAAAATTATCCGCAGCTCAAAGCTGACCAGAATTTTCTCAAGCTGCAAACCGAACTCGTCAACACCGAAGACCGGATCCAGGCCGCTCGCCGGTTTTACAACGGCAACGTGCGCGACTACCGCAACAAATGCGAAACGTTTCCGAGCAATCTCGTGGCGAAGACGTTCGGCTTCAAATCCGAAGGTGATTTCTTCAGTGTGCCGCCATCGGTCCGCGACGTGCCGAACGTGGATTTTGCGACGTCGTAACCGAATTCTTATTGTGGGGGCGAGGCTACTGACGAGCCGACTCAAACTTTTGTAGGAGTCGAGGTAACGAGACTCAAATTAAATCAGAGACTCCTTACGTCGTCTCCTACAATTTTGGAGCGCGCGGACATGTCCGCGCTTTCAAAGCGGCGACGTGTCGCCGCACTCCAAATTCAATACACCAACACGAGGACCGTTGCCGACTGTGCTGACTTGACCACATCCTCAAATTTTCTGTCAGCGGTGGACGGCTCCTTCAATTTCTTTGCCACATCTGGTACGGATTCCAGGAA
>DATNHI010000177.1:0-6147 GCA_035605035.1 Verrucomicrobiia bacterium
AATTTCATGTTCGGCGTGCTGTTCATCATTGTCGGCTGGATTCTCACCACCTCGGGCATTATCGGGCCGGTTGTGGCGTCCATCCTCCATGTGACCGGCTCGTTGATTGTGATTTTCAACAGCGCGCGCCTCGTGCGCAAAGGCGAGGAACTGGAGCATTTCCATCCGGAAACGGAAACACCGCCGCGCCGGGCCGCCGGCCAATTGACGCCGAAGCTGGCTTGAACCCAAAGTATGCCGAAACTTTATGAATACTTTGGATTGCGGGTTTATTTTTACGCGAACGAACACGAACCGGTTCACGTTCATGGATTTTATCAAGGCGCGAGAGCAAGGCGGAACTCGTCATTGAAGACGGCGTTGTTGGAATTCGGATCCTGCCGGTCGCGGGCATGAGGCCGCTCACCGGCAACGCGCTGGCAAACTTTGAATTGCTTGTTTCCCGCCGCGCGGAGGATATAGTTGAGAAGTGGATTGAATTTTTTGTTCATCGCAGGCCGGTGAATGTCGAAATCATCACACGCAGACTAAAATGATTGCGATTGAAGAAAAGAAAACGCGGATGCCGAAAGTCGTGCAGATCGAATCGGCGCGTTTCGTCGCGCCCTACAAACTGCGCCTTCAGTTTGACGACGGCCACACAAACACCGTGGACTTCGGCCCGTTCCTGAAAAATTCCGAACATCCGTCCATTCGGGCGTATCTCGACTCGAAAAAGTTCAAGAGCTTCACGGTTGAAGATGGTGTGCTGCACTGGAACGATTTCGACCTCGTGTTCCCGATGGCGGATTTGTATGAAGGGAAAATTTCGTAACGGCCAACTGACGCCGAAGCTGGCGTGAAGTGAGATGAAATTGCGTGATTTTTGGTTTGCTTCAATAATGCTTGCGACGGTCGCAATTTGTGTGCACGCCGCGTCCTTCCAGCAGGCTTCAAAGAGTATGCAAGCGCTCGCTCGTGCTGTGATCGCGCCAGACGACCAAAAGGCATTACTAAAGACTGAAGCACATGAATTCGGAAACAAGAGTCGTTCAATCGCGCTGGCAGGTTTTTGTGTTGCGATGGCTAGTGTCCTTTGCCTGGCTGTTTCCTACAAGCGGCACGAACCTGCTTGGCATTCGATTCCAATTGCATTGCTGGGATTTTATGGGCTGTTACAATTTGCAATTGTCTGAAGTGAAAATTTTATGCCCGTTGCCGAATTGAATCCTGAATCGGAAATCGGAAATCGTAAATCCGATGAAGTGGTCGTGTCCGTGCGCGGGCTGACGAAGGTGTTCAAGGATTTCTGGAACCGGCCCAAGGCGCGCGCGGTGGACGACGTGGATTTCGAAGTCCGGCGCGGCGAGGTCTTTGGCCTGCTCGGTCCGAACGGCTCCGGCAAGTCCACCACGGTCAAGCTGTTGCTCGGTTTGCTGCATCCAACGAAAGGCCACATCGAGGTCTTCGGCCATTCGCCGCGGCATGTGCGAACGAAATCGCGCATCGGTTATCTGCCGGAAGAATCGTATCTCTACCGCTATCTCAACTCGCGCGAGACCCTCGACTTTTTCGGCAACCTGTTTCATCTGTCCAAGGATGAACGCGACAATCGCGCCGGGCAATTGCTGGAAATGGTCGGGTTGAGCCAGGTTTACACCCGTTCGGTGGGCGAGTTTTCCAAGGGCATGCAGCGCCGCATCGGGCTGGCCCAGGCGCTGATCAACGATCCCGACCTCATCATTCTCGACGAGCCAACGTCCGGCCTCGACCCCATCGGCTGCCGCGAAATGAAGGACCTCATTCTGGCGCTGTCGCGCCGCGGCAAAACAGTGATTTTGAGCAGCCACTTGCTGGCCGATGTGGAGGACGTTTGCGACCGGGTCGTGATTTATTACGGCGGCCGGGTCCAGGCGATGGGCACATTGAAGGAATTGCTGGCCGAGCCGGACACGCTGCGCATCACGACGCCGGTGTTGTCGCGTGAAACGCTGGCCCGCGTGCTTGAAGTGATCCGCCACGACGTGGCCGCCGACAAAGTGCGCGTGGACAATCCGACGCAAAATCTCGAAAGTTATTTTCTGGACGTAGTGCAAAAAGCGCGTCAGGCGGCGGCGGAAACCAGCGGCGCCATTTCCGGCGCCCGCGTGGCGGCTTACCTGCGCGCCGGGGCCGAAGACAGGCCGCCGGCGGAAAAAATTCTTGAGCGTCTGGCTTTGCCCCAGGCTGCCCCGGCCGCCGCCGGCCCCAAACCGGCGCCGCCGACTGCGCCCGCCGTGAACGCCGATAAGCTGGAAGCGCTGACGAAGGCCGCCGCGCCGGCCCCGGCAAAACCAAAGGCGGCGGCGGAACCGAAACCGGCGGATTTGTCGAAAGCCGACGAAAAATTGTCATCCCTGCTCCACAAACCAAAATAGATGCCAAACCTGTTGGAGCCGACGTGAGGAGGCTCTGATTTTTGAGAGTGGATCGCCGATGTCGAAAGCCAAATGATTTGAGACTCCTTACGTCGTCACCTACGAAATAGAATTCATGCAACGACTCTTTGCCATCGCCGGGCTGACCTGGAAAGCCGCGTTTCGATTCCGGCTGTTCCTGGTCATCGCGGCGCTGTTGCTCGTGTCGGTGGTGGGCCTGCCGCTGGTGATCAAGGATGACGGCACGGCGCAGGGGTTCACGCAGATTCTGCTGACCTACACGTTGAGCGTTATCACCGGCCTGCTGGGTTTGTCCACGCTCTGGCTGTCGTGCGGCACGCTGGCGCGCGACATCGAGGAATGCCAGGTGCAGGTCGTCGCCACCAAACCCATCGCCCGCTGGCAGATCTGGCTGGGCAAATGGCTCGGCATCATGTCGCTGAACGCGGCTTTGCTGGCGTTGTCGGGCGCGTGCGTTTACGGGTTGTTATACTGGCGCGCGGCCCGGTTGCCGGCGGCGGAACAAAAAATTTTGCACGAACAGGTGCTCGTGGCGCGCGGGTCGGCGAAACCGGCGAATCCGAACGCCGAGATTGACGCCCAGACCCGGAGCATTTTGCAGGACCGGCTGAAATCCAATCCGGAGTTGGCGAATTCTCCCGATTTGCCGGAAGTATTAAAACAAATCCGCGGGATGGTTGCCGCCGGGCGTCAACTCGTGCCGCCGGACTATCAGCGCACGTGGCAGATTAACCTGGGTTTCGCCAAAAATTTTTTGCGGGACAAACCGCTGCAATTACGCGTGAAGTTCAATGCGGCGCAGAAAAGCGCGTCGGGCACCTTCCTGGCCATGTGGCAGGTGGGTGAGCCGAATGTCACCCCGCTCTGGCAAACGCCGGAGCCGATGAGCCTTGCCCCCGACACGTTCCATGAATTTCAAATCCCGCCCAATCTCTTTGACAGCCAGGGCGTATTGACGGTCGTTTTTTGGAACCCCCCTCCGAACGACACGACGCTGGTGTTCCCGCTCGAAGACGGGATAGAGGTGTTGTATCCCGAAGGCGGGTTCGCCCTGAATTTCGCGCGCGGACTGGGAATTATTTTCTGCTGGATGGCGTTTCTGGCGGCGCTGGGCCTGACGGCGGCCAGTTTCCTGTCGTTTCCGGTGGCGGCGTTTTTTTCCATGGCAATCCTGGTCGTTGGGCTTTCCGGCGGCACGCTGGCCCAGGCGGTGGAGGCCGGCACGGTCGTGGGCGGCAACGGGGAAACGGGCGTGATGGGACATTCCCTCGCGGACACAGTGTTAATCCCGCTGTTCAAGGGCCTGTTGTTGGTGATCAACCTCGTGAGGAATTTTTCACCGATTGATTCCTTGAGCAGCGGACGGAGCATTTCGTGGATGGAACTGGGCACGGCTTTCGGGCAAATTGTTTTGTTGCTCGGAGGCATCACCGGCCTCATCGGCATCGGATTGTTCAACCGGCGTGAATTGGCGACCGCCCAGGGAAACCAATGAAAGATCCGAAATCCGAAATCCGAAATCCGCGGCATAACGGGAATCCGGATTCCGTCGCGACGCGGTCGCGTCGTCTTTGGCATTCGGGCTTCGGAATTATTTCGTCATTCGTCATGCGTCATTCGGATTTCAAGTGCGAGCCATGAGCGCCCGTTTGAAAAAAATTGGTTTGTTCGTGCTCGCCGTGGTATTGCTCGCCGGCTCCGGGCAGGTGCAAAAATCCATGAACCGCGACCGCGACCGGCTGGGATTGACGCGCGCGTCGGTGCTGGAAAACGCGCCCCCGCTGCTGGCGTTCACGACCGTCGCGCTCGGCGGCTTTCGGGGGTTGATATCCAATTATCTCTGGATCCGGTCGAATGATTTGCAGTTGGACGACAAATTTTTCGAGGCGGCGCAACTGGCCAACTGGATCACGGACCTGGAACCGCATTTCGCGCAGGTCTGGGCCTTTGAAGCGTGGAACATGGCATTCAACATTTCGGTGAAGTTCAAAGATGCCGCCGATCGCTGGCGCTGGGTGGAACAGGGCATGCAACTGTTGCGTGACCGGGCGTTGCGGTACAACCCGGATGCCCCCTTGCTCTACCAACAACTGGCCTGGCTCTACCAGTTCAAAATGGGACAAAACCTCGACGACGCCAATTTATACTACAAGCGGGAATGGGCGCGGGAGATGGCGCCTTTCTTCGGCCCGCAGGGCACCAACGTCCTGGCGCTCCTCCATCCGCAAACCGCCGGGGAACAAACCAATGCGCTGGAGCTCCGGGAAAAATACAGGATTGATCCCGCTTTCGCCGTGGAAGTGAACACAAATTGGGGGCCGCTCGACTGGCGGCTGCCGGAGGCGCACGCGATTTACTGGGCCTCGCTCGGCTTGCAAGAGGCGAAGGAACATCCCGACAAGGTGGGGAAGGACGATTTGATGCAACTGCGGCGGGTCATTTTTCAATCCATGCAACAGGCCTTTCACCAAGGCCGGTTCATCGCCGATCCCTTCGCCGAATCCTACGCGTTTTACCCGCTGGGGCCGAATCTGGACCTGATCCCCAATGCCAACAAATCCTATCTGACCATGATGGCGGAAGAACCGGGCATGAGCAACAACATCGCCAATGCGCACCGGAATTTCGTGCGGGACGCGGTTTATTTCCTTTACGCCCACAATCGCATGGCCGAAGCCGCCAGATGGTATCGCTACCTCAGCGAGCAATATCCCGACAAAACCATACTCGACAGCGTCCCGGGTTCCTACCCGCGGACCCTTACGCTGGACCAATACGCCGTTGGCCGCGTCCAGGAGGACATTGGCGACACCGACCAGAAGCGCACTACGTCGGACATTCAGGGGCTGCTCACCCAAGCCTATGTCGCACTGGCCACCGGGCAGGATGACCGTTTCCAGGGTTTTAAGGTGCTGACCACCAAGGTGTATGACCTTTACAACGCCAAAATGCGCGGCACCGGCACACGCGCTGAACTGCCGCCGCTCAACGTGCTCAACCAGTCCGTGCTCAAGGAGTTGCTTGACCCCCAACAGGGCCTGCCCTATGCCATGCGCGCCGTGATTCGCACGCAACTGGGAATGCAGGCGGAATCCAGCGCGTCACCGGCCACCGCGACGAACTCCGTGGAAAATGCGGCGACCAATTCACCGGTTCAATGAGTGACTGGTGAAATCAGGTAAATGGGGTTGAATGCCTGAGCTTTTAACTCATTTAACCAGTCACTTGCTTAACTGATTTAACTCTCACCTCCGCGCTGTTGCCTCGCGCCAAAACCCTGCTAAACTTCTCCGTCTGTGACGCAGAAAAAATCCAGTGCGAAGCCGCTTGGCAAAAGGCCGGTACGCGTCGGCCTGATTTCGCTCGGCTGCGCCAAGAACCTGGTGGACGCCGAAATCATGCTCGGCGCGCTGCTCCAGGGCGGTATGGAAATCACCAACGACGCCGCGCAGGCCGACGCCGTCATCGTCAACACCTGCTCGTTCATTGACGCGGCGCAGGAGGAGAGCGTGGACGCCATCCTTGAATCCGCCGAAGTCCGCGCCGCGAAAAATCGCGGTCAAAGCCTCATCGTTTCCGGCTGCCTGCCGCAGCGGTTCCGCGACGAGCTGCCCAAACTCCTGCCTGAAGTGGACGCGTTCATGGGTATTGACCAGGTCGCGCAGGTTTCGGAAATCGTAAGAAAGGCCGTTGCCCGAAGGGCGGAAAAGGTTGGGAAACATCGAACATT
>DATNHI010000178.1:0-1174 GCA_035605035.1 Verrucomicrobiia bacterium
GCATGAGCTGACACTCTTTGGCATTGGATACTACGGTTTTTCGTACGTCGCCGGTCTGGTGCCAATCGGCATTCCTGATTTGCACGACACGATTGACCCGCGCCAAAAGGACCAGACGCATACGGGTTTGCTCGCACTCAATGATGTTTGGCAGGTGACCAGTTCCCAGCAGCTTCAGCTTTCCGGTTTTTTCCGGACCTACAATTTGTCGCTTTTTTCCAATTTTGGGGACGGATTGATCCGGCAAAGCGCGTTCCGCACGGTGACTGGGAGCAATGCGACGTACACCAATAAGTTCGGTGATTTCCTTTCCCTCCTGGCCGGGCTGGACTTTCAGCGCGACGCCCCTCGCCGGGACGATTTGGACCATTACGACTTCTTCGACCCCACGCAACCCAACGTCTACGGCCCGTTCGACAAAGTCGCGGCCAACAACATCACCATTGGGGATCTGTCGCTCTACCTCGCTGTGGAGGGCGCGCTGGCCCGCTATTTCCGCTACTATTTCGGATTTCGCCGCGACGAAATTGATTTCAACAATGAAGATTTGCTGGTGCCCGCCCATTCGTTTCAAAACTGGGCCGGAGTCAATAATCCCAAGGCCACCGTTTCCTTCCTCCCAAAAGAACACTCCTGGTTGCCCAACGTTTCCCTGAGCGCCGGCGAAGCCTTTTTCACCAACGATCCGAGGATCGGCACGGGCACCACGCAGGGCACTCTCGTGAGCCGCTCGCACTCCTATCAACTGGTGGCGAGCAAGACGCTTGCCGCAACCGAATTCCGCCTCACCCTGGGCCACACGACCACGGAAGCATCCCTGGCGAAAATCGATCCGGATACCGGGCTGCAGTATGACGAAGGACCCGGCCGGCTGCGTTACCTGACGTTGGCCGCGCGCCACTATTTCGGCTTTGGCATGTTGCAGGCATCCTATTCCCAGGCTGACGCGCGGGATTTGTCGGACGGCACGCCAACCCCGGAAGCGCCACGCCTGATTGTGGACGCGCTCGCGACGTTCGATCGCCTTCCTTATCATCTGCGAGCGCGCAGCGAATTTGAATACGTGGGCGCGAAACCTCTGGGCGATGGTTTCACTGGCGTGCCAAACACGGAGGTTCGCGGCGCCCTTCTTCGCTCGTTCCGCCAGGGCCGCATGGACCTGGGCGTGAACTTT
>DATNHI010000179.1:0-1150 GCA_035605035.1 Verrucomicrobiia bacterium
GAACCACGCGCCGGTGGATTTCATCTCCACGCACACCTATGGCGTGCAAAGCGGCTATCTGGACGAACATGGCGACGCCGGCACGGTGCTTTCCCAAAACCCCAACTCCATTTTCGGCGAAGTAAAGCAAGTGCGCCGGCAGATTGCCGAATCGGCCATGCCCAAGCTGGAGCTGCACTTCACCGAATGGAGCGCGTCCTACACGCCGGCCGATCCGGTTCACGACAGCTACCACAGCGCGGCTTACATTTTGGACAAGCTCAAAAAATGCGGCGCCGCCGCGCAGTCCATGTCTTACTGGACGTTCACGGACATCTTCGAGGAAGCCGGTCCGCGCTGGGAGGCTTTTCACGGCGGCTTCGGCCTGATCAATTACGAGGACATCAACAAGCCGGCGTTTTATGCGTATCAATTTTTGCACCGGCTCGGCCCGACGGAATTGAAGAACAACGATCCGTCGTCGTGGATATGCGCGGACAACTCCGGCGGCGCGCAGGCGTTGATCTGGGATTTCACCAACACCCATCCCGGCGCGAGAATCCACAACCAGGAGTTTTACAAACGCGATTTGCCGGCGCAGCCCAAAAACAAAGTCACGCTCGATTTGTCGCATCTGCCGGAGGGCAATTACACTGTGGAAACTTACAAGGTCGGCTACCGAGTCAATGATGCCGGCGCGACTTACCGGGACCTTGGCGCGCCGGCGCAACTGACCAAGGCACAGGTCGCCAAAATCAAATCCGAAAACAGCGGCGCGCCCGCGGAAGTCCGCACCGTGAAGATTGGCCGCGACGGAAAATTCGAGCAGCAGTTCGACCTCCGAGAAAATGACGTCGTGCTGGTCACGCTCAAGCCGCAGAAGTAAAAGATCGGCCACGGTTTTCAGCTTGGCGGCGTCTTCCACGATGGAAATGGTGATTTTCACGGGCCTTGTTTTAGCCCGGGCGCACTTGGAAAGATTGTCGCCGGTTCTCACGATGTGCGGCCGGCGAAAATCAACATGGCAACCGGATCACCCTGGCGTTGAAAACCAACGACAGCAAACGCAATCCGGCGCGTAAAAAAAAGACCTGTTGAGGCGAATACGGCATGACACTCGGGTTTTTGGCCGTGTGGAACCGGCTACGGCCGCATCAACCGGAAGAACACC
>DATNHI010000180.1:0-2168 GCA_035605035.1 Verrucomicrobiia bacterium
TGTTCACCATGCAGCGGTATCTCCAGCATGACGAGCTGAAGAATCACAACCTGCATCACTTCGACTCCTGGGCGGCGACGTTCGGCGAGCCGGTGACGGCGATGGAGCTTTCGCCGGACGGGGCCGGCTACCGGCTGAATACCCGCTTCGCGCGGTTCATCAATGTGCCGGAACTGATGCAGATGTTCCGCCAGTCCGCCGACGTGCAGACCGCCGCAATGCTGAATCTGCCGCGCCCGAAACTGGACGGCGAAAAGCCGACCATCCGTAATGCACCGGCCCCGGAGGAATTGAAGAAGTTCGTGCAATCGCTCGCCGCCCGCGCCGAGAGATTGAAAACCGGCCGGGTTGACCCCAGCGAAGACAACATGCTCAAAATCACGTCGGAGGGACGGAAGGCGGCTTTGGATCTTCGCCTGATGAAACCGACCGCACCGGACGAACCGCAGGGCAAAGTGAATTTGGCCGTCGAAAAGATTTTCAACATCTGGCAGGAATCCAAGCCGGAGCGTTCCGCCCAGCTTGTGTTCTGCGACCTCTCCACGCCAAAAGACAAGGGCTTCTCCGTCTATAATGACATGGCGCAGAAGTTGGAAAAGCTCGGCATCCCAAGTTCTGAAATCGCGTTCATTCAGGATTACGATTCGGATGTTTCCAAGATGATGCTGTTTCGTGATGTGCGCGCGGGTAAAGTCCGCGTGCTTTTCGGCAGCACACAGAAGATGGGGTCGGGGACGAACGTGCAGGAACGGTTGATTGCTCTGCATCATCTCGACGCGCCGTGGCGACCGGCAGACGTGGAGCAACGCGAAGGACGGATTTTACGGCAGGGCAACAAGAATGCCGTCGTGCAGGTGTTCCGTTACGTCACAGAGGGCAGTTTCGACGCCTATATGTGGCAGACGTTGGAGACGAAGGCGAAGTTCATCGCGCAGGTGATGAGCGGCGATATGACGATCCGGCGGCTTGAAGATTTGGATTCAGCGGCTCTGACTTACGCCGAGGTGAAGGCCATCGCATCAGGCAATCCGCTGGTGATTGAAAAAGCCCAGGTGGATGCGGAGTTGATCCGGCTCACCCGGTTGCGTTCCGCCCATGCCGAGGAGCAATATCGAATCCGCACCAATCTCCGCCGCTCGCACGAGGATGCTGAAATCTTTACCACGCGCCTTGCCAATCTGCGGCAGGACTTGGGCGTCCGGCAAGACACGTCCGGCGACAAATTCCGCATTGATCTTGACGGACAGGAGTCCAACAACCGGGGCATCGCAGGAGAGTTGATTATGCGCCGCGCGGAAAAACTGAAGGCGCGGTTTGGCGACGACATCAAAATCGGCCGCTTCGCCGGTTTTGATTTGTTCCTGCGTCCGGGTTTCAACAACACCGTCGAAATGGTCGTGCGGGGGAGCAACAGTTACGGCGCGCGGGTCACAGACACGGCTCTCGGCACCATCCGTTCGCTGGAAGCGACGGTTCAGGGATTTGAGGAACGTGCGGAAAGATTGGAGTTGGACATCACCGATGCCCACAAGCGCGTCAAGGAGCTTGGGGAAAAAGTCGGCGCGAAGTTTGAGCGCGAGGAACGCTTTCAGGAACTGACCCGGCGCCAGAGTGAGATTGAGGAAAAACTTGATCTGACCAAGAACCAAGCGCCGAGCCAGGTGGACGCCGTTTCCGCCAGCGACGACGACCAGAAAGTTTCCGAGAATCAAACCCAAACCCATTCGCCACGGCGCGCACGCGGGGTGGCCGTTCATGTATGAATATCACCGCCCAACAAACCGAATTTCTCAGTTGGAAAGTCGTTCCCGCCCGGCTCGATGCCACCCAAACGGCATGGTTTCTCGGCTTTGAACCGCACGAGATTCCCAGGCTCGTGACGGCAGGCTTGTTGAAACCGCTCGGCCATCCCGCCCGCAACAGCACGAAGTTCTTTGCCACGGAAACGCTGGAACAATTCCGCCGCGACGAGAAATGGCTCGCCCGCGCCAGCGATGCCATCGCCAGCTACTGGCGGGAACGCAACGCCCGCAAGCAACAGGCTCGCGGGCGCGCGTGAGGCAAACGATTCAACGCGTCGGGCGGACGCATCATAAAAGTGTCTTGCCTTTGCTGGGATGAATCCTGACTTCCTCACGGATGGCAGCGCGGACTTTTGCTTCGATGCG
>DATNHI010000181.1:0-9241 GCA_035605035.1 Verrucomicrobiia bacterium
CAAAAAACTGTTGGCGCTCGTCTTTCTGGCATGGGCGGCCTCACTGCGGGCCGGGAACCTGGACACCATCGGGGTCACGGTTTTAAGGCAGGTTGACCCCACGCTCACGGGCACCGGCGTGCAAGTGGCGCAACCGGAAGCGGGCTACAATCTCGGCACAAATTGGGAAGTCAATCCCGGCGCCGTCGGACAACCTGTCAGCTTGTTCACATACACTTCGGCTGACGGCTCGACCAACAGCTTCCCCAATTCATTGAGTTCCGAATCGGGCCACGCGGACGGGGTGGCGGGAAATTTTTACGGCATTCCGTCGGGCGTGGCGACCAACATCGCGCACGTGGACAATTACGACGCGGATTATTTTTACAATTCAATCGTTGCCACCAACGTTATCAATGATCCGGTGGTAAACCAGAGTTTCATCTTCTGTAACGCCGATTATAGCCATCTCGCGGTCAGCGATGAAGAACTCGTTGACTCGCAATACGACGATTACGCGGCGCTATACAACACCCTGTTTATTTCAGGCGCGGGCAATGGCGGCCCCACGAATCAGGCGCAGGTGTATCCGGCCGCCACCTGCTATAACGGGCTGGGCGTGGCGGCTTTTGGCGGCAGTTCGTGCATAGGCCCCACCCTCGACAACGGGCGTTGCAAACCGGACATCACGGCGCCGGCGGGCGTCACCAGTTTTTCCACGCCCCTGGTCGCCGGCGCGGCGGCCATTCTGGTGCAGGCGGCCAGTCGCGGTGATGGCGGCGCAGACACGAATGCGGCGAACGATTTGCGCACCATCAAAGCGCTTCTGCTCAACGGTGCGATTAAACCCAACGGCTGGACCAACGGCACCGCCTCGCCGCTGGACGCGCGTTATGGCGCGGGCGTGGTAAATGTTTTCAACTCATGGGAACAATTGAAAGGCGGCCGGCATGCCTTCATCGAATCCGCTTCCTTCAGCAGTGGCGGTGCGCATCCGCCCGGCGCCAACACCAACAACGAACCAACCCTCATCGGCTGGGATTACAATACGATTTCCACGTCCCCGACGCAGGACACCGTCAATCATTATTATTTCAATCTGCCCGGAGGCAATGCCTTCACATTGACGGCAACACTGGTTTGGAACAAACAATACCAGGCGAACAGCATCAACAATTTGAATCTGTTCCTGTACAATGCGGCCAACAGCAATCTTGTCGCTTGCAGCACGAGCCTGGTGGACAACGTCCAACATATCTTTCTGCCAACGTTGCCCGCGGGCCGATACGATTTGCAGGTGTTGAAGAGCGGGAGCGTTGCCCAGGTTTCTCAAAGCGAAACCAACGCGCTGGCATTTGAGGTTTTTAATATGCCATTGAGCGTCGGGTTGACTAACAGCAACGTAGTCATTTCCTGGCCGGTGGCGCCGACCGGGTTCCAGCTTCAGTCTGCCACGAGTCTGGCGCCGCCGGTGTCCTGGGTGTCGGTTACCAATGCCGTTTCCATCGCCAACAACGAGAACGTTGTGACATTACCCCTCGGCGGCGGCAACCAGTTCTTCCGTTTGACTCTCCCCGCATTTTAAACACCGCGCACAGGCGGAGGCGCTCGGTTTTCAACGAGAAGCTTTGCCAAATACGGCGCGGATGATAATTTCCACGCGTGCTTGAAATCCACCAAAATGATGTTGCCGACCACAGAATGCCTCTCGAGGCGGGTTCATTGACACAATTTGGGCGGAGGGCTTCAGTCCGGCGTTGGCAACCGGCCATGCTCGCCCTGTTGCTGCTGGCATTTACGATTTCGTGCGACCGGTCACAAACCGGGAAGGCGGGGCAAAACAGTTTTCAGGCTGTCACCATCAACAACCTCGAGCCGCGGCGCGATGTGACCGGAGAGATCGTTGACGCGCACGATGGCTGTCTTCAGTTTTTCAATGGGCGTTTTTACCTTTACGGAACCGCTTATGGGAACAGCGACGGCTACGGCGTTTCCAACCGCTACCGGGTTTACAGTTCGCCGAATCTTGAGCAATGGACTTTCGAAGGAGACCTGCTCAAGCATCCGCCGACCGGGGTTTATTACCGTCCTTACGTTGCTTTTAACCCGCACACCCGTAAATATGTGCTCTGGTATAACTGGTATCCGACGAAATGGGATGGACAAACCGGCGTGGCCGTGAGCGACACGCCAGTCGGACCGTTCACGATTGTCAATCCGAACGTTCAGCTCTCCCACCCCAATCCGGGCGATGGCAGTCTTTTTGTGGACGACGATGGGACCGGTTATTTCATCTACACGGCCATCGGCGAAGGCTACACGGTGCGGGTGGAGCGGCTGACGCCGGATTATCTGGGTTCTACCACCCGGTCCAGCCGCATTTTGGCCGCAGGCGGCGAAGCGCCCCTGCTGTTCCGGCGGGACAATACCTATTACGCCATGTGCGGACCCCGCTGCGAAGCGTGTCCCCAAGGCAGCGAAGCGCAGGTCTTCACCGGCGTTTCACCGCTGGGACCGTTCATCACCAAACCGCAATGGAACATCAATCGTCGGGCCGTTTCCGGCGTCCCCAACATCTCCGTGCCGGAAACCAACGGCCTGAAAGTCCTCACTCCCGGAGGAACCTTTACCCTTCACGCCGCCACCAATACGCCGGTCATCAATGCCACCAATGCGCCGGCCATTCCCGCCCAGGAAACCTGGGTGGCAAAAATTCCCACGCCAGATGGACCGGTCTTCATCTGGATGGCAGACCGCTGGCAATCGTCGCCCGACGGCATCAAGGGCCATGATTTTCAGTTCTGGGCGCCGTTGGAGTTCAGCCCGGAAGGCGACATTCTGCCGCTGAAGGCCGTTTCGCGGTGGTCCATATCGCGGATACAATGAAACCAACCTGGACATCGGAGAACCGCAATCTATTCTCCATTTTCAGCCGGGAATCTTTTGCCAAATTGTGCAAAGCTGCTAGTATTCTTCCATGCTCAAAATCGGTCGTAACGGACCCGGGGCGCGCGCGCTGAAACCACGCGCCGCGGCGGAACCCCTGCATGACATGCAGAGCAAGCGCGATTATCGCGAGTTACCGATTGACAAGGTGGGTGTGCGCGGGCTGCGGTTTCCCATCCAGGTGCGCGACAAGGCGCACAGCACCCAAAACACGGTGGCGACCATCGGGATGTTCGTGGATTTGCCCAAGGAATTCAAAGGCACGCACATGAGCCGCTTTATCGAAGTGCTCAACGCGCACGGCAGCGTGATTCACGTGGAAAACATCGGCGAAATTCTTCGCGCCATGCAAAAAAAATTCCACGCCGCCACGTCGCACCTGGAAATTGAGTTCCCCTATTTCATGGTCAAGAAGTCGCCGGTGTCGCGCGGGGAGAGCTTGATGGATTACGTGGCGCGGTTCGACGCGGCGGCGTGCGGACCGGAAATTGATTTTATGCTGACCGTCAAGGCGCAGGTGACGACGTTGTGCCCGTGCTCGAAGGCGATTGCCCGCTACGGCGCGCACAACCAGCGCGGGCTGGTCACGGTGGCGCTCCGGTTCACCCGGCCGGTCTGGATCGAGGAGGTGGTGACGATGGTGGAAAGTTCGGCCAGTTCGGAACTTTACGCCCTGCTCAAACGGCAGGACGAAAAGGCCGTGACCGAGCGCGCCTATGAAAACCCGGTCTTCGTCGAGGACCTGGTGCGGAACGTGGCGCTCAAACTCAACGCCCATCCGCTGGTGACCTGGTATAAAGTCGAGGCGGAAAATTTCGAGAGTATCCACAATCACAACGCCTACGCGTGCATTGAGCAGGGCTGAACCATTCCGGCGCAAAAATTGTTCAACATTTATGTGGCGTAATTGGTTCCCTCTGCTACATTCCCGCGCCCTTGATGGACCGGAAATTGCTATGCAAGCCGGCAACCAATTTTTAAACTATGACCGAAATGAGTAAAACGATGAAAAAACCGATGCCGCAGACGCCCGCCACAGCGGCGGCCATTCTTGGCCGGCCGATGGCGAAAAAGAGCACCACCAGCGCCGGCCCCAAAAAAATCAAGCCCGAATGGCAAAAGTATTACCAGCGGTTGCTCGAATTGCGCGAACAATTGCTCCACCAGATGAACGGGTTGGCCCAGGAATCCGCCCAGGAAGTCCCCGGTTACAGCCTCCACATGGCCGATTCCGGCACCGACAATTTTGACCGCGATTTCGCGTTAAGCCTGCTCTCGTCCGACCAGGACGCGGTCTATGAAATCGAGGAAGCGCTCAAACGTATCGAGAAAAAGACCTATGGCGTTTGCGAATTGACCGGCAAGCCCATTCCCAAGGCCCGCCTGGACGCCATTCCGTGGACGCGCTTCCGCGTCGAAGCCCAGGCGCAACTGGAGCGCGATGGTGCCTTGCGCCAGCGCCGGTTGGGCGCCCTCGGCACGATTGACAGCGCGGCCGTGGCCGATGTGGAAGGCGACGAAGAGGAGTCCGAGGAAAAGACCAAGGAGAAAGAGTGATTTATGCCGCGCGAAATCATCACCATCGAATGCACCGAAGCGCGCAAGGAAGGCAAATCGCCTTCGCGCTACACAACCACGCGCAACAAAAAGACGCAGACGGAGAAGCTCGAAATCAAAAAGTATAATCGTTTCCTGCGCCGCCACACGCTCCACCGCGAAATCAAATAATTATGCCGCGCAAAACGCATACCGACAAACCCGAACGCCGCGGGCAGCGCCGCGGGATGATGGAAACCCGCACCCCCCGGCCCAAACCGAAGATTGACTTTGTAGCCGAGGCGCTTGATTACAAGAACACCAATCTGCTCCGGCAATACGTCACCGATCAGGGCCGCATCCTCCCGCGCAAATACACCAACATGCCGGCGCATTATCAGCGCCGCCTGACCCGCGCCATCAAGCGCGCCCGCCAGATGCTGCTGATGAAGTAGTCCCGCGGCGCGAGAAGCGTGCCGGAGCGATCTTTGGTTTTCAGGTTCTACGTTGCACGAGCCAGGCGGCTCCCATCCGGCCCTGCCTTTAATTGGAATTCTTCGGCATATGCCGGCGCGCCAATGACAACCGTATGCCCGCGAATAATGCAACTAAACTGTTTCTACTGATTGTCGCGAGCCAAGTGGTGAGCGCCATTTTGCTGACTTATCTGTTTAATGCCACAAACACCGGCGGGCTTGATCCAATCGGGCCGTATATTTGTTTGGCGTTAGCGCTAATTTGTGGGTTTCTTTACCGGCGCAGACTCCCAATATTTCAAATGATATTGGTCATCCCTGCGGCATTATTTGTGTCGTTCATCGCCTATATTCTGATTGGATATTATGGTTTGGGCTGGACAGGTTTGATGAAAGAATGACCATCCAACGCCAGCAGAAAAGCCGTCATGAAACGAAAAAGCCGCGCTCGTGCGCGGCTCGGTTCATCACGGTTGTGCAGGAACCTTATACCAACTCCTCCTGCCAGTCTCCCAAGTGGAGATATTCCTTGACCTTCCGGCGTTCATAACGGTTTTTCAGCGGTTTTTTGGGTTGATGCTCCAGCTTGCGGAATGGGTGTTTTGGATCCCGAACAGCTTCCGTGATAATTTCCATCATTCTTTTCATAATGCAACTCTGGTTGTGGAGTTGTGCAGGGTCTCGCCTTCCTTGCCGGCAAGAGTCCGCTGCCCGCACTCCTGACTATGAGACCGAACCCGGCGCCGGTCATTCAAATTTACCGGGATAATTTACCCGGCCGTAACAAAATGAACCCGAACGCCACTCGTTCCCGGTTTTGGCGGCAGCAAGTTTCAAACCAAGTTCTGCAAACATTTTGTGCATCCGTGAGAATTCTGATTTCAGTATGCCCGCCAGCACGAGCGTTCCGCCGCGTTTTAACTGCGCCGCAATCCGCCGCCGTTCCGCCACCAGCAATGTCGAAATCAGGTTTGCGCAAATCACGTTGTATTGTTTTCCCGCGTGAACCGGCAATTCTGCCACGTCCCGGCGCGTAATCCGCAATTTTCTCTGGACCCGGTTCGCGCGGGCGTTCGCGCGCGCAATCCGCACCGCCTCGGGGTCGCAATCGAAGGCATGCACCGGTGAATAGCCCAGTTTCGCCGCCGCAATCGCCAGGATTCCCGAGCCGGTGCCGATGTCTAGAAATGACCGCCGTGCGGCAAATTTTCCACAACGCACCAGTTCATGCAGGCAAAATGCCGTCGTCGGATGCTGGCCGGTGCCAAAGCCAAGGCCGGGATCGAGCACGACGACGATTTGGTTTTTCCGCGGTTTGCGCTTGCTCCAGCTTGGTTTGATCAACAGCGATTTTGCCGTTTCGGAGGGACGAGTTACACGAGCCCCCAATTTCTTTTGCGAAGAAAGGGACTCGCATAGCTCGCCCCTCCGACTATTGAGTTTGATTTCAACGGGCTTGAAATGCCGTTTCCACGATTCCGCCCAGTCCTCGCGCCGGAGTTTGGCAATGGTGATTTTGCCGGGGCCGGTTTTCAGCCCGCAATCTTTGATCCGCTCCAGGGCGGCGAAAATGTTTTTGCGAACGGCCGCCACCGGCCTTTGTTCGCAAATAGCGGAAACCGTGCTCGTGCCGGACTTCACGTGGAAATAGGACGAAACGGGGCGGTTCAGCATCGCGCTGAGTGCTTCGGCGACCGCATCTTCGGCTTCGCCGGTCGTGACGACGGAAATCCGCCAGAGTGGTCTGACCGATCTCATTTTTCGAATCGGTGGGGCGAGACTCCCGGCGAGCCGCAGCATGGGTTGATATTTCGAATTTCGGCTCGCGAGGACGCTCGCCCCACCTTCCGATGCCGGTCGAATTTCATGCCACCCGATCCCGCCACGGCGTGAAATTGAGCAATTCCACCTCGGCCATGTGCGGATGCAGCGCGACCTGCGTGACGCTCGCGTACTCGATCTCGAAGTGGATCGTTTTCGGCAGCGGCACGTCGAGGAGAATGGCGAGCATCATGCGGACGACGCCGCCGTGACAGAATACGGCAACGTTTTGTCCGCGATGCCGCCGTATGATTTCGCGCAGGCACGGCTCGACCCGCGCCCGGAAGGTTTTGCCGCTTTCGCCGTTCGGCGCGCCCTTGAATTCAAGTTGGTCGAGCCATTCATGGGAACTGAAACCGAACTGCTGGCTGACGGCCTGCCAGCCCAGCCCGGTCCAATCGCCGAAATCCACTTCGCGCAACGCCGGCAAAATGATTTGCGCGGGCGCGCCGTTGTTCAGAAACGGCGCCAGCGTTTGCTGGACGCGCTTCATGGGACTGGCATAAATCGCGTCAATCGTTTTGCCGCGCAGATATTTGGCGAGGGTTTTGGCCTGTTCGCGGCCGCGCGCCGAAAGATTCATGTCAATGCGCCCTCCGAACGTGTGCTGATGGCGCGGTTCAATTTCGCCGTGCCGGACCAGCAACAACCGCGTCGTAGTGGCACGGGCGTCCCGCCCGTGAGTTTCCGAAATTGCCTGTTGGGTGGCATCACACGGACGGGATGCGCGCGCCGCGTTTGGTTTTGTTGCCATGGAAAATCAGGCCAGCGCTTTTTGTTGGGTGGAAAGTAATTCTCGAATGCCCGCCTTGCCGAGCGCGAGCAAAGCGTTGAGTTGTTTTTCACTGAACGTGGCTTCCTCGCCGCTGCCCTGGACTTCGATGAACTCCCCGGCGGAATTCATCACCAGGTTCATGTCCACCGTCGCCGCCACGTCCTCGGTATAACATAAATCCAGCAGCGGCTGGCCGTTCACGATGCCGACGCTGACGGCGGCGACGGCGTGCAGGACCGGGTCCTCTCCCAGCTTGCCTTCGACCAGGAGCCTTTGCATCGCCAGCGAAAGGGCGACATAGGCGCCGGTAATGGCTGCCGTACGCGTGCCACCGTCGGCCTGCAACACGTCGCAATCCACCCAGACCGTGCGTTCGCCGAGTTTTTCCAGGTCGAGCGCGGCGCGCATGGCGCGGCCGATGAGCCGCTGGATTTCCTGCGAGCGCCCGTCAATTTTCCCCCGGACGCTGTCGCGTGATTTGCGTTCCAGGGTGGAGTAGGGGAGCATGGCATACTCGGCGGTGAGCCAGCCGCCTGCGATTTTTTGCTCTTTCATCCAGCGCGGCACGTTTTCCTCGACGGTCACGCCACAAATGACCCGGGTATTGCCCCACTCGATGAGCGTCGAGCCGGTGGCGTGCGGCGCGATGTCGTTTTGAAAGCGGATCGGCCGCAATTGGTCCGGGTTGCGGCCATCGGCGCGTGCCGCGGAGGAAATTGCCGGTTGCGATTCAGCCATAAAACAGTGCGATGTTAATGTGTACAAACGGGATGGCAACGGAAATGAACGCCAGGCCGCCATCCGACCCGATCCCGCCCGCCCGCCATCTCGAAGACACCATTAGCCAGCCTTTGGATTTCAATTGCCAAATAATGTGTATTGAATGATTTACGATTATTATGCTAAAATAGAATTTCTAAAAAAGGTGAATGTGCCGTTTAGTTCAAGCAGGCTCGTTTGCTGGCAAAGAGGCGTACGCCAACACAGGCTGAGGGTAAGGATTACACTTCCACCTCAACCATCAAGCGTCCAATCCCATGAAAGAACCATGTGTGCGGACTTCTGTACGCGAGCTACTCGCGCTGCTGTTCCTCTCGGCGCTCAAGTTTCAACTCTCAACCGTCTTCGACTAAGGCACGGCCATTCAAGGCATCATCGCCAACGATTGTTATGCCGCCAGCGGCGCCAACAACAAAATGCCCTGAGGAATTTATGATCTTCGCTTTCAAATTTACGAAACCGACCATGCCATCGAACATGAAAAGTAAAATTCTGATTATTGCCACGATTGTTTCCACCTGTTTCATTTCACATTCTGCCTTCGCATTCGAGGGACACGTCCGTGCCGTTGGTGGGCGGGCTGGGGCGGCCGCCGGGTTGCTCTACACGGTGGGGACCAACTGCCTGCGCGTGGAGATGACCGACACGAACTTTCCCAATGCCATTGATGTTGTTGATCTCAACTCCGGCCAGATAACCCTGATCCAGCCGATGAACCGGACCTTCCTGCGGTTTAAACCCGCTTCACAGAGTGCCTCCGGTCTGCCTCCCGGTTTTCCGGGAGGACCCGGTGGCCTGGAGTTCCAATCCTCCTCCGGGCGGCACTATCGGCATGGCGGGCAGGGAGCCCATCCCAGGATTCTGCGGCATAGCGGGCATGGCCGGTCTGGCGGGAACGCCCGCCGCTGAGGGCGCCTGCGCCTGTGGG
>DATNHI010000182.1:0-2503 GCA_035605035.1 Verrucomicrobiia bacterium
TTATCATGTGCTGCGCACCAGTGACCGCATCACCGGCCTGCGCGGTCTGGCGGGCAGCGGCAAAACCACGGCGTTGCGCGAGCTGGTCGCCGCCTGCAAGGAAGCCCGTGTTGAACCGCTGTTCTGCGCGCCGACGGCGGCAGCAACCGAGGTTTTGCGCACCGAGGGATTCGCGGCGGTGACACTGCAAAGTTTGCTGCTGACGAAACCGGCTTTGTCTGCCCGTCAGTTGGTGGTGCTGGACGAAGCCGGGGCGGTGGGGATGGACGACATGAAGCGGCTGTTTGACCTGGCGCGGGATGCACGCATTGTGCTGTCGGGGGACACCGGCCAGCACGCTTCGGTTGCGCGTGGCGATGCGCTGCGGATTTTGGAAAACCATTCGGATTTTCAGTCCGGCCAATTGACCCGCATCCGGCGGCAACGCAAAGTCGAATATCGCCGGGCCGTTGAGCTGGCCGCGCAGAAAAATACCAATGAAGCGTTCGCACAATTGGAACGCATGGGAGCGGTAACAGAGTTTTCAGGCGATCAATTGCACGGTGAAGCCGCGCGGTCGTATGTAAAAGCATTGGAGCAAAACCAATCCGTGCTGCTGGTCGCGCCGACGTGGAATGAAATCGAGGCGGTGACGGAAAAAGTCCGCGCCGCGTTGAAAACGTCCGGTCGGCTGGCGGGTGACGAAAAGGAGTTTCAAGTCTTCGATTCGCTGTCGTGGACGGAAGCGCAAAAACAGGATGCACGGCAATACCGTCCCGGCCTGGCGATTCGGTTTCACCGGCAAAAAACTGGTTTTGCCAAAAATGAAACGGTTGCGGTGGTCGCCGTCGAAAATGACGCCTTGAAAGTCCAACGCGCGGACGGTTCCGAAAGTATTTTCCCTTTGGGTCAAGGCTCTGCCTTGTTTGATGTGGGTGAGAAACGGAAATTGAAAGTGGCTGCTGGCGACAAGCTGCTGCTGCAATCGAACTGGCAGAAGAAATTTATCAACGGCGAATTGGTCGAGGTGCGGGCGATTCGGGGCGATTCCGTGGTGCTGGCCGATGGCCGGGTGATTTCCGCCGATTATCGCACGTTCACACACGGCTACGCCGTCACGTCGCACGCCGCCCAGGGCAAGACCGTGGATGAAGTGTTGGTCGTCGCGTCGTCGCGTTCGCTGCCGGCGATCAATCAGCAGCAATTTTACGTCAGCATCTCGCGCGGGCGCGACGCCTGCCGCGTGTTCACTGATGATGCCGAGATGTTGCGCTCGCACGTCACCCGTTCCAGCGCGCGGCTGGCGGCGGTGGAAGTGGTCCCGCCCGTCCACCACCGAAAATTCATCCTGAATGTTTTGCAGCGCGGTCATCGCTTTCTGAAACAGTTCCGCCAGCGCCTCGGACTGCAACAGGCAATTTTACCTGACAATCGCAGCCCGCAAATGAAAACACCCCGTTATGAACACCAACGAACCTCCACCCACCGAATCGGCGTCTAACCCGCGCGACAATCCTTCTTACGGCACGGATTCCACGGTCGCCACTTTGAACGTGGTGGCCGACGACGGCAGGAGTTACCAACTGCCTTATGCGCAATTTCTATATGCAGAGATGATTTCCAATCCGGCGTTGGCAACGAAGCCGGAGGCCCCGCCCGAAAAGCTGTTGCTCTGTTTTGCCGTGGCCGAAGTTGCGGTGCTGGGGAGCGGACTCAAGGCCGTTGAACGGGCGATCCAGAAGTATGAATTGAAATTTGTGAAGGCGGCTGACCGGCGCTACGCCGCCACGTTCAAAACCCATGTTGCCGCCGTCGCCATCGCTTTTACCAAGGAGAAAGTATGAATCCCGAATCGTCATTGAAATTACAGACGCTGGAAAAATTTCCGGTCTTGATGACCAAGGAGAAGGTGGCCGAAGCGCTGGGCGTTGCCACGCATACCATCCCGCCGCTGGTGCGGTCGGGACTGCTCAAGCCGCTCGGCCATCCAGGGCGTTATTGCGTAAAGCATTTTTCGCGTGATGCACTCGCGGAGAAATTTGCCAGCCCGGAATGGCTCGATAAAGTGGCGGCGGCCATTCACCGGCACTGGCGCAACAAGAACGCGCGGAAGCGGGCACGGCAGGCCCAACCAGCATGAGGACGGGCGAGTCCGCGCCGCGCCGCTCGCCCGTCCCCATCGTCACACTTCACAGAACACCCGGTTTAATCCACGCCATCATCCGGCGGGTGATATTCTTGGATGATGATTGTTGGTGGCGGTGGTGGTGTGTGCGGCTGAATGATAATGCCGATGCTGGCGCTGCCGTGCGGTTGATTGGGAAATTTCCGGCGCAACCCGCCGCTAAACACCCAGGCCAGCACCAACACCGACAACCAGACGAACGCGAGAAACAGATAAACTCCCCATTCTGCGATGATCCAATCGAGAAAATGGAACACGGGGTCGAGCACGGTGGCAGGATTCAAGTTCATGTTTTTTCCTCCGGTTATGCCTTGGCCATCACTGGCTCAATGGTCTTGG
>DATNHI010000183.1:0-2472 GCA_035605035.1 Verrucomicrobiia bacterium
CATGTGATTTCTTTCTTATACGGATGAATTTTTTTTTGCAAGCAGCAATTCGTGCTGCCCGGCGCAAATGAGCAACCCTCACGCCAAACCGTTTATCGTGAAAAATCCACATCGCCGTCAACTTTTGTCCCAACTCAAGTCGCGCGTGTCTTAAAAAACAACCCCCATCCGCTCACGCCAGTTGCTTCGCGCGCAATTTCATTTCCTCCAGAAAAGTTTGCAGCAATGGCGTCGTGCGCCCCCGCCACATCGCGCCGATCACGACCGGCGGAAATCCCCGCAACGGCAGGGCACGCACGTTGGACGGCAAGGCTTTTTTCGGAATCGCCACCGACACGCCAATGCCCAGTCCGCTCGCGACATACGCTTCCACCAAGTCCACCGAACTCGCTTCGATGCTCGGAAACCAGTCCACGCCGAGCTCGCCGAGTTTTTGCTGGAAATTTTTGCAGAGCGGCGCGCCTGGCGGCAGGCAGATCAGCCGCTCATCTATCTTGTCGCGCTTCCACAACTGCTCCGCGGCGGTGACCGCGCTGCCGGTTTCCACCAGCAACGCCAGCGGCAATTCCAGCAGCGCCAGCGTATGAATGCCCGGCACGGACGTTTTTTCGATGAGCGTGACGGCCAGGTCAATTTCCTCTTTTTGCAGCAACTCCTCCAGTTGCGCTGGATACCCTTCGCGCAATGTCACCTTCAAACCCGGGAATTTTTTCTGTACTCCCCGGAGCAACCCCGGCACGTGATCGCGCAAAATGATTGTCGAGGCCCCGATGCGGGCGTGCCGCGCCTGCCCACCTTGAAATTCGCCGGCGATTTTGTCGAGGTTCGAAAAAAACGGCTGGATGAATCCGTAGAGCTTGTCGCCCGCCGGCGTCAGGGCGAAGGGCCGCCGTTGAAACAACGTCACCCCGAGAAATTCTTCCAGTTGCGCCACTTGCGCGCTGACCGCCGGTTGTTGGATGCCATAGGGGATGTTCCGTACCGCCGGCATGATGCCACCGTGCTTGGCGACGTAATAGAACAGCTCAAGGTGATGGATATTCATCGAGCCAGCCGATATTCGCCACAGTTTTATCAATTAACGCGATAACGGCAAGTGCGGATTATAATTTTGTGTGAACATCAATTGCCACGCGGAGCCTCTTTGGATAATCTGCGGGACATAACCATCGAACGCCATCAACCATGCAAACCATCGATCGCATCATTCAGCTTGTCATCAGCGTGTTTCTGATCGTGGGCGTGTACCAGTTCTATTTCTGGTGCCAGCGAAATTACGTGACTCGACCGCGTGAATTCCGCCTGCCGATTGATGACCGCATTCCGTACCGCCCGCGCTGGGTGTGGATTTACAGTTTTCTCTATTACCCCATCATCGTGGCCATCAACTGGACCGTCACCTCGCCGCGTCATTTTCTTTACGTGGCGGTCAGCTTCATGATTCTGCTTGCGTTTCAAATGGCATTTTTCCTGTTATTGCCGGTCTCGACCCCGCCGGAGTGGCGCGCCTGCGTGACCGGCAAAGGTCATTCGGAACGTTTCCTCGCCTTCGTTCAAAGCTTCGACGCGCGCTCGAACAGTTTCCCGAGCATGCACACCTCGGTAGCCACGCTCACGGCGCTGCACTTGTATGGGGGCATCGGACCGTGGGTGTTCGCGTTTCCCGCGCTCATCGCGCTGAGCTGTCTTTTTACGAAACAACATTACTTCGTGGACCTGCCGGCCGGCGCGTTGCTCGGCTGGTTCGTGTTCAAACTGTTCCAGATGATTTACTGAATCCCGTTTCCGAAGCGTAATCGGTGACGGACGTCACGTGACTTGGACCGCACCGGAGGCGCGAGGGTTGGAATCTTGTCACGCGTCACTCGTCACGTTTCACGCCCCGGCTTCCTCCAGTCGATCCCAGCGGCTCGAATTCCGTTCAATTTCGTTCGCGGCGCAATGCGCGATTGGCATTGATTCAGGCGATGCCGGCAGAAGTTTTATCAATTAACACTTCTCCCGTGCCACGCGGTAATCTGGCTTCGCTTTGAAAACCACCCTTCATCCGACCCTGACCGTCGCCGCCGGGCTCGTAGCGGCCTTGTGCGCCGAGAATTTGCGGGCGGCGGAAACCAACACCGCGCCGCCTCGCATCGGCATCTACGATTCACGTGCGGTGGCTTACGCGCATTTCTCCACCGCGGAGCACTTGCAGCGGATCAACCAGGCAACACAAGCCGCCTTGGCCGCCCGTGACGCCAGGCAGACCAACCACTTTAAGGAACTTGCCGCCGGGCTGCGCCAGGAACAGGATGAAATCCACCGTGAGATCTTCAGCACCGCGCCGGCCACCGACGCGATGACGGCGCTCAAAGACCGGGTTCCTGAAATCAAAAAAGAAACGGGCGTCGGCGCGTTGGTTTCCAAATGGGACGACGCGGCGTTGAAAAAATATCCGGACGCCGAACAGGTTGATGTCACCGACCGGCT
>DATNHI010000184.1:0-24792 GCA_035605035.1 Verrucomicrobiia bacterium
CGCCACGCCGGCGGCCAACTGGCCGATGGACTCCATTTTTTGTGATTGGCGCAACTGTTCACCCAACCTCAACCGTTCGACCGTTATCCCGATGACGCCGGCCACGGCCAGGAGGAATTGCACGTCGTCCGGGGTGAATTCCCGGTGCTTGACGGTGTGCACGCAGAAAACACCAAACGGCCTCTCGCGCGTGGGAATGAGAATGGTCGCCCCGCTCACGACGCCATGATCCATCAACACCGATGAAGCCTTGAACCGCCTTTCGGTCCACAAATCAGCGACCACAATGGCGTCGCCGGTCCGAAACGTCAGACCCGCTTGCGAGTAATCATCCACCGGGATGGTGGCCGAGCCGACGCAGTTGGATTTCCAACCGGAACCGGCCCGCATGAGCAACTGGCCGCCGGTCACCGATTCGAAGACGGCGCAATAGTCCACTTCCAGCGTTTGCGCCACAAGAATCGTCGCCTGGTTCAACAAGGCCATCAAGTCGCTGTTCGTCAGCGCGAACTGTCCCAGCGCGGCGACGGTCGTTTGCTGCAACGCGCGGTTGAGCAGGGTTCTTTCGGCGGCCTCGCGTTCCTTGATGCGCTGTTGCAGCGACTCGGCCATCTGATCGAAAACGTTGGCCAACTGGCCGAGTTCGCTTTCCCGGTCTTTAATGCCGGTGCGGGCGGTCAAATCTCCCTTGGCCAGCCGCTGGGCCGCGTTGGACAGCGCACGAACCTGCCGCAGAATAAAATGCTCGCCGCCGAACCAGGCCGCGCCCAACGCCAGCAAACCCACCAGGAAACTCGCCCAAGGAACATCCAGCGCATACTCCTTCATCCACCGCGGCGCGAACTGCCAGAACCACGCTTGATTGACGATATACGTCAGCACCAGTGCCGGGGCGATGGCCACAAACACGCTGGCGACCAATTGCATCCTCACCGTGGAGAACTTTCTTGCTATTTTTTTAATCATGGCTCGGTTCCGATACGACCGGCTGACGATACCCAAAACGGGCTGATGCAAACAGCAGATTCAACCCGCCAACGCGGCAGCCCGGCCGCGCGGCAAACGGCCCAGATGGTAAATCAGGAAACCGTGCAAAAACCGGCGTAACTCTTCGATTTGCCCGCTGGAAGGCTTTAAATAGCAGGACGCCTGCCAATTACGGGTCGCCAGAGCGCGGAGAATATGCCTTGTACCCGCCGTCAATCCGGCCTTTCCGGGGTCGGGATTCAGGCCCAGTTCATGCAGCAACTTCAGTTCAAAGGCAAAGACCATCGGCGGCACCGGACTTTGCCGGCAAAGACAATCAAGAAATCCACGCATCAATTCAAAGACGGCGGGCAGCGGGGTTTCGGTTTCGGTCGCCTGCTCGATGCACGCGGCGGCGTAAGCGGCCTGACGCAGGCCGGCCAGATTCTGTCGGAACGGACCGTGCGTTTCGCGCAAACCGACCTCGCGGAGAAGGTGCAAATCGGAACGGCGGCTGCGGCTGAACGAAAAATCCGCAAGATAAAACAAATCCAGCTTGCCGAGGAACGGCGATTTGAAACGGCGCGCGCCCTTGGCCACGGTCGCTATCCGCCCGAAATCCGGGGTAAGCCAGTGGACGATGAGGCTGGTGTCCGTGAGCGGTCGCGTGCGCAGGATGATGCCGGTGGCGCTTTGAATCATAAACACGAAGATGGAGAATGGACGATGGAAAATAGCATTCCGTTCCGGCGCGCTGGGCGATTCTCCGTCCTCAATCTTCTATCCTCGTTTTTCCGCCTGCGGCGTGGCTTCCTGGGAAATCGAACCGAGGCTGACGATATATTTGATGGCATCGGCGACGGACATTTTCAATTTCACCAGCTTTTCTTCCGGGACCAGAATCAAAAACCCGGACGTGGGATTCGGCGTCGTCGGGATGAAAACGCTCACCAGGTTCTTTCCGGCCATTTCCTGGATTTCGCCCTGTTGTTCGTTGGTGATGAAACCGACGGAGTAATTTCCCGGCCCCGGAAATTCCACCAGCACGACTGTCTTGAACGAGTGTTTGTTGCCGGAAAAGGCGTCGTTGACCTGTTTGATGGCGCCGTAAATCTTATTCAGGAACGGCACCCGCATTAACACGCGGTCGGTCCAATCAATGATTTTTTTGCCGATGTAATAGCGCGCCAGCACGCCCACCGCCGAAATCAAAACCACGGCCAGCGCCAACGCCGCCAGCTTCCAATACCAAAGCATATCCCCCTTGCCGTCATTGGGTAAAAACAAACTCTCATGCGTCAGGCTCTTGGGCAGAAAAAACAACAGCACGTCGGTCACGCTGGAAATCGTGCCGATCAGCCACTTGACCGCTGCCAGCGTGAGCAAAGCAGGCAACGTGACTGCCAACCCGGTCAGAAAACTGGAGCGCCAGCGCGCGAACAAACTTCTCTGTTCCATGCCGCCAGTTTAGGACCGCGTCAGAGTTTGCTCAAGGGAAAGCGGCGGGAAAGTTCGCGCAACCGGTGGTTTTCTTCGCGTTTCATGGTGCGCCGGGCCGCCGGGAGCGCATCATCAAAGCCGAGCAAATGCAGGATACCGTGGACGACGTAGCGCACCACTTCCGATTGCCAGCTTGTGCCGAACTTCCGCGCCTGCGTGACCGCTTCGTTCATGCAGATAAAGATTTCACCGTGAATTTGGGGTCCGGGATCCGGGGTCCCGGAGCCGGGGACTGAATAGTTGAACGTGATGACATCGGTCGGGCCGGCGTGCCTGAGAAATTTTTCATTCAAGCGCGTCATTTCCGGGCTGGCGACGAGATGGATACCAAGCTCCACCGATTCAATTTTTAAATCGGCGAGCAAGCCGGCAGTGATTTGTTTCAGCAAACGCCGGTTGATTTTCCGCATGCGCTGGCGGCTGGTGATGGCGACGTTCATGCCCGAATTATTGCGGGAGACGACGTGAGGAGTCTCTGATTTTCTTTCAGTTTGAGCCTCGTAACCTCGGCTCCTGCGAAATAGCTTCATTCCGATTTCGCGTTGCCACGATGCTCCTCGTAGGCCGCGATGATGCGCTGGACGAGCGGATGCCGGACCACATCGCGCCTGCTGAACTCGATGACCGCGATGCCTTCGACGTTTTTCAAAACGCGATGGGCTTCCAGCAGGCCCGAATGTTTGTTCGGCGGCAGATCAATTTGCGTCTCGTCCCCGGTGATCACCGCCTTCGAACCGTGGCCGAGGCGGGTGAGAAACATCAACATCTGCTCGGTCGTGGAGTTCTGCGCCTCGTCAAGAATGATGAAGGCGTTGTTAAGGGTGCGGCCGCGCATGTAAGCCAGCGGCGCGATTTCAATCGTGCCGCGCTCGGTGTGCTTCTGGATTTCCTCGGCGGGCAGCATGTCGTGCAGCGCGTCCTGCAAGGGCCGGAGATAGGGCGTGATTTTTTCGTAGAGGTCGCCCGGCAGAAAACCGAGCGCCTCGCCGGCTTCCACGGCCGGGCGGGTGAGAATCAGCCGCGAAACCCGCCCGTCGCGCAACGCCGCGAGTGCTACCGCCACCGCCAGATACGTCTTGCCCGTGCCGGCCGGCCCGACGCCAATGGTGATGTCGTGCTTGCGGATGGCGTCGAGGTATTTTTTCTGGCCGACTGTTTTGGGGGTCACGCCGGCTTTGTGCTCGTGCGTCACCACGCGGTCGCTCACCAAATCCTTGAGCGTCTCGGCGCCTTCGTGTTTAACCACGTTCAACGCATGCGTGAACTCGCGATTGCGGACGGGCGAACCGGCCTTTAGCAGGCTTTCCAGCGACACGAAAAGCTGTTTGGCGCGTTCAATGGCATCGGCCTGGCCTTCGAGTTTGATCCAGCCCTCACGGGAAGTGGCTTTGACGCCCAGTTCGCTTTCGAGCGATTGCAAATTGCGCGGTTCATTGTTGAAAAGCTGCTGTGCCACCCGCGCGTTCTCAAAATGAAGGGTTTCCGTGGCCACAAATTCAAATCATTTTGCCAGTTCCGCGCGCAATTTTGCCGCAATGTCCTTCAACGCTTCCGGCAGGACCCTCGTGTTCGCCAGCACCGGCATGAAATTCGTGTCGCCGTTCCAGCGCGGCACCACGTGAATGTGCAGGTGTTCCGCGATGCCCGCGCCGGCGACTTTGCCGAGATTGATGCCGATGTTGAAGCCGTCCGGCTTCATCAACTGGGTCAGCGCGTTCACACACCGGCGCGTGAGCTTCCACAAATCGGCGAGTTCCCCGTCGGTCAGGTCGTTCAAGTCGGCGACTTGTTTGTAAGGGACGGTCATCAGGTGTCCGCCGTTGTAGGGATAAGTATTGAGCAAGGCGTAGCAGGTGCGGTCGCGCGCGATGACGTGATTGACCTCGTCGTCGTTGGATTGGGCGATGCGGGTGAACAGGCTCGCGTCAAGCTGCGGTTTGGGCGCGAGAATATATTCAATCCGCCACGGGGCGTGCAGCGATTCCATGCCGGCAGTGTAGCGAGCAAGCGGGGAAAAGTCAAAACTGGTGGGGCGAGGCTCCTGACGAGCCGGTTTTAAGTCGGATATCCGGCTCGCGAGGACGCTCGCCCCACCGCATTTAGCGCCGCCGGAATAAATACTTCACAAACGAAATCAGCCCGGAAAATTTGCAGGCCGGGTCAACGTATTTTTCGATGACGTAAAATGCGAAATAGTAAAACCGGCAGAAACTCCAGATGGCCAGGGTGAGCAAGACGGCGGTTCTCCAGTTCGGATCACCCAGGAAGATTAAAATGGCCGCGATAATTCCGATGAGCAGGAATAACAGTCCTTTCACCTTGATCCACGTCGGGCTGGTCAGGTCTTTCATGGTAAAGTTTTTTTGCATTTGCGTAGGACAGGCGTCGCGCCTGTCTCTAACTTTAATTTTCAAAAATGGAGACAGGCCGGAAGCCTGTCCTGCTCTTACAACAGACTCAAAATGGCCGCGGCTGCGCGCTGGCTGGCGCCGGGTTCGCCGAGTGAAGACACAATTTTTGCGAGCTGCGATTTGATTTTTTGCCGGCGCGATTCCTTCTGCAACAGATCCAGCCCGGCCCTGGCAATGTTCTCCGGCGTGGCCGCGTTTTGGATGAATTCGGGATAAACTTCTTCGTTGGCCAGGATGTTCGGCATCGTCCCCCATTTCACCGTCACGAGGCGTTTGGCGATCTCCCAGTTGAACCACGACGTTTTGTAGAGCGTCACCGTCGGCACGCCGAGGAACGCGCACTCCATTGTCACCGTGCCCGTCGAGGCGATGGCGAGGTCGGCTCCGGCGAGCGCCTGCGACAGATCGCCGATTTGAAATTCAAAATTCGCCGGGGGGCCGGACAACTGGTTCGCGAGTTCTTTCAAGCCTTCATTCGGCAAAATCATTTTAGCTTTCACCGCCGGCGATTGTTCCCGGATCAATTTCAACGCACCAAGCATGACTGGCAAATGCCGGCGCAATTCGTCCACGCGGCTGCCGGGCAAAAGTAAAATTTCGGAGGGACGAGCTACGCGAGTCCCCAATTTGTCTGTTTCAGGGACTCGTGTAACTCGTCCTTCCGAGGCAAATCTCCCAATCATGGGGTGGCCGACATATTCCACGCGCAACTTCGGCACGCGCTGCGCATACCAGTCCTTCTCGAACGGGAAAATGCTCAGAACCAGGTCATAATCCGCCGCCAGCCGTTTCGCGCGGCCCGGTCGCGACGCCCAGACCTGCGGCGAAACGAACTGAATGATTTTCGGATTCCATTTCGAAAACGGATTGTCGCGGACGTATTGTTTGATGGCATGCCCGAAGCGCAGGTTGAACCCGCCGAAATCCACGCCGATGACGGCTTCCGGCTTGCGCTCAATCGCCAGAGCGAGCAGTTGGTTGAACAACCGCCGGAACTTGAAATAATGTTTCAGCACGCCCTCGATGCCGATGACGGAGTACTGCGTCAGGTCGAAGGCCAGTTCGACCCCCGCAGCGGCCATTTCGGGACCGCCTGCGCCGAAAAAAACCGCCGAGGATGGACCCGTCTCCGCTTCGCTTCGCCGTGCCAAGGAATTGAGGATGGAAAATTGAGAGCGTAGCGCGGAAACCAGTTCCGCCGCGAGGGTGTCGCCGCTTGCCTCACCGGCGATGAGCATGAATATTTTCGGGTTCATTTACTCTGCTGCACCTGCCGCGTGATTTCAAAGGCCAGGTCCAACGCGCGTTTGGCGGATTCGCCGCTGACCAGGGGCGCGTGTTGCTCCCGGACACAGTTCACGAAATCCTGCAGTTCGAGCTTGAGCGGCTCGTCCTTGGCAATCGGCACCGGCTCGCGCACGATCTTTTTGCCGGCAAATTCGCTGACAACCGTCACGTTGCTGCCAGCAAGGGCAAAAAGCTTTCTCAACTTGGAACTTACCCATTCATCGTCGCGGGCAATGCGATAAATGAACCCTTCCTGCGCGCGGTAATCGAGCGAGATGTAGCACGGATTGGTCGGGCCGCTGAAAACGCGAATCTTCCGCATCCGCTCCGGGCTGACGCGGCTGACGGTAAGGTTGGCGACGCAGCGGTTGGCAAAATGCAGCCGCGCGTTGGCGATGTCCTCGCTTTTGCTCAACACCGGAATGCCCACGGCGTCCACACTCGTCACGGGCGATTTCACGAACGCGAGCACGACGTCCAGGTCGTGGATCATCAAATCCAGCACGACGCCGATATCGGTCGAGCGGGCCGGGTAGGGCGAAAGCCGGTGCGTCTCGATAAAGCGCGGTTCGGTGGCGACGGATTCGAGATAATTGAAAACGGGATTGAACCGCTCGACGTGGCCGACTTGCAGGACGCAATTTTTCCGTTGAGCGAGCTGGATGAGTTCCGCTGCCTGCGCGGTGTCGTCGGTCATCGGTTTTTCGACGAGCACGTGTTTGCCCTGCGCGAGCAGCGTCTTGGCCAGTTCAAAATGCGTGGTGGTCGGGGTGACAATGTTGAGCGCGTCGGCATTGGCGGCGGCTTCGGCGACCGATTTAAAGATGCGCGCCTTGTATTTGCCGGCGATTCGGCGGGCGGTGTCGGCGTCCGTGTCAAAAATTCCGGCGAATTCCACGTGACCGGCGGCGGCGAGTTCGGAATAAATACGAACGTGTTCCTTGCCGAGCGAACCGGTGCCGAGGACTGCCACTCTGACTTTGGATGCCATGCGCGAAGCTTAAAGTTCAAGGTTCCGGGTTCAAAGTTCAAAGTTTGCGCAGAGGAAGCGAAGATTTTGGAGTGCGCGGACGTGTCCGCGCTTTGTTTCGACGCGACATGTCGCGTCGGGGAAAGTGGCATTAAGCCGCCGCAGTCCAAAACTTTGGACTTTGAACTTTGAACTCCGAACTCATAATCTGCTGCCGTGCCAATTTTGAGTTATGCCGTCATTGCCGTGGCCGCGTATCTGCTCGGCTCGATTCCAACGGGCTATCTGGCCGGACGCGCGAAGGGCATTGATATTCGCATGGTCGGCAGCGGCAACATCGGCGCGACGAATGCCATGCGCGCGCTCGGCAAACCGGTGGGAATTTTTGTGTTGCTGGTGGATGCGTTGAAAGGGTATGCCGCCTGCGTTTTGCTTGCCCCATTGATTTTCAATTGGTTTGCGCCGCATGCTTCCGGATTTTTCCGTTATTTTCATGACGTGCCGGTTGAACTCCAGATCAGATTTTACGTGGTCGCCGGGTTTTTCGCCGTGCTCGGCCACGATTACACCTGCTGGCTCGGATTCAAGGGCGGCAAAGGTATTGCCACCAGCGCCGGGGTTTTATTCGCATTGGCGCCGTTGGCCCTGGGCATCGCGTTGGGCGTGTGGATTATTGTGTTTGCCCTGACCCGGTACGTTTCGGTTGCGTCCATCGTCGCGGCGTTGGCCCTACCCGCCACGGTTTGGATTCTACCACCGCGCAATTTATTGCTTGGCATCGCCACAACCGCGCTCGGTTTGCTCGCCATAGCTAAACACAAGGACAACATCGAGCGGCTGTTCAACGGCACGGAACGGCGGTTCGGCAAGAAAACCGCAACCCCGGAGGTGACGAAATGAAAATCACCGTGCTCGGAACGGGCGCATGGGGAACGGCGCTGGCCAAGGTGCTCTGCGAAAACGGCAACGCCGTGGCGCTGTGGGACATTGATACCGAAACGCTGGGCGAACTCCGCCGGGGCCGCAGCGAGCGTTACCTGCCGGGCGTGACGTTGCCGACGAATTGGCGGGTGGAGGCGGATTTCGAGAAAGCGGTGGGTGGAGCCGAGTGTGTCGTCTTGGCCATTCCGTCGCAGGCTTTCCGGCGGGTGGCAGTGAAATTGAAAGGGCATCTGGCGATTTTGGTGAGCGTGACCAAGGGCATCGAATTTGAGACCGGCGAAACCATGAGCCGGATTTTGCGCGAACACGCTCCGGCCAACCGCGTGGCCGCGCTTTCCGGTCCCAGTTTTGCCCGGGAAGTGGCCCTCGGCATTCCCACCACGGTCGTTTGCGCCAGCGAAAACGATGGCACGGCGCGCACCGTGCAGGGACTTTTTCACCGCCCGGAATTCCGCATCTATCGCAGCACGGACATCCTCGGTGTGGAATACGGCGGCGCGCTGAAGAACATCATCGCCATCGCGGCGGGCGTGAGCGACGGACTTGGCTACGGCGACAACACGAAGGCCGGCCTCGTCACACGGGCGCTGGCCGAGATGCGCCGGCTGGGCGTGGCGTGCGGCGCGCAGCCCGAAACGTTCGCCGGTCTGAGCGGTCTCGGAGACCTGATGCTGACGTGCTTTTCCAAGCAAAGCCGCAATCGCAATCTGGGCGAGCGCCTCGGGCGCGGTGAAACGATGACAGCCATCCAGGCGTCGCATCCGAAACTGGCCGAAGGTTATCCCACCGCGCGTTCGGCGCACCGGCTGGCGCGCGGGAAAAAAGTGCCGACACCGATCACGGATGAAGTTTACCAGATGCTCTACGAAGGCAAGGAACCGAAGAAAGCGGTGCGCGATTTGATTTCAAGGGCGTTCAAAGCGGAGGATTGATTGGCGGTGGCAGCGGGGAGGTGGCCCATTCATTGAACGGACGCAAGCTGCCGCACTCGAAGCATTGCGTGGCGCTGAACTGCGTTCCGCAATGCGGGCACACTCCCAAAGCTGCAAACGTGTCGAACGGTTGACGGCATTTGCCACACCGCCAGATGGCGCCCAAGGGCGGCGGTGTTTTGCACACCGGACAGGCAAAGCCGTCGCGCCGCGGCATCCTGGCGATGCGCAACAGCGCGCGCGCTTGCATCAAGCCGCCCCAGCAATTGAGTACGGCAAACGCCGCCAAAAGGTAATACCACAACTGGTTGGCCAGGATGACAACGGGAATGAACGCGGCGATGCCTACGAAACCGATGATGGTCGCGATCATCAGGCTGCGCGCCCGCCCGAACACGAACCAGAGCAGTGATCGCAAAATTTGACCGCCGTCGAGCGGGTAAATCGGCAGCAAATTGAAAGCGAGCAGGACGGCGTTGATATACCATAGCGTCAGGACAAAAACATAGACGTCAGGCGCCGAGTCTCCCCAATCCGCCGACCGCGCCAGTAGCAGAACCCCAGTGAAGATGGGAAACAGCAGCACATTGACCAACGGTCCAGCGGCGATGCTCCAGAGCTGGGCGCCCGGCCGTTGCGGCGGTGACACATAAGCCACGCCGCCGAGCGGCCAAAGAATGATATCATGCGTTTGGCCACCTACGGAGCGACAAGCTAATTGGTGGCCGAATTCATGAATCAGCACAATGGCAAACAACGCCAGACACTCCAGGACGCTCCAGACGGTAGAAGAATAGCCCTTCGCGCTACTGATGAAATACCAGGCCGCGAAAAACCAGGCCCAGTGAAGATACACATCAATTCCGAAAAGCCGGAACAGGTGAATGGAACCCTGGCGTGTTGGCATGACGCAAGAAAGCTAACCGCATTGCGCCGCCCGGCAACAAGATTTTTCCTCGGGCGCTTGGCGCTCCACTCTCGACCTTCGGTGCCCGACCCAATCAGGCCATCGCGCCCCTGAGGAGCTTCATCAAATCTGCGTAAGCTTCGACGGCCTTGAACTGTGGGAATTGTTTTTTAACTGTTTCCGGGGCGCGGAAAAGAAAACCAACATTTGCCTCCAGCAGCATCGCGGTGTCGTTGAATGAATCGCCGGCGGAAATGACGTGGTAATTCATCCGCTTGAACGCGGCCACCGCCTCGCGCTTTTGTTCCCGAATGCGCAACTGGTAATTCGCAATGCGGTCGTTTTCCACCACGAGCCGGTGACAGAGCAGCACCGGCCAGCCGAGTTGGCGGAGCAGGGGAGACGCGAACTGCTCAAATGTGTCGGACAGGATGACGACCTGCACCAGCGAACGAAGTTCATCCAGAAATTCCTTGCCGCCGGGCAAAGGGCGCAGTGTGCCGATGACGTTTTGGATGTCGGACAGCTTCAGACCATGTTGATCGAGAATGCCGAGCCGCCCGCGCATGAGCTTGTCATAATCAGGCTCGTCGCGGGTCGTACGGCGCAGTTCCGGGATGCCGGTCTTCTCGGCGACGGCAATCCAGATTTCCGGCGTCAACACGCCTTCCATGTCCAAGGTGACGATTGATTGCTTCACGCGCGCAGTTTTTCAAAATCAACCGGCGCTGTCGAGTGATTCACACGGACGATTTGAAATCCTTTCGCGGCACGAGCACGAATTTGTCCGCGAAAATCAGTTTCGGGCGGTGACGTGCGGCAGCAATTCCGGGACGCCCGTGCGGGTGCGCGGCTTGACTGCGGCTGGAGCGGAGACATCGGGAGGGTCGCCGGTCCAAACCGGCAACCGGAGCACGAACGTGGTGCCGGTCCCCAAGGCGCTGTGACACTGGATGGTGCCGGCCATCGCCTCGGCCAGCTTTTTGACGATGGACAACCCAAGCCCGGTCGAGGACTCGCCGCCGGTTGGCCGGGCGCTCAGGCGAACAAATTTTTTGAACAGTTTTTTCTGGTCTTCCGCGCTGATGCCGGGGCCTTCATCACGAACAGACACGAGAGCAAAGTCCTTTTCCGGGGCCGAATGCACGTGGATGGTGGTGTTGGGCGGTGAAAATTTGAGGGCGTTTGAGATCAGGTTGTCGAGGATTTGCAGCGTGGCCGTGCGATCCGCCCGGGCCATGAGACCCTGAGACATGCCCACGCGGATGGTAATGTCCTTTTTGGCGGCAGAGAGTTGATTGTTTTCCACGCATTCGCGGACCAACAGGCCAACGTCGCAACGCTCGATCTTGGAGGTGAATTTGCCCTGCTCAATGGCGTTGGCATCGAGCAGGTCGTTGATCAGGTTGCGCATTCGTTTGGCGGCGGCAGCGATGGTATTGGCCAGCTTGTTAATCTTGCCCGGGTCTTCGACCATGGTCATCAATTCGGCGTTGCCCAGAATCACCGTCAGCGGATTTTTCAAGTCATGCGCCGCAATTCCCAGGAATTCGTTCTTTTCGTTGTTCAAATGCACCAGCCGTTCGTTCGAGTCAGCGAGTTCCTTGAGCGCACCCTGCATTTTGGCGATGGCGCGGGCACGTCCGACTTCAAAGATCTGTCCGAGAATGAACATGAAGAGAATCAGTCCCAGATAGCCCGCCGCGGAAACGACCGACCGCCACTGGGGATCATACGTGATCGGCAAACGCCTTCCCGCCAGATCGAAACCCACCACCACACTTGCTGCAACGAACGAGACGACTGCCCAGCGCGCGGCGGGCCGTCTGCCCAGCAGGAGCAAGGCGCACAACGGCACGCTGACCAGCCAGGCGATGGCGTGGCCGTGTACGCCACCTTCCACAAAGCATAACCCGGTAAAACCGAGCGTCAGCGTCAGGGAAAAGAAGTGGCCGGCCGCGCGCACGGATTTTCTCCAACGCAACACCAGGGGCGTGACAGCCACGCCCGAACTGCAAAACAAAATGATGGTAGCGCCCCACTTGTGCCCGATGGCCAGGTAAAAAACGGCGTAGGTGAAGCCGAATAGCGACCCCAGCGCTCCGAAGCGGGTAATCAGTTTTGCATGGCGCGCGCTTTCCGGGTTGGCCAGAAGTTCCGGAGGAATGGGCCGGTCAATCAGCGAGCCAAAAATTCGGGTGAATTCAGCAGCAAACCTTGCGCCGAACCCGGCGGGATGGGTGCGTCCGCCGTTGGCGGGTGCCGGATCCGTTTTGCTCAAACCGCCTGCCATATCGGGTGCTGGATTCGCTTTACGCGGTTCGAGTCAAAAGCGGATTCGGGCCGTGAGCGCGATCCAATGAACGCTCACTTCTGTCGAACTGTTCGAATATTCGCCGGCGAGCAAGGCGCTGGTTCCCACGTTTTGCGTGACCGGCAGGTCGTATTGATAGGCCAGATCAAATTCACATCGCTTCCAGCGATAACCGATGCCGGTGGTCAAGGTGTGTTCCATGATGGCCGCGGTCATGGGAGTCAGGGTCGAATCGGGCACGGGACTGCTGCCGTAACAATATCCAACGCGCAGGGCGAGGTTCTCCGTGACATCATATTCCAGGCCGGCGCGGTAAACGAATTCGTCCTTCCAGTCCAGCGGGATGGCGTCGCTGAAACTCGAACCGAGCACGCTGTTGACGGTGGGATTGTTGCCATTGCTCAAGCCAACCGGCAGGGTATTGAAGGCATTCCCCCAGTTGATCCAATCCACTTGCAGGGCGAGCCGCCATTGCGGATGGAAGCGCCAGGACATCCCGGCGCTGACTTGCTGCGGGAAAATATTTCGCACGGTGGCATCGTAATGGAACGCCAGCGGCCCCGGTGGCGCGCCGAATTGCGCATAGGGATCGCCCGAGGCATCACCGGAAGTGTGCACGGTCGCCTGGCTCTTGTAAGTCAGGCCGAATTGCAGATTCGTGGTGGCGCGAAAAATCACACCGGCCTGCACATTCCAGCCGAAGCCGGTCGTGTGCAAATTCAGCAGGGTCTTCGCGCCGTCGTAAGGTGCGTCAGAGGGCGGCTGGAGATTTTGAAAGGTGTAAGGAGTGACCAGCCGGTTCTCGTTGTAAATCAGGCCGAGGCTTGCGCCGAGGGAAAGTTTGGAATTGATGGCGACACCTGCGCCGATGGCGGAACGAAGAACAAAAATCTCCGATTTGTGCTCCTGCTGGCCGTAGGTGATGCCGCCCGGGTTGCTGGGAGGATCCACGTAATTCCAATCCGCCAGCAATAGGGAATCGGGAATGACGGAGAGGCCCAGGGTCACCGGCCACTTTTTCAACGGAAGATCAAAAGCACCTTCCGCAAGCCCATTGGGCGAGTTATCCAGATCGCCGCTCGAAACGCCGGGTTTGTTGAAATGCCCTTCGGTCATGGCGCCGAAGCCGTCCACATCGAGTTCGGCCGTGTCTTGAAATCCCAGACCCGCCGGGTTTGCAGCCATCGCGCCAAGCGGGCTGGTCGCCCACGCGGTTTCAGTTCCGCCCATGGACATGGATTCCGCGCCTACACCGTTGCGATTGATGCCATTGGCCCGGGTGGACGGTTCAAAACAGGTCAAAGCCAAAAGTAGCGCGGACAATATGACCCGACGCATTCGCCAGTGGCTCCAGTAATCCACGGAAACTCCCTTTTCCATGGGAACTGCTATCAGCTATATTTATGCCATTTATTAATTAAAAATGACGCTCAAAACGTTGTATTTTAACAGTTTGCCGGGGGTCCGGAGGCTGTTGTCCACCGCAAAATCCAATTTCTCCGGGATGACCGCTGCCCCACGCCGTTGTCGCATTGTCGCGCCGGATTCGACTGGCGGGGATTTGTGAAATTCGCGGATAAAAACGCTCCGCCCCGGGAACAATTTTGTCCGCTGAAATCAAAAAGCCACCGATTCCTGTTTCCGTTGCGCGAACCGGCAACATTGCTTGAAGCCGACTTCTCGCGCGAGTTGGACGGCTTCGGCGAAATTCATCCCCACTTCTCCGGGCGCGTGGGCGTCGGAACCGAACGTGATCGGCACGCCTTTCTGAAATGCCAGCCGGAGGATTTCGCGGCCGGGATAAATTTCGCGGCAATCCTTCCGCAACCCGGCCGTGTTGAGTTCGACGGCGCAATTGTGCTTTTTGGCTGCGGCCAGGAATTCTTCGTAAAGCGGCGCGCAATCGCGCGACGGATGGTGCCCGAATTTTTTCGGCAAATCGGCGTGGCCAATGATTTCAAAGAAACCGGTCTCCGCCGCTTTGGTCAGCCGTTCGAAATAAACAGCCCAGACTTCATCGGTGTTGCGATGATTCCACTCCGACAGTTTCTGCGGATCGTCAATGGCCCAGGAATCGGAGACGTAATGCACCGAGCCGATGAAATAATCCCACGGGTGCCGCGCGGCGAGTCCGCGTATCCAGTCTTCGTAACCGGGCAGATAATCCACTTCGAGCGCGAGGCGGATGGTGAGCTGCGGAAAATCCTTTTGTGCCTGGCGGACCTTGGCGACGTATTCGTCCAATTTGTCGGCGTTCATCCGCCAGTTGTCGAAATCATCCTGCGGCATCGGCGCGTGGTCGGAGAAGCCGATTTCCGTCAAACCGATTTCCAGCGCGTGTCTGGCATACTCAGACGGTTCGCCGGTCGCATGACGGCAAAGCGGCGTATGCATGTGATAATCCGGCGGCAGCGACATGTGGCGAGTTTCCAGATTCAGGTTTCAACTTTCAAGCGCTGAATCCTGAAAATGCCATGCCGAAAACGCATCGGGACGAAACCCTGGTGAGCTTGGTTCCGCTGCTGTTGCTGATGCGGTGGAGCAAACGGACAGTTCAAAGCCCGCCATCGAAATACCACCGGTGGTCAGGATTGTCCTGTCTTACGGCCAAGTTGAACTTCTTTGCCTCGCCGTTTTTGAACTGGATCTCGTAAGGCACAAACATGCCGCCGTAGGAATCTTTTTTAAACGGTTTGCCGATGCTTATGACTTTGAGTCCCGCCAGCGCTTTCTTGAATCGATCGTCCAGAGGAGCTCCCGGAGGCCAGAATCTCGCAACTTGTTCCCAATCTTCCCGCCCGCACGCTTCAAAAAATGATCTGGCGAATTGGTCGGCGGTCATCGCGGAGATCTTCGCGTCGTCAGGCGATACTGGAGACGTCGCGGCGCTATCCTGACGCGCTGGAGGCGAATTCGTTTTCGCCTGGTGACATCCAGAGGTAAAAATTGCGGCCAGAACCATTGCCGCAATTACGGTTGGTTTAATTTGTCTTGTCATACAATTTTGAGCGCCTGGATCAGATTCCACCGTCCACCTGCCAGCGGCCTGCCGCGTTGTCCTTCCTCAATGCCAGGTTCCACTTTTTAGTCTGTGACATGCGGCATTTCACGAACCAGGCGGATTGTTCCGGCGACCAGGTGGCTTCGCCCACCTCGACCGTCGGCATGATTTTGTGCACATCCATGCCGGCCTTTTCCGCCATCGCAATTTCTTTTTTGGTGGTCTCGACGTCGGTTTCCGAGGTGAATTTGCGCATCTCGACCCAGTCCAATTTCGATTGGGCGTCGAAGTAGGCCTGCGCCGCTTCCGTGGGTGTCAGCCGGGCATAAGCATCGTTGTTGGTCAGGACTTCCGGCTCGGTGGACCATTTAAAATCCTGCTCCAACTTCAATTTGCTGTCATAAAGCCCCGTGACGACACATCGTTTCGCCGGATTGGCGCTGGACACGCGCATGTTGAATTCCTGCGGCGGAAGCTGGATTTCGTAAGGCACAAACCGGCCGGGATAACCTTTGGGCGCCATCCCGCCGGGATATTTCTCGGCGGTGAAGGATTCGCCCACGCTGATGATTTTCAAACCGCCGAGATATTCCTTCAGTTGCTCGTTGAGGTAAGGCATGAAGTTTCCGGCTTCATTCCAATCCTTGCGGCTGCAGGCCTCGAAAAACGCACGGGCAGTCTGTTCCGCCGTCATGGCGGCGTATTTTTCGTTGTCCGGCAAAACTTTTACTGCGTTTTCGCCCAAACTGACGCCGCCGGTGATGTTCCAACGGTCGGGATGCGCCTCATCGTCGCCGGGACGGACATAAGGACTGGGCTCGGCAACAGATTTGTGGCCGTCGGGTTGAATGATTTCCACCTTGCACGGGACGCGGAACCCACGCTTCACCCAGTTCGTCTGTGCCTCCGACGGGCCGACGGAAATGATTCTGGCAACCGTGAACGCGCCGAATTGCTTTTTGAAATTTGATTCAAGCTCGCCGCCGTAAATCAAACCCGCCTTTTTGTAGTCCTTGTCCACCAGCGCCTGGAAGAATTGGCGGACTGTTTCCGCTGCCGCTTGTTCGTCCGTCAGATTTCCCTGCGGCACACCAATCAGCTGGGTGAGCTGGTCAGCTACGTTGACGTCCTCCGGCAATTGGTCTTGCAACTCGAACATTTTGTCTTCAATCGGGACGTTGTAATCAGAGAATTCTGTTCGTGTCCGCAAAACTTCGTGGTCTCCCTCCACGAGATACCATTTCACCGACGTGATCAGGTCGGTTTTCTTGTCTATGGTAATCACCTGTTTCTGACCGCTGCTGTTTGTCGCCACAATCACCTGGCTTTCGCCGTTCTCCTGGATTAACAGCCCGACCTTGCCAGCCTTTTGCTGTTCCAATATCTCTTTCATGTACAATTGGGGCTGGCTTTGCTCCAATAAGCTTCGCATCTGCGGCTCAATCCGTTTGGTCTGTAAAATCAGGAATCCGTGTTTGCTCTGGAACCAGACTTCCGCCTTTGCGGGCGTCCAGGTGATGAGTTTTACGCCGTCCTCGGTTTCCGGCAGGTAATATCTCGCCTTCTCCACGCGGCCTTGCTCATCGGCCTTGATCCAGAATTCATTCGGGGCTTGCTGGTCGCCCGGAAAGGTTTTGACGTGCAAAAAGCGGACGTGGTTGTAAGCCTCGATAACCTGCTCAATCCCGAAAGCCTTGGGTGACAGGGTTGTGATAACTGCAATGATAATCGCCGCGGCGCCCGCCGCCGCGCTTAATCCAAATCCCCAACGATGTTTTAATATTTTGCTCATAATGGTTTCTCCCTCCGGTTCATTTCTTTCCTGGAGAACGCGCTGCATCACCGGTTCGACAAGAGCCACCTCGGCGGCGGCTTGGCCACGAGAGACCAGCCGCTGTTGCAGGCTGGTGATTGCCTGGTATTCAGCCCGGCAACCGGCACAGATTTCCAGATGGGACTGACATTCGAGCAATGCCTCGCGGTCCAGCAACCCTTCCGCGCAGGCGACCAGATTGTCCCGGCATTCAGCGCAGTTCATAATTATTGCGTTTGGTTGACGGTTGGTTCCGCGCCTGCGCGGGCCGCCAGTTCCTGCCGCAGCAGGGCGTAGGCGCGCGAAAGCGTTTTGGTGACCGTGCCCAGCGGCACGCCGAGTCGTGTGGCCACTTCCTGACAGGAAAGCCGCTCGTAATACCGCAACAGAATCACCTGACGTTGGGATTCCGGCAGGGCGGCAATGGCTTCTTCCAAAGGATACTCTTCACGGCTGTCAGTCGCGTCCGTCATCATGGTCTCAGCCGCCTCGCGGTCGCGTTGCCGATGCGCCAAAGAACGGAACTGTTCCTTGGCAACCCGCCCCGCGATGCCCAGCAACCAGGAATAAAACGAGTCCGGTTTGCGCAACTTCTTCAATGACAGAAAGGCCCTCACAAACGATTCCTGTGCTACTTCCTCAGCCTGCCCGCCGTCTCCGACCCGGCTGGCCAGATAAGCGAACAGCGGCTTCTGGTAACGCGCCACCAGCAGACCGAAGTCTTCCGGATGACCGTCACGGCAGTGTTCGACGTATTCTTTGTCGGTTAAGTCCATGCCATATCCTGCTCAAACGAACTCCACCGTCATCTGATAGTGCGTCTCAGGGCGGTTTTGCGACAAAAGGAAGCGAATTATTTTCAAGGGTTTTCGGCCCGAATCAGGCCGGTTCATGGCGCTGAATGTTGGATGTTGGGCGTAGATTGTCGAATAAAAACACGGACCGCCCCATGTTGGAGTTCAAGCTTCAGCTTGCGCCTGATTTGTTGTAGCGTCGAGCCTGTGGCTCGAATAAGTCGGCGCACATCGGCGACACTACAACCACTCAAGCTAGAACGGTCCGCGCAACAAATTGCAGGCAATGGCAGACAACAGTTCAACGCAAAAACTCCGATTGTTTGTGGCAATCCCGATGCCGGAAACAGTTCGGAAAGAAATCATCCGCACCCAACAGGAATTACAGCGATTGGTTTCACCCACCGCCATCCGCTGGACGAAACCGGAGCAATTCCATCTCACGCTCCGATTTCTGGGCGATGTTCCGGTTGAACGCGTGCCGGCTTTGCAGGAAGCGGTTAACACGGTTTGTAGCGGCGAGCCGGCATTGCCTCTGCGCGCACAAGGCGTCGGGTTTTTCCCGAATGCCCGGTCGCCCCGCGTCATCTGGACCGGGGTCAATGACGGCGAAGAACGTCTGGCGGCTTTGCAGAAGAAAATGGAAGACGCCGTCCAGTCGTTCGCGGAGCAACCGGCCGCGGAAAAATTTGCCGGCCACGTGACGTTGGGGCGCGTCAAATTTCTGAATCGGCCCGAAATTGAGAAACTGGCGGCGCACGCACGGGCCGTCAAAGACCGTCTGTTCGGCGCATGGCTCGCGAATGAGGTGGAAATCATTCAAAGCCGGTTGTCATCCGCGGGCGCCGAACATTCTCTGCTCGCATCAATTCATTTGGCGGCAAGGTAGGGCGCGTCACTCCGTGCGCGCCGCGATTTTAGTGCAAACGAACGGCGGGCAGGGGACTGCCCGCCCTACCGAGGCTTGTCTTGCTGGTTGTTTACATGTGACATCACGAATTACCATCCACGCATCACGTTTCACATTTTACTTGCCACCCGTCACTTGCTTGCCGTGCCGTAGCTTCTTAGCGAAGGCCGGCCACACCTCGTGAAACCTTTTCAGGTATGCTAACGTCTTTCAGAATGTATGCTTAAGCCGCTTTCAGCCGACCGCTGGAATGATGAGACGGCGGCGCACCTGCTGAACCGGGCGGGATTCGGCGGGCCGCCGGCCGCCATCCGGGAACTGGCCGACCTCGGCCTGGACAAGGCGGTTTCTTCATTGCTCGACTACGAGAACATACCCAACCCGACGCGTGACCCGGTCTGGGCGGTCCCCGATCCGGAAGGAAATAAAAACCTGCGGGACGCCATCCAAAAGGCAACGCCGGAGGAACGCCGGCAAATTCAGCAGCAGCAACAACGGCTCCAATTTGATCGCCTGATGGAACTGCGCGGCTGGTGGCTCAACCGCATGGCCAAAGGACCGCGGCCGTTTCAGGAAAAAATGGTGCTGTTCTGGCACGGACATTTTGCCACGAGCTTCGAGAAGGTGCACAACGTCTATTACATGTGGCGGCAGAACGAGTTGTTCCGCCGGCTCGCCACGGGCAACTGGCTGGAATTGCTGACGTTTGCCGGCCAGGACCCCGCGATGTTGATCTGGCTCGATCAGGCCGAAAGCCGCAAGGAACATCCGAACGAAAATTTCGCGCGCGAAGTCATGGAACTTTTTTCGCTCGGTGAAGGGCACTACACCGAGAAAGACGTCACGGAAGGTGCCCGCGCCCTGACCGGCTGGTCGCTGGATCGTTTGGAGGAAAAATTCATCTACCGCCCGCTTTTCCATGACGACGGCATCAAAACGTTTCTCGGCCGCACCGGCAATCTCAATGGTAACGACGTGCTGGCGCAAATCGTCGCCCAACCGCAGGCCGCCCGCTTTATCACGGCCAAACTCTGGAGTTATTTCGCCGGCCAGCCGCCGGCGGATGCCCTGAACGATGCCCTCGCCGCCGTGTTCCGCGAGAACGGGAACAATTTTAAACCGTTCCTGCGCGTCATGTTCCGCACCGAGGAATTTTACGCCCCGGCCATCGTTCGCAACCAGGTCAAAGGCCCGGTGCAATGGCTGGTCGGCAGCGTCCGGATGCTCGAATGCGATTTGCCGCCCGCGCCCATCTGCGAAGCCGTCCTGCGCAGTCTGGGCCAGGACCTGTTCGCGCCGCCGAACGTCAAAGGCTGGGACGGCGGCATCACCTGGATCACCACGAACACACTGCTGGCCCGGTACAACGACGCGGCGACGCTCATCCAAGGCGCGTTCCCGCCGCTGGCCGCATCCGATTTTGCGCGCAAACCGGGCGGGCAGGGTGGTGCCATAGCCGAACGGCAGGCGCAACGCCTCCGCATCGGCGGCGTGAGCGTGGACAAAATCGTTTCTCCGGAGGAACTTGCAGACAAGGACCTGCTGGTCAAGTCATTGGAACACAGGCTGTTGCAAACGACGCTCCGGGATGAACAACAAAAGGCGCTGCGCGATTTTCTCGATACCAAAACAAAATTGGACAATGCGGATGTCCAGACGGCCATCCGGCTCGTCATGGCCACACCGCAATATCAAGTCACATGAAAACAAGCGTGACAAGCTCGGAGCGCGAGTTGTCTCAACTCGCAGCGGACGTTGACGCGAAATCGCAGGCGAATATAGCTGTGTTTTTTTTGCAATCGGTGTTGCTGCAGTTTGAGACAAACCGCGCTCCTTGAACGGAAATTATGAAAAACGAAATTTCTCTCCAGACCCGCCGCGAATTTCTGCGGACGACCGTGCTCGGCAGCGCCCTGTCATGGACCGTGCCGGCGTTTCTGGCCAACACTTTTTCCGCGTTGCAAAGCGACGCGGCCGATTCTGCCACGCAAATCATCACCGGCAAGGACGCCACCATTCTCGTCGTGCTGCAAATGGCGGGTGGCAACGACGGCATCAACACCGTCGTGCCGTATGCGAATGATTTTTATCACCGGGCGCGTCCCAAACTCGGGCTGACGGCGGAACAGGTTTTGAAATTGAACGGCGAGATTGGCCTGCACGGCGCGATGACCGGGTTCAAGGAGTTGTTCGATTCCGGAAACCTGGCGGTGGTCCAAGGCGTGGGTTATCCGAACCCGAACCGCTCGCACTTTCGCTCGACGGAAATCTGGCAGACGGCCAGCGATTCGGACAAGGTCGAGAAATACGGCTGGCTCGGGCGTTATTTTGACAATTGCTGCGCCGGTGCCGACCCGACGGTGGGCGTGACCATCGGGGGCCAGTTGCCGGAGGCCTTTTTCGCGAAAACACCCACGGGTATCTGCTTCACGGATCCGCGGAATTACCGTTTCATGGCCAACGGCCGGCGTGGCCCGGGCGGATTGGACCTGACCGAACAGGCTTATGAAAAAATGAATGAGGCGGAGGCTGCGCAGATAGTGGCACAGGCGTCCTCGCCTGTTCGATCCGATGAAACGAACGGGCAAGATGCCCGTGCCACTACCGCCGCGCCTGATGACAATTCCGGCGGCACCATCGGCGCATTGGCGGCCGGGATGCCGATGCAAGGAGGCAAAGCGGTGGACTTCATCGAACGCATGGCGCTTGACGCGCAGGTCAGCTCTGAAGAGGTGCGCAAAATTGCCGACAGCGTTCAGAACCAGGCGACCTATCCGGCGTCGCAGCTCGGCAATTCGCTCAAGCTGGTCGCCAAGCTCATCGGCGGCGGCCTGCCGACGCGGATTTATTACGTGTCGCAAGGTGGTTACGACACGCACACCAATCAAATCCCCACGCAACAACGTCTGCTCAAAGAGTTGGGCGATTCGGTGAAGGCGTTTATGGACGATTTGAAGGCGCAGGGCAATTTGCCACGCGTGCTGGTGATGACGTTCAGCGAATTTGGCCGGCGCGTCAGTGAAAACGCCAATGGCGGCACCGATCACGGCGCGGCGGCGCCGATGTTCATCGTGGGCAACAAAGTGAAGGCCGGGTTGCTGGGGACCTATCCGAGCCTTGCGCCCCAGGATTTGTACGAAGGCGACATCAAATACAACGTGGATTTCCGCAACGTCTATGCCGGCGTCCTGGAAAGCTGGTTGAAAACGAAGAGCGCGCCGATCCTCGGCCACCAATTCGAGCCGCTGCAACTGGTATGATGTTCAAATACGGGCTCTTGGTTCAATCACGTGCTCCGACGTAGCCTTGGTTGGGATGGCTCAACTTCCAACGCGATGGTATGTGTCAGTACTCGACGCGCGAGATAATCTTTGGCACATTCAAAGTCGTGTTCAAATGAAAAACTTTGACCTCAACATTGATAAAATCCTTGAGAATTGGGAGGTCTTTCATGCCGTTCGCGAACTAATCGCCAATGCAATTGATGAGCAGATTCTGACGAACACGCGGAAGCCGATGATTTTTCAAGACGAGGCTGGTTGGTGGCACGTTCGTGATTTTGGACGAGGACTTCGTTATCAGGATTTAATTCAGACTGAAAACCCCGAAAAGTTAGAACACGCAAACTTGATTGGAAAATTTGGCATCGGCTTGAAAGACGCCCTGGCCACATTCGATCGCAGGCCCGCCTTCACCAATGAGAGTGCTGTCCGCGCCCGGTTTTTAAAGTGCCGGATTGGAACCTTGGAGAATCAAATTCAACAGCAGGAATTGTTGCAAAGCATTCCGTCGGGATTGCAAATCGGGAACGGAAATTCAACAGCAGGAATTGCCGCAAAGAGGCACAAAAGGCACAAAATCAAAGAACTGAGAAGTGTCCGGCAACGCTGTTTTCTTCACACGGCAACTGGGGAAAATCCCGCCAGAAAACCTCGCACTTCACCCGTTTTACCGATTAAAAAGTCCCGGAACCACAATGAAACTCTTCTGCGGGAACAAATCCATCGGTCGTGTCTCTCATTGTGAAGGGATCAGTCGAGCACTATGCGATGATGCGTTCCTGCGTTGTTCGTATTGGGTTTCTTCTGATCTGAAAAACGGCTGTCGCGGTTCACAAAAAAAAGAAATCAATATGAAATTACGAATGAATATGAAATCAGGTTTGGCAGGGTTATTCGCCATCGGGCTGATAGCGGGCGCGGTGTCGTCCCAGGCGCAGAGCTATAACATCACCGACCTCGGGGCGCTGCCCGGGGACACCATAAGCTATCCTGCCGGTCTAAACAGCCAGGGGCAGGCGGCGGGCACTTCAGCCAATGCGACGAGTGGGATCGCGACTCTGTACAGCGATGGGAACGTGATCAGTCTCGGCACGCTGGGGGCTACGGATTTGTCCTTTGCCCAGGCAATCAATGGTTCCGGCCAGGTTGTCGGTTATGACTGGCTCAGCTCAGCAGGCGTGGCTCACGCGTTTCTCTACAGCAACGGCAGGATGATGGATATTCACTCGGCGTCCCTCTTCCCGAACGGTTCCAGCGCACAAGGGATCAACAATTCCGATCAAATCGTTGGGTACGGTTGGATTAACGGCGCTGACGATCATGCGTTCCTGTACGCCGGCGGGCGAACGGTGGATCTGGGCACTCTCGGCGGAAACGAGTCCATGGCTCTCGCCATAAACGATGCAGGGCAGATTGTGGGCCACTCGACGACCGCCAGTGGCGTCGTGCATGCATTCCTTTATTCGAACGGTAATATGACCGATCTCGGAATGCCCTCCGGCGCGATAAGCTCAAGTGCGCTTGCCATTAATCGTACCGGCCAAATCGTCGGTTTGATTGGGATCAATAGCGCCTCCGACGCGGCTCTGTACAGTGGCGGCGTCTGGACCGATCTTGGCACGGTGCCCGGAGCAACTTTGGGGGCCGTTGCGACGGGAATCAACGATGCGGGCCAGATCGTAGGCCAGGCGACTTTTCCCAAAGTCTTGATCCGCCCGGCCTCGCCTGGCAAACGGGCGTTGTACAAGCCCATTACCCGCGTCGGCTTCGTTGTCCGAAATGGCGCGCTGGTTGACCTCGATACGCTGATCTCCACCAACTCCGGCTACACCATCACGGGTGCCGTTGGCATCAATGATCTGGGCGAAATTCTTTGCAGCGCCACCACCGCGAGCAGTGCATCGCGCGCCATCGTGTTGACTCCGAAATAAACTCCAACCCGGAGGGCATGGCGGGAGCGAGTACGCGCCGGAGAAGCGGCGGTGGCAATGCCGCGTAAAAGGCTTTCAGCCTCGCGCGGCAAGCCGCCTTGGTTGATGGCTGTTCACTACGACGAGACAAGGAGTTGATCCTGCGCCGTCCCGTATCGCGGGACTATGGCGGACAGGGAGTATCAAGCCACGTAAGACCAAGGGTCTTTACGCGGTTGAATGTTGAGAGCTGGCGGGTTAGTATTACAACATGAGTTTCACGGAAGTTCTCGATGAACTGCCCGCGTTGACGGTCGGCCAACGGCAATTGCTCGTCCGTCGCGCGCTGGAATTGGATGAGCCGCCGCTTTCACCGACAGACGAAAAGTTGGTGGATGAACGACTGGCGGCACATCGTAAGAATCCTGATTCCGCCGTGCCGCTGGATCAAATGAAAGCTCGTCTGCATTCCCGCTTCCAGAAATGAACTGGCGGGTGGTAGTTAGCAGATCGAAAATGGAAGATAGAAGATGGTAGGTGCCAGATTGGAAGCTTAAAGAATCAAATTTCCCCCCTCCGGGAGAGCTGGAAAATGAAGTCGGGAGGAAAGCGGTCGGCATTGCGCCAAGCGCCATGGAGGGCAGACGATGTTTCCCTATTGTCGATCTTCCATCTCCTCAACCACATGTGCTGACCTGGCGGCTGTGACGAATCGGGCGCATCTCATTTTTTATGCACCTAAAACCGGTTGATTTGGAAGAGGCCGCCAACACGGAATTTTGGGAAAACCCAATAGATTTGTTGTGCTTCTTGCCGTCTACGCTTCGATCTGCCACGGAAACCCTCTGGAAGTG
>DATNHI010000185.1:0-9868 GCA_035605035.1 Verrucomicrobiia bacterium
CGTCACTCCGTGCGCATTGACGCAACCGTCCTGCGAAGCGGCACACACGGAGTGACGCGCCCTGCCAATGGATATTGGATGTTCCCCATTTCCGTCCTGGCCGTGTCGGCCTTCGTCGTTTTTCCTTCCGGCTGTTCGCGCCCGGCGCCGCGGGCCAACGCCGGTGCGCCCGTGCTGGTGGCGCAGGCGTTTACCACCAACGTCTCGGTGCAGATCAGTCCGCCGCCGGTCGGCCACGTGGAAGCGTATTCGACGGTGACGGTGCATTCGCAAATCGGCGGCATCATCAGCGAGGTGCATTTCCAAGAAGGGCAGGAGGTGAAGAAAGGCGATTTGCTGTTCACGATCGACCCGCGACCGTCGCAGGCGGCGCTGGACGTGGCGAGCGCGGCGCTGCAACGCGACACAGCACAATTGGAATATGCGAAGTTGAATTTCGACCGCGAACAGAAATTGTTCGACCAGAAACTGATCTCCCAGGATGAGCGAGACACGACCCGCGCCAGCATGGATGCTTTGATCGGCACGACGGCAGCGGACCGGGCGGCCATTACCAACGCGTTACTCAATCTGGAGTTCTGCTCCATCCGCTCGCCGATTGACGGCGTGGCGGGCGCGCTGCTGTTTTACCAGGGCAACGTCGTCAAGGCGCCGGACGACACGCTGGTGACCCTCAACCAGATTCACCCGATTTACGTCCAGTTCGGCGTGCCGGAGCAGTATCTGCCGGAAATCCGGCGCGAGATGCGCGACTGGACATTGAAGGTGGCCGCGACGTTCGAGAACATGGACGAGCCGCCGCCCCAGGGCGCGCTGACGTTCGTTGACAACTCGGTGGATCCCACGACGGGCATGATTCAACTCAAAGCCACGTTCCCGAACGCGCGCAGCGTTTTGTGGCCGGGACAATTTGTGACCGTGGCGCTGACGTTGTCGGAATTGACGAACGTCGTCGTTGTGCCGTCGCAGGCGGTGAAAACCGGACAGAACGGCGAATATGTTTACGTGGTCAAATCCAATCCGGCCGATCAGACCGTCGAGGAACGGCCCGTGGTCGTCGGCATCAGTTTTCAGGGTGAGACCGTGATTAAAAGCGGATTGAAAGCGGGGGAAACGGTGGTCACCGATGGCCAGTTGCGGCTGACGCCCGGCGCGGTCGTGAGTGTCAAAAGTGCCAACTCGTCCACCAACGCGCCATGAGCGTCCCGGCCCTTTTCATCCGCCGCCCGGTGATGACCACACTGGTCATGTTGGCGATTCTGCTGTTCGGTATCGTCGGCTACTTCCAGTTGCCCGTCAGCGACTTGCCGAGCGTGGATTACCCGACCATCAACGTCTCGGCCAGCCTGCCGGGCGCCAGCCCTGAAACCATGGCCTCGGCGGTCGCCACGCCGCTGGAAAAACAAATCTCGACCGTGGCCGGCGTGGATTCCATGTCGTCCATCAGCGCACAGGGCGTCGCGCAAATCACGATACAATTTTCGCTGGACCGGGACATTGACGCGGCGGCGCAGGATGTGCAGGCGGCGATTGCCAAGGCGGCGCGGCAATTGCCGCCGAACATGCCGACGCCGCCGACTTACAGCAAAGTCAACCCGGCTGACGCGCCGGTTTTGTACGTGGCGATGTCGTCGCCCACGCTGCCGATTTCGACGGTGGACAATTACGCGGAGAACCTGCTCGCGCAGGAAATTTCAATGATCAACGGGGTCGCGCAGGTCAGCGTTTACGGCTCGCAGCAATACGCCGTGCGCATCCAGGTGGACCCGGACAAGCTGTCGGCTTACGGCCTGGGCATTGACGCGGTCGAGCAGGCGGTCGAAGCCGGCAACGTGAACCAGCCGCTTGGCATTCTCTACGGCAAGCACCAGGCGTTTACGGTGCAGGCCAATGGCCAGTTGGAGGACGCGGCGGCGTTCCGGCCGATGATTGTCGCCTACCGCAACGGCAACCCGGTTCGCTTGCAGCAACTGGGCAACGTGCTCGACAGCGTGCAGAACGACAAGGTCGCCGCCTGGTTCAACACACCCACCAATTCCACCCGCGCCATCATCCTCGCCATCCAGCGCCAGCCGGGCGCCAACACGGTGGCGGTGGTGGACAACATCAAGCATCTCCTGCCGCAATTCCGGCAGGAAATACCGGCGGCGATGCACTTGGACCTGCTGTTCGACCGCTCGCAATCCATCCGCCAGTCGGTGCGCGACGTGGAAGGCACGCTCTTCCTGGCGGTGTGCCTGGTGGTGATGATCATTTTCATCTTCCTGCGCAACCTCTCGGCGACCATCATTCCGAGCCTCGCGCTGCCGATGTCCGTCATCGGCACGTTCGCCGCGATGGCGCTGCTCGGCTACAGCCTCGATAATTTGTCGCTTATGGCGCTGACGTTGTGTGTCGGGTTCGTCGTGGACGATGCGATTGTGATGCTGGAAAACATCGTCCGGCACATGGAAAACGGCGAACCACCAATGGAGGCCGCCTTCAACGGTTCGCGCGAAATCGGCTTCACCATCATTTCGATGACGCTCTCGCTTTCCGCGGTGTTCATTCCGGTGCTGTTCATGAGCGGACTGGTGGGCCGGCTGCTGCACGAGTTCGCGGTGACGATCGTTGTGGCGGTGCTGGTGTCCGGTTTCGTCTCGCTGACGCTGACGCCGATGCTGTGCAGCCGGTTTGTGCATTCGGAGCGCGGGCGCCGGCACGGGAAATTTTACTATGCTTCCGAGCGGTTCTTCACCGGAATGCGAAACCTTTATGACCGCACTTTGCAGGCCGTTCTCCGTCACCGTCTCGCGACCATCATTCTGTCGGGAGTAATTTTCGTTCTTGCCATTATCTTGCTCGTCCTGATCCCGCACGGCCTTTTCCCCAGCGAAGACACCGGTCAGATTTTCGCCATCACCGAGGCGTCGCAGGACATTTCGTTCGACGCCATGCGACAGCATCAATTGGCCGCGATGAAGGTCGTCGCCGCCGACCCGAACGTGGAGGCCTTCATGTCCTCCATCGGTGCGGGGGGGCCCTCTTCCACCTTGAATCAAGGCCGCCTCTTCATGCGTCTCAAGGACCGGTCAGAACGCAAATTGACCGCCGACCAGGTCATCCAGGAGTTGCGCCCCAAGCTGGCGCAGATTCCGGGCATCAATGTGTTCATGCAAAACCCGCCGGTCATTTCCATCGGCGGCCGGATCTCCAAGTCGCTTTACCAATACAGCCTTCAGGACACCGACGTGAACGAGCTGTTTCACTGGGCGCCGATTTTGACGGACAAAATCGCCCAGGACCGCGCAACGTTTCAGGATGTTACGACCGATTTACAAATCAAAAATCCCCAGGTCAACGTGGAAATTGACCGTGACAAGGCTTCCGCGCTCGGCGTCACGGCGCAACAGATTGAAAATGCGCTCTACGACGCGTTCGGCGAGAAACAGTCGTCCACCATTTACACCGACGTGGCCGAATACTGGGTTGTCTTCGAGGTCGAAACGAAATACCAGCTCGATCCCGACGCCCTCGCGCGCATTTACATCACCAGTAACTTCACCGGCACCAACGGCGCGTCCAAACTGATTCCCTTGAGTGCCGTCGCCAGGCTCACACGCAACCTCGGCCCGACGACCATCTCGCACGCCGGACAACTGCCGGCGGTCACTATTTCTTTCAACCTGCCGCCGGGCGTGGCGTTGAGCACTGCGGAGGCGCACTTGAACCAAGTTGAAGCGGACTTGCATCTGCCGGCGACCATTACCGGCAGTTATCAAGGCGCCGCCGCCGTTTTTCAGTCGTCTTTTCGCGGGCTGATTGCCCTGCTTATTGTGGCCATCTTGGTCATCTACATCGTCCTCGGCATCCTCTACGAAAGTTTCATCCATCCGCTCACGATTTTGTCCGGCCTGCCGTCGGCGGGATTTGGCGCGCTGCTGACGCTGATTATTTTCAGTTGGAACGCAAACACGCTCCACCTGCTGGCCGGCGCCCATTCCATCAAGGACTTCTGCGGCGCGTTGATTTCGCAATCCGAATTGAACATCTACGGCCTCGTCGGTCTCATTATGCTCGTCGGCATCGTGAAGAAAAACGCCATCATGATGATTGACTTCGCCATCGCCGCTCAACGCGAGCACGGGAAAAATCCGTTGGAGGCGATTCACGAGGGCTGCCTGCTCCGGTTCCGGCCCATCATGATGACGACCATGTGCGCGCTCATGGCCACGCTGCCGATCGCGCTCGGCATCGGCGCAGGCGGCACGGCCCGCCGCTCACTCGGCCTGGCGGTCGTCGGCGGCTTGATGGTTTCCCAGTTGCTCACGCTCTATATTACGCCGGTGGTTTATCTCTACCTCGAATCCGCCCACCAATGGTATCTGCGCAAGCACGCCAGACTCGCCGCGGTGCAAACCGGGGCCGCTCAAGCGCCGGCCTGATTTGGACGTTTGACCGCGCAATTGGCCGGGCTACGCCTCAAATTCCGCGGCTGCGATCCCGGCGGCCTTGGCTAACCAGACGGCCGGGGCCGACAGCGAATTTTCATGGGAAGTCAAATCCGGCACCAGGGCGTACGCCCGGCGAAATAATTCCAACGCCTGCGCCGGCGCTGAAATTTCGCCGGCAAACACAATGCATGGAACGGCGAAATCCCGGCACATTTCTGCGAGTCTGCCCGCGCCTTTGCCCATGAACGTTTGTTCATCCACGCGCCCTTCGCCGGTCAGGACGACCTGCGCCACTTTCACGCGCACGGCCAAATCCGCATGATGCGAAAACACTTCAAACCCGGATTCCAGTTTCGCCCGGGCAAAACAACGTAGTCCGAATCCCAATCCGCCGGCCGCTCCCGTGCCGCATTCGTTGGCGCATTTGAACCCGCATTGTTTTTCCGCAATCTTTGCCAACCGGGCGAGACGCTGCTCGGCCAACCTGAAATCGCCGGTGCGCAGTCCTTTCTGCGGACCAAAAATGCGCGTGCAACCCGATGGACCCAGCAAAGAATTTTGCACGTCCACCGCCACCACCACCTCCCCAAACCGCGCCGGGGCTTCGGGCGGTTCCACGCGCGCCAACGCCGCCAGTTCCATCCACCGTTGGATTTCCTCGCCGCGGCGGTTGAAAAAACGCCAGCCGAGCGAACGTGCCAGACCAAAACCCCCGTCGTTGGTCGCGCTGCCGCCGACGCCGAGCAGACATCGCTTTGCCCCCGCGTTCGCCGCCGCCTGCAACACCGCACCGAGGCCAAAAGTATCGAGCTCGAACGGATGAAATCTCCCCGCCGGCAACAACGCCAGCCCGATGGTGGTCGCCGATTCGATGATGGCTGTCGCGGTTCTTCGTTCCCACCACCACTCAACGGTGACCGGCCGATGCGCGGCGTCCACCGTCCGAACTGTTTGCACTTCAGCGCCGAGGAGCCGGCCCATCATTTCGCCAAATCCCTCGCCGCCGTCGCTCATGGGCAAAAGCTCCAGCCGGTCCTCCGGCCTCACGTGGCGCCAGCCGCGGGCGATGGCTTCAGCCACCGCCGCCGCCGACAGCGTGCCCTTGAACTTGTCCGGAGCGATGAGAACTTTCAGCGCCATGCGTATCGTCCCGCGCGAATTCTTCAGTCCTGTTGCAGTTGCACTGTTGCCTGACCGCTCACGGCTTCAGTCACTGCGTGGATATCAGTGATTTTGAGCACATTCAAGTAATCCGGCGCCCCGGGGTCCAGGTGCGAATCCGGCAAGTTCAACAGATCAAGTTCGCGTACCGTCGGCTCAAACAACGCCGCGTAAAGCGCATTGACGGCCTCACCATCGGTTGCGTGCAATTCGATCTGCGGCGGCATCGGCCACAGCCCGAGCATCTCCTGCAATTGCCGGCGATACTCTGCGCGCCGGCTGGTCCAATCGTCCAGCGTGTGAATGTCCGCCAGACAATTTGCGGACAGGGCCATTGTTTCGTTGCGGAAATAATCCGCGGGCGCGGGCGGGCCGGTGAGTCTGGGAACCTGCGCATCGCTGGCAAGGAGCGCCGCCAGAAAAAGCGCGGTCAGCGGAAAAACAATCCGTTGCATGGCGGCATCATGTTTTGACAGTGGCGTCACAGCAAGGAATTTGAAAAATCCCTGGACATCGGCGGGCAACGCCCTGACCACCACGCGGTTTTCCGCCTTGTGGATTGCGAAGCTTCGTCAGATTCGACACGCGCATCCGCTCCAAGACGGGATTAAGAGACGCAAGGTGATTTCGGGCTTATCGTGCGTCTCCGACCAACAGTGGCGGATTGGTTTGGACCAATTCCACGCTGTATTCAACATTGAGTAACAACACGCGGTCTCCGGCAAAACGGCAGGTGAGCGTGATGGCCAACGGCGTTTCACAATAAGCGAGCTTCACTGTGTAGGTGTCGTCCGCCGTCCAGGCGCCGCTGGCGGCAACGGGCTGTTCGACCGGCGCCGCAACCCATGTCTCCGCTCCGGCCACAAACGCCGTCCGCCCTTTCTTCCACGCACCAGAGCCACAGGCGATGCGATATTCCTGTCCAAGGCTGCGCACATCGAAAATCGCGTCCGGTCCCTTGAAATCGAACGTTACGGCATCAATATCCTGGGCGTTGGTCGGGAACAAATAGGTCTTGCCCGACAGTTGCGCGGCGATGGACGACGTGCCAGTGCCCTGCGGTTGGTGCAAGGTCAGACCGGCCAGCGCGCGTTCGAGTTTTTGGTCTGATTCGGCATTGGCCGGCAACGGCGACGGTTGCATCGCCGGGAGCAGTTTGTCCCAGACCAGATTCATGACGGCTTGCATGTCCCTCGTCCCGCTGGTGATGGCGACAACGGCGTCCTGCTCCGGCATCACGATGCAATATTGTCCGAACGCACCGTCGCCGCGGTAGAGGCCGTGTCGGCAGCGCCAGAATTGATAGCCGTAGCCCTGGTCCCAATCGCTCGCCGGTTCGCTGCCGTTGGAAGTCTGCCGCGCCGTGGCCGTTTCCACCCATGATGCCGGCAACAATTGTTTTCCATTCCACTCGCCCTTTTGCAGATAAAGCAGCCCGAACCGTGCGATGTCCTCCGTTCGGATGCTCAATCCAACGCCGCCAAACGTGATGCCCTGCGGGCTGGCGTCCCACGTCGGATTTTTAATGCCGAGCGGGTCGAACAGCCGTGGCCGGAGGTAATCGAGCACGGTTTCGCCCGTCACCTTTTGCACGATGGCGGACAGCATGTAACTCCCCGGCGTGTTATAGATGAACAACGTGCCGGGCTTGCATTCCACCGGCGCGGCGAGGAACGCCCTGGTTATCTTTTCACCCGAATGCGCGGAATTTCTCATCACGTCACCTAACCGGGCCACGGTATTCGAATTCTGGCCGCTGGACATGATTAACAAATCCCGCACCCGCATGGCCTTCAGATACGGACTGGGATTGGTCGGCGCGTCCTCCGGAAAGAAGGAGAGCACCGGATCATCCAGGCTGAGTTTCCCTTCGGCAATCGCCAGCCCGACGGCGGTGGACGTGAAACTTTTGCTCAATGAAAACATCTTGTGCGGAATCTCCGGGCCGTACGGTGACCACCAGCCTTCGGCCACGACGTGACCGTGCCGCACCAACATGAAACTCTGGATGGCGTTGGTGGTGGCCGACTGTTTGTCGGCGGCCTCGACGAACGCGAGGATGGCGGCGGCCGAAATGCCCTGTGCCTCCGGCGCGCTGCGCGGCAATGCGAGCGACATGTTTTCAGCCGAAAGAGAAACGCCAGTGCAAGCCAGCAATGACATAACAATCAGTTTTTTCATGGTTGCGGAACGCGCTCACGATATTTGTTTATTTCGGCGTGGCAAGCGTGTTCGTCCGTGGTTACATTTTCGGCGTAATTATGGACTACGAAGCGGTCATCGGACTGGAAACCCACGTCCAGCTCAAGACGAAGTCGAAAATGTGGTGCGGGTGCGCCAACGCGTTCGGCGCGCCACCCAACACCAACGTCTGTCCCGTCTGCCTCGGCCTGCCCGGCGTGCTGCCCGTCGCCAACGAGGAGGCACTGCGGCTCACCGTGCTCACCGGCCTGTTGCTGAATTGCCAGATTCCGGCGCGCGCGAAGTTTGACCGGAAAAATTATTTTTACCCGGACATGCCGAAGAATTATCAGGTCACCCAATACGACCAGCCCTCGACGACGAACGGTTACGTGGATTTTGAATTCAACGGCGGCATCGCGCGCGTTCGCGTCACCCGCGCGCATTTGGAGGAAGACGTCGGCAAGAGCTTCCATTTTGAGCGCAACAGCGGTGTGGACTTCAACCGCGCCGGGGTGCCGCTGATGGAAATTGTTTCCGAACCGGACATCACCGGTGCCGACATGGCCTACGAATATCTCAACGCGCTCAAGGAAATCCTCATGCAGGGCGGCGTGAGCGATTGCGACATGGAGAAGGGCATGGTGCGGTGCGACGTGAACGTGAGCGTACGGCCAGTTGGGTCGAAAGAACTCGGCGCGAAAATCGAAATCAAGAACATGAACAGCTTTTCCGGCGTGCGCCGCGCGCTGGAATACGAAATCCCGCGCCAGATTGAGATGCTGAAAAAGGGCGGCAAGCTGATTCAATCCACGCGCCGTTGGGACGACATAGCGGGCGTGACGGAGGAAATGCGGACGAAAGAACACGCGCACGATTACCGTTATTTCCCCGAACCGGACCTCATGCCGTTTGAGCCGACGGAAAAATGGCTCGCGGAAGTGAAGTCGCGCGTCGTCGAATTGCCGCTGGCGCGCAAACAGCGTTTCGTGCGAGATTATGGCCTGCCCGCTGGCGATGCGGAAGTCTTCAAAAATAATCTTAGACTTGGGAAAATGTTCGAGGAGGCAATAAAAAAAACTCCTACCGAAATTCAAGGCGAACAGAGAACCAAGTTAATTAAAACGACCGCGAATTTGATTATCAACAATGCGCAAACAAAATCTGTCGAAAAGGATGAAACGGGGCCGACGCTTCAATTGCTTTTTGACGGGCCGGAGACTTTCCCAATAACAGAGATGATAAATCTATCGCTGTTAATTCAGAACAACACGATAAACGTTTCAACGGCGCAGCAAGTGGTACTTCCCGAAATGATCAAAACTCGCAAATCACCGGCGGCTATCGTGAAGGAAAAAGGACTGGCGCAGGTCAGCGACAAAGGTGCGATTGAAAAATTCTGCGACGAAGCAATCGCGGCAAATCCGAAACCTGTCGCGGATTACAAAGCCGGTAAAGTGGCGGCGCTCAATTCACTGAAAGGCCAAGTGATGAAATTAAGCAAGGGCAGGGCGAACCCGGCGCTGGTTGGTGAGATTTTGGAGCGGAAATTGAAAGGCTAATTTAATCGCAGAGATGTGGAGAGAACAATTGTGGATTTCAGACTTTTCCAGCCGCCTGACGCGCTGGAGCCGCTGCGGATGTGCGGGAAACCTTTCATCCGAGATGCAAATGGCAGCATTCTGTTAAGTGGATTGTGATGATCACTGATGTGATGAAGTTGAGCAAACGCAAGGCAAACCCGACGCTCGCCGGAGAAATTCTGGAACGGGAGCTGAAAAGTTGATTTTCACCACTGCCGCACGCGATAGAAGCGCTGCGGACCGCGCCCTCCTTGCGCGGGTCGTGCCGGCAGAAAGCGGTCATTGGCCGTGCCGCAAAAGCCAGATAATCCGCCGGAGCAGAATGGCGAAGACGCAAATCGCAACACCGATACCGCCGATCGCAATCAACCGGTGAATGTTCAAGCACATAGGTGACAAAAACTCCCAAGCACATAGGTTACACTTTTGGGTGGTTGGCGCGCGGTCCCAAACGGGGTACCGCCGCCGCAGACCGGAGCGAAGCGAACCCTCGGTCGCGGGCTGCGGCGT
>DATNHI010000186.1:0-15128 GCA_035605035.1 Verrucomicrobiia bacterium
CGGCGGCACGACCGCGCGCGTCTTCGGCACCTTTCTCACCTGGCTGTCGGAAAAAAACGCGCCGGTGTTCGTGGTAACGACCGCGAATGATGTTTCGCAACTGCCGCCGGAATTGCTGCGCAAGGGGCGCCTCGACGAAATTTTTTATGTGGACCTGCCGAGTGAGAAGGAACGCGAGGAAATCTTCCGGATTCACCTGCACAAACGCGGGCGGGACCCGAAAAATTTCGACCTGAAGGCACTGGTGGCAGTCAGCCAGGATTTCAGCGGCGCGGAGATCGAGGAAGCCATCATCAGCGCACTCTACGACGCGTTTTATGAAAAGCAGGAACTGACGACCGGCCACGTGCTCACTTCGCTGCAGCAGACGGTGCCGCTGGCCAAAACCATGGCGGAGAAGGTCTCTTCCCAGCGCAAATGGGCCGCCGGGCGGACGCGCAACGCCAGCACCAGCCAATGGGTTAAAGTTGAGGAAAAGGAATGACGAATGAATCCCTTTTGGAACAGCTTGTACGATAAATCCAAGGACCGTCGGTACGGCGCGCTGTTCCTGTCCACCATTCCGGCATTCATTGGATTGCTCGTTATCGCGGTCTTGATTGCCGCAATCGTTCGCGCTCCCGGGGTGGAGGACCATTTTCTGCCCGTGCTGCCCGGCATCGGGTTGCTGGGCCTGGCATGGGTCTGCGCAAAATTTCGCCGGGCACAAATGCGAAGGCGGGAAAGATCACGACATCCGCCTTTGTCGCGTGACGAATTGCGTGTGGCCCGGTCGAAACTAATGAAAGACAGGGTCTGAAAATATGAGCGCGGTCTGCATTTTAACTCCGGTGGTCATTGCGGCGTGGCCGGCCTTCAGCGCGGCAGTGGTGGCGGCGGCGACTTCGCTCGGCTACACAATCGTCAAAGCGGGCGTCGAAGAAATGCAAACCAGCCAGACGGCCCGAACCGGGGAGCGTGAGGTCACCCTCGAAATCGAGCAGAGCGAAATCGTCACCAACCAGCTTGGCCGCGACCAGTGCATCAAAGTCACCCGCGGCACCGTGACCGTGACATTCTCGCGGGACGCACGCGGCAAGGCCTCGGTCTGCGTGACCGGACCGGGCCATTCGGATGAGGAATTGCGGGCCATCGGTGAAGAACTTAGCCAGCGAGTGGTCCAAAAATATGTTTACAGCCGGCTGATTGAAGAATGCCGCGCCCGGCAGTTCAACATCGTCGAGGAGGCAGTGGACGAGAACAACGCCATCCGGCTCAAAGTCCGGCATTGGGACGGGTGAGCGGCAGAAAGGCCAAAGGCTAAAGGCTGAAGTATGAAGAACAACGACAGAAACCGATTTCACGATGCAGCGGTCACTTCACCTTCAGCCTTCAGCCTTTGGCCTTCAGCATTTTGAATTTATGCCCCAACGCGAATTTGAAATCACGATTGCAGCCGACGGCAGCGTCGAGGTGCACGTCAAGGGTTACAAGGGCAAAAGTTGCCTGGAAGCGATGAAAATCTTCGAGCAGGTGGTCGGAGAAATGAGATCGCGGCGCGAGACGAGCGAGTTCTACGAGCCGGACGAGCACGTGCAATTTAACATCGAGCAAAAGCATTGAAGACATTTATGACTGATGATTTGTGATTTATGATTGGTTCAGATGCAATGCGCGGAGAAAATCATCAATCATAAAGCGTAGATCATAAATCCAGCGCGTGGCCCGAACATTCATCCATGAGTCCGCCTCGCCTTACTACCCGCCGCGGGCACGGTGGTATAGCCCGCTATTTTATTGGGGTGGCGCCATCCGGCGACGGCTGACGCTGGATCGCATCAATCTGCCACGGGCGTTGACCCTCGGCGGGCTGGTTGCCGGTTTCCTGATACCCGGTCTGGGGATTCATCTCCGCAGCCCCAAGCTTTGGGGAAGGGCAGCGATACCGGCGTGCGGATTTTTGTTCTTTGGCTTCCTGGTCTGGTTCGGTTTTCCGGCCGGAAATATCGCCTTTGGCCTGTTGTTTGCCGTTCACACGATCGGATTCGTGTATTACTGCAATCCGTTGTTCGAACAGGAACTGGTCCAATCCCGCCTGTGGTTCACACTGCTGACGTTAGTTGGACTTGGTCTGTTGATTTACCTGCCAGGCCGGAACGTCATTCTGCAACATTGGCTGGTGCCGTTGCGTCTCAACGGCCACGTCATGGTCGTGCAACGGCAGTTCCCGGCCGCGGCCATCCAGCGCGGCGATTGGGTCGCCTACCGGTTGCATGGAAACGAAGAATGGGGGGAAAACGCCGTGTATGTGCGATCGGGCCTGGGTCTGGGCCCGACGCTGGCACTGGCCGGTGACCGGGTCGAGTTTTCGACCAATGCATTCACGGTGAACGGAGCGCCCCACCCGCTTCTGCCGCACATGCCGGTTTCCGGCGGATTGATCGTGCCGGAAAAAAATTGGTTCGTCTGGCCCAATGTTGGTATAAGTGGACATGGTGTGGGTGAAGACCGCATCTCGTCCGCCATGCTGCAAATGGCCGTGGTTTCCGAGAACCAGTACATCGGCAAACCGTTCAAACGCTGGCTTTGGCGTCAACAAATTCCACTATGAGCCGTTTTATCAATCTTGAGTTCGGGGACGAATCCGAAGGCCAATCGCCATCGCAGGAAAAACCCCTGGTCAAGGGCGAGGCGTATTATCTCGCCGAGGCGCGCACGGCCTTTGAAGCCGGCAATTTCGAACAGGGTCTGAGGTTTTACTCCAAAGTCCTGGAATTCAATCCGCAAAATGCCGCGGCGTGGACGGGCCAGGTGCGGATGCTGATCGAACTGGGCGAATTCCGTGAAGCCAGGCTGTGGGCCGACAAGGCGCTCGAACGGTTTTCCAACGAACCGGAACTGCTCGCCGCCAAAGCCGTCGCGCTGGGGCGCAATGGCGATTTGCAGGGCGCGCTGGCGTTCTCGGACGCTTCCATCGAAGAGCGCGGCGACACGCCGTACGTCTGGCTCGCGCGCGGCGATGTGATGCTCGCCCGCAAAGAACGTCGGGCGGATTACTGCTTTGAGAAGGCGTTGATGCTGGCGCCGAACGACTGGTTCGTCGCCTGGTTGGCGGCCCGGATACGGTTTTACTACAAACAATTCGTCCTCGCACTGAAGCTGCTGCAACAGGCCGTCGAATGGAACGCCGGCCATTTTCAGTTGTGGCTCGAACTGGGCCAATGCCAGTTGGCGCTGGATTTGATCGGTCCGGCCAAAAATTCGTTCTTGCAGGCGCAACAATTGAACCCGCATTCTCGTGAAACCGATCTGGCCCTCCTCCAGCTTTCCCGGAAGGGATTTTGGGCGCGCCTGCGCGGCTGGCTGCGGCAACCGATGAAACCATGAACCCGGATAACCTGAACCGGCTGCTGGCCGCCGCCAACGAATTCGACGCCTCCGACCTGCATCTGGTCGCCGGCGTGCCGCCCGCCTACCGCGTCAACGGCGAAATTATCATCGCCGACGAAGACGCGCTGACCGAAGACGAAATCACCGCGATGGCGGATAGCCTGCTGAACGATCAGCAGAAGCGAAAATTCGAGCATGAATGGGAGCTCTGCATCTCCCTGCTGCACAGCGTGGCGGGACGCGTGCGCGCCACGTTTTACCGGCGCAACGGGCATCCGGAAATGAGCCTCCGGTTCTGCGGCGACAAAGTGGCTTCGCGCGGGGAGCTGGGCCTGCCGGAAAAGATTGATGATCTGGCGCGCAAGCCGAACGGCCTGGTTTTGATCACCGGCCCGACGGGGGCGGGCAAAACGACGACGCTAAATTATCTGGTGGACCTGATCAACAGCGAACGCCGCTGCAAAATTGTCACCATCGAAGACCCGATTGAATTTGTTCACGATAACAAACGCGCCATTGTCGTGCAGCAGGAAGTGCTGACCGACGTGCGCTCGTTCAATCGCGCCTTGATTCACGTGTTGCGGCAGGACCCGGATGTGATTGTCGTGGGCGAGATGCGCGATCACGAAGCCATCGCCACGGCCCTGACGGCGGCGGAGACCGGCCACCTCGTGCTGGCCACGATGCATTCGCCCAACGTCTCGCACGCGCTCGAACGCATCATTGGCGTCTTTGAAGGCAGCTCGCAAAAGCAAATTGTTCTGCAGCTTGCCAACGCCTTGCAGGGCATTATTGCCCAGGACCTGTTGCCGGCCGCGGACCGCCGTCGCCGCGTGCTGGCTTATGAATTGCTCGTGGCCAACGGCGCGATACGGAATCTGGTCCGGGAAAACCAGTTGCACCAGCTCGAAAACACGATTCAGATGGGGCGCAAGGAAGGCATGGTGCTGATGGACAATTGCCTTTACGACCTGTACTGCAAATGCGCCATCACCTACGACACCGCCATCAGCCGGGCCAACCACCCCGAGCACATCATCCGCGAGAAATCCCGGATCACTTGAGTTTTACCGTGCCATCGCCAAACAGAAACGCCGGACGTGAAGCCCGGCGTTTGCGCATAGAGATCTGGAGCGTGAGAAAACTCACTGCGACGACAGTTTCAGCGCGATTTCCTTTTCCAATTCGTGCGCGAGGTCAACGTCTCCGCTCGTGCCCGACCGCGCTTGCACGGTGACGCCGGTGATTTGCGGACTTTCCGCAGCCACACGTATCCACACGTTGCGCTGGTTCACTTTGCCCTTCAACGAGCGCACGGTGTTGGTCGTATCGTGCGGAATGTATTCCGTCACCAGCACGCCGTCGTTCTGAACGACCTGCACCGCCGCTTGATAGACCTGGTCCACCGAGCGTTGATAACGACCCTGAACCTGGTCCCGATTATACACCAGGGCCGGCGTTTTCGTGTCACTCACCGTGCCGACGCAACCGGTGGTGATGATGGCCGCGCTGAGAAATGCCAGAAAGATTTTTGTTTTCATCTTGCCTTCAAGACAACTCAAACCGCTATCCGCGTCAAGCTTTTTGATGGTGATTTAATCTGTTTCCACCTCTCGCGGGCTGCCACCAAATCAATGTGGCAATCAAAATAACAACGCCAAAAATCGCAAGCCGGTCGTCATCAGCCTCGGTAAAAACGCCGGGGAAAGTGCCGGGAACGGCGGTATCGCCTTTTCGTATTGAACCGGCCCGCCAATCTTTCCACACTGGCACACCCGATGGGCGCACAATGGAAACAGGCCGGACGCGAACTCAACGCGCAGAAAAAGGGCCAGGTGACCGCCAAACTGGTCCGCGAAATCATGGTCGCGGCCAAACTCGGCGGGCCGGATCCCGACCTCAATCCGCGCCTCTTCGTTGCCTGCGAAAAGGCCCGGAAGGCCTCCGTCTATCGCGATACCATCGAACGTGCCATTCGCAAGGGCGCCGGATTGGACGCGGAAAAAGTCGACTATGAGACCGTCGTTTATGAAGGCTTCGCGCCGCACAAGGTGCCGGTCATCGTTGAGTGTCTCACGGACAGCCGGAACCGCACCGCACCGGAAATCCGCAATCTGTTCAAAGCCGGCTCGCTCGGCACCCCCGGCAGCGTCAGCTTTTTCTTCAATCACCTCGGGGTCGTTGAAGCCACAAATCCCGATGCCAATCGCGACGCCGAAGCCGATGCCATCGAAGCCGGCGCACAGGAAATCGAGCCGCTGGAAGCCGAGGAGGTCCCCGCCGGCCAGAAGGGCGCGCGTTTTCTCACGGAAATCAAGGACCTCGACCACGTGGCCAAGGCGTTGAAGGCCGCCGGCTGGAACGTCGTCGCTTCGGAAATCCGTTATCTGGCCAAGAATTTTGTCGAAGTCAGCGCCGCCGACCGCAAGGACGTTGAAAATTTCCTCAATGCCCTCGACGACCACGACGACGTGCACCGCGTTTATGCGGCGCTGAAGTAGTGCGAGGCCAGCGCCGGCCGCAAACGAGTTATGGACATTTCCGCCGCCCTGGGTGATAATGATTGTGTTCCCGCCTGACAAGCCGGTTCAAGCAATTTTCCGACCTGAAAATTTTATGATCAAAAATCAAGCAGCCGTCGCGCCGGCAGCCAACCCGCCCGCGAACAGTGAAACCGAACAACAGCGGTTCGAACGCATCCTGTCACGCGACCGTTTCAAACCGTTGAAAGCCGTGTTCGATAATCTCGGCATGGCGGTCCCGGTGATGCAGGGGGCGATCATCACCACGAACTCCTATCAGATGTTTCTGGGCAAGCTGGGCTATCGCGTCATCGTGGTGCCGCAAATTCACGAGCAGGATTGTTACTCCCGCCTCGGGCCGGCGGGTGGCATCCGGGCCGTGCTGCCGGTGCACGACATGGCCACCTACAGCACCCTGGTCACGCTCGTGAATTTCGATTCCACGCTCACCACCACGCCCAAATCCGTTGATTACTACGACGACCAGTTGGCCGAGTTCAAATCCCAGTTGATGAACCGGTCCGGAAATGCCGAATGAGTTCACAAGGATGTGGGAGAATGGCCCGCCGTTTCAACGGCGGGATTTTTTTCCTGCGGACGTTGTGGGTTCAAAAGGCACCGCAAACAGCACCTCCGGTTTCACGCATGATACCAGTTGTATTGGCTGGAGAAAACCGACCAGTCGGTGATGATTTCCGAGATGAGCATGAACAAAATCAGGCCTGCGAGTGCCAAAGGTCGCAGCCATTTGTTTCCTGACTGGTGCAACAGGCAATCCAATCCATAAACATAGAGCAGCAAAAATGGAATCAATGCGCCCAGTATCAACCGGCCGGAGGTGAAATACGGGTATTCGCGCGACGGGTAAGCGCAGTCGTCAAAATCGTAAATGACGGAGAGATAACCAAAAAACGCGAAGGCCGCGGCGAAACAACCGAGGCCCAGCCAGAGCGCTTGGCGTTGCTGCGGAGTCGCAACCGAAAATCGCGGAATCAGCTTCACGGTTGCCAGCGACAGCAGACACAAGGAAAGACACACGTAAAGCGCGTCCACCGCGGGCAGGTTTAGCGGGTTTGCATGCCAGTTAAAGTCCCCCTGCCAGAAGGTGGTTAACAGTTCCGACACGAAGGTCCAGGAACCGTGCGGCGTGAAAATCGGATGATGCCACCATTCGACGAACGGTTTGTGAGTCCAACCAAGGGATTGGATTTTTGCCTCCGAACCGCTGAAATCGCCAAAGGCGTATTTTGACCATGCCATCCAGCCGCAGATGGGCAATGCGGCGCATAAAGTCATCACCGCCAAAGCCGGTAGCGCCGCACGCCCTTTGCCGGTTCCACGCCATTGCCACAGCTTGAACAGCACAACCAGGACTGAGACGACCAGAAACGGCAGATTGCTGATCTTGGCCAGAAACGTGGCCGCCAGCGACAGGCCGGTGGCAATTCCTAAACCCAGGCCCGGCGGTTCCGCGAGCATCCATCGCACCAGACAAATGAACGCCAGGCCAAAACAAAGCGGCGAGAGCACGTCGTTCTGGATGGAATAAAAAGCCTGTTGGGGAATGAACGCGATGAGTGCCGGAACGCCGAGCCGCAAAAACAGATTCTCCGGAAAAACCATCCGTGCCGCAACATATCCAACCCAGACGAGCGCAGCGACAAACAGGATGTTCAGCCAGCGGATCCAATACAGCAAACACAGACCCTTGAGGCCGCACCCTTGGCCGATATGCCACCACAGGCCCGCCGCCACATAGTAAAGCGGCTGTTGCGACGATTCATAATTTGGGGTGGACTTCAGTTTTTCCAGCCATTGCCGGAAAAAAGGCAACTGTTCACCAGCCGCGCCAGGCTGCGCCTCACGTGACGACGCCAAGTTGGGCTGGGTCCAGGACGGGGCCGGAAACCGGCCCCCGGGACAAAGCACCTGTGGCCAGATGAATTCCGGCGAACTGTAAGCAAGGATGTATTTCTCCGACTCTTTAGCCACCAGATTCATGCCGCGAGGGAGATGGCCGTGTGAGTAATTCACCACCAGGTCGAAGTGAAAATGTTCATCCATGTTGTTAAACAATGGAAACGCGGCGGAAAAAACGAAGACGTGAACGGCAGCGAGCCAGGAAAAGAGCCAGATCAGAACCCGCTCTTTCGCTTCACCTGAGGGTGAAACTGAATCAAGGTTTGTTGCGCTCATGCGGCAATCATTTTTTGCCCCGGCCAACCCCTCCTGGAAATTCACAACCATCCAATCGCGGAATGCGGATCTCACATTGCAGATTCACGGCCATTGGATTTAGCAGGCATCCACACCAACGGCGAGAACGAAATGCCGCGCCGCCATTCGCCAGCCCCAGCGGAGCGACGCCTTTGCAGTCGGGCGATTGAAATGAATTCAAGCTCCGCGAGGAGTCGTTGGTTACGAAGATTCCACTGCTCACGGAGCTGCGAGCGCCGGTGGCCGTGCCGCCGCAGGACAAGTCAGGCGGAATTTCCCCGAAGGTTCCGGCAGCAGGACCGGCATGGCCTCGGGGATGATTTCAGGCCGGGAACCCAGCAAACTTTCGAGCCGTGAAGTCACGCGGCGTAATTCCGCTTCCGCCGGTCCGGCTCCCTCGGGCACAAAACGCAAAACCCAACCGCCATTTTTGTCCTGGCGCAGTTCATAGTGGAGGATGCCGGGCAATTCAACAAAGCACTGGTCCACCTGCCACGTGGTCACGCGCCGGCCGTCGCGCGCGCGGAGTGCGTCGCGGGTACGGCCATGGACTACAAAATCCGTTCCGTACGGCTGCACGCGCCGTTGCGCCAGATCACCGATGCGATAGCGAAGCAATGGCATGTAATCGTTGGTCAGCGTCGTGACCACCAGCTCACCCACGCCGTCCGGATCCGCGCCCACGATTTCGAGAAAGGCCGTGTCGTAGCCGGGTTTCATTTCTCCGTGCTCGCTTTCCATGAGCAAGTGGCCGGTCTCCGTCGAGCCATACAGGTTGAAGACCGGCACACCGAAGCCGCGCTCGAGGATCCGGCGATGCACCACACTGGCAAATTCATAACTGCACAGCACAAACCGCAGTGAAGGAAACCGTAGGCCGCGCTGTTCGCAGTAAAGCGCCAGGCGCGCGCCATGGACCGGATCGAGATCAAGAAACTGCGGCGCCCATTCGGAAATTTCCCCCGCCATCCGCGCCAGTTCCCGGTCGTCCAACAGAAACGGAATGCGCGCCAGGTTCAGAAACAAGGTCTTGCCCGCCGTCCGTTGTTCGCGCGACATCCAGACCGTCGGACACGTCAGGCCATTGCAAGCCGGGGGCACGAGTGTGGCCCGCCGGACGGCGGGGTATTCGTCCAGAACCCGTGCGACAAAGGCATTCAATCGCAGCGCGCGTTTCTCCTGCGCATCCCACCAGCCCCGGCCAAAAATCACCGGCAACCGTTCCTCGGACGTGCCGGAGGTATGTTCCAGTTCCACCAGCTTGTTTTCCAGCAATGATTCGAGTGAGCGGCGGTCGGAGAAAAAATTTTGCGGGAACCCGGTGCGCATCTCGTGTTTCGCCAGCAGCGGCAGACCCTTGAAACATTCCAAACTGACGGGTTCGCATCCCGCCCGCGCCAGCGCCCGGCGATAGAGCGGCACTTCGCGCCAGCGTGGCAGCAGTTCCGCCAGCCGCGGGATTTGCGCCGCTTCACGAATCAGTTCCGGTGTCGCCAGCATGGCCGCAATATACACGGAATCTACAAAATGCAAATTCAACGGTTGGCGGGCTGGAAATCCCCAGGCACCATCCCCGCCGCGCTTGTCCGGCAGATTTCCCGATAAAATTCACCGACCCGCGTCATCCGGCGCCTCAGCGTTACGTCGCAAAAATCCACCGATACCAGGCCGAATTTCTTTGTGTAGCCGAATTGCCACTCGAAATTGTCGAGCAGCGACCAGTAGAAAAATCCGCGCACGTCCACGCCGCCGTTCAACGCATCCTGCAATGCGTGCAAATGCTCCGTCAGGTCGCGGATGCGGAAATTTTGGTCGCTCGAGGCCGCGCCGTGTTCGGTGATGTAAAGCGGCAGGTGGTAACGCCGGTGAAAATCCCGCAGGACCGTTCCCAACCCGCCGGGATGCCGCTCGAACATGTCGTCGCAAACCACGCCCATCTGCGCCAGCCGCCGGGGACAGGCGCCGCCGGCCGGAACCGTGGGTTGAAGATTTTTGAAGCGCGCCAGCCCGTAATAATTCACACCGACAAACGTGGACGCTTCGCGCCGCCGGCCGCCGAAAAATTCAGCCAGCACAAAACGGTTGAAGGCGTGATGCGCAATTCCCGCGAGCAGATGGTCCCACAACGCGAACTTCTGGTGCGTACCGAAAACCGTCCAGTTCTTGGCAATGCCGATTTCCGGCGTTTGGCCGCCATTGCCGGCCCGCCGGATGACTTCACTCGTCCGCACGTGCGCTGCGGCCATGTGCCGGATGACTTTCCGGTAAGACGCAAGCTGCCATTTGTGGAACGGGGGGAAATCCGCCGAGCAAATACGTCAGCGACGCATAAGTATCTGGCTCATTGAAAGTGTTCCACAAATGAACCCGCTCCTTCAACGCCGACACCAATTTCGCCGCATAATCCACGAATGCCGGGACCGCGGCCGGGTTCACCCAGCCGCCCGCCGATGAAATCCACGGCGGATTGGAAAAGTGATGCAGCACCACCATCGGCGTGATGTTCGCCGCTTTGAGACAATCGAGCAGGTGAATGTAGCGTTCGAGCTCCTTTTGATTCAGCGGCGCGAACGGCCCGGCTTGCAGGCGCGACCATTCGATGCCCATGCGGTAGGCGTTGACGCCCAGTTGCGCCATCCAATCCACGTCCTCGGCGTAGCGATGATAATGATTGCAGGCCACCCGGCAGTGCCCGCCATCCGCGGCGACATAATCCGTCCATTCGTTGGCGACGTGGCCTTCCACCTGCGTCGGCGACGTGGCCGTGCCCCAGAGGAAATTGTCAGGAAATTTCAAAATGCCTGCCATGGTTCAGGAATAATGTGGGGCAAAATTGATGGAATTCAATTCTGCAAATGGGCGTCGCCTTTTGTCCGCAGCCGGTGATTCAATCCGGATTGATCTATGGCGCGGAATGATTGGCTTGGATGGAGCAGGTGGAAAATGGAAGGCAGCGCAGTGCGGGCTTGCGGTGGCCAGCCGGTGTTGCTTACCGGGCGGGTTTGGCGTTCCAAATCGCCAGCATGTCGGGCGAACCTTGTGAGCGCACGCCGTTGTCGGTCAGGATTTCATCCGTGGCGGCGAGCATCTCCGCCCGGCGGAACACCATCGTCTCGCCATAACGGTCGTAGCATTCGACGGTGATGAACTCATCCTTCGTATCCCGCAAAATTTCCACGAGCTGGGTGAGATTTTTGACCGGGATGCCATTGATCGCTTTTACCACTTCCGCCCGGGGACTGGAATAGCCCTGGGCCAGTTTGTGCGGAAAAAAAGGCGAGGAGATGACCACCAGCCCTTCGCCGGGAAATGCGGGTTGGTCCGACATGCGCGTGGCCAAGGGGCTGCCCGAGGAATTCAAACGCGCCATGACGGACGCGCCGTATTTTGTCCGCAGCATGCCGCCCAAATAATCTTCCGTGGCGGTTGAAAAGACCAGCGGCCCGTAAATGAAATACGAGGGATAAGCACTGCCCAATCCGGGAATCAACCGGGGATAATCGGCTGACACCGGCAGGTTGACTTTCAGTTCCTTGCCGGCGCGGACAATGGTCAGCGGCACGACGCCGTTGGTGGCGACATGCTGCACGAGATAATCCAAATGCACGTGCAGATTGTCTCCCAACCTGATCATGCCCTGGTCATCCACCGGCGTGCCGCCGATTTGGGTGATGACATCCCATTCCTTCAACGGATACGCCGGGTCCTGCTGGTAGGGTTTGTGAACCACCATGCCGTGGACGGAGGGATCCAGCTTCAGGAACGAGCGCAAGGCTGGATTCTCCAGCGTTTGCAGGGCGTCATGCATCGCGGGTTTGCCGTCATAATGGCCATCGGCGATTCCCTGCAAAAACAGGTCTATTTCCTCGCTGGGAATGATGTAGCCGATGTTCTCGGCGTCGTTCAGGCGGCTGAACGTCAGCCCGATCATCCTGTCGCCCACCACCGCCGGACCGCCGCTGTTGCCGGGATTGATGGCCGCGTCAATCTGGATGCGCAGGCCGAAGACCGGGAAGTTATACGGTGTGAACTCCACCCGCGAAACGATGCCTTTGGTGATCGAAAGGGTCGTGCCGCCTTCCGGAAAACCATAGGTCAGCACCGTGTCCTTGATGCCCGGCAACGTCTTGGCCCGCGCCAGCGGCGGATGCGTGTCAAAAAACTTTTCATCGTCCAGCTTGAGCACCGCCAGGTCAATGCCCGGCGCGACGAACGCCACCGAGGCGGAGATTTTGTCGCCGGCCTGGTTCGCCTGGATTTGCACCTGGCTGGCGTAATTGACGACGTGGGCATTGGTCAGGATGCGTTTGCCTTCAATCACCACGCCGCTGCCGGTCACTTCCTGCGGCGAGTCTTTGGTCCACGGCTCGTAAGGATCGGGATAACGCACCGTGGCAAAAATCTTTACCACCGAATTTTCAACGGTGCCGGAACCATTGGCGGCGGTGGCCGCGGCCGAGACCGGTTCGGCGGCGTAGAACTCAAGGCACGAGGCGAACAACGCGGCCATCAGCAGCCACACCATCCTGGAACGGGTGGATAATGAATTGAATTCCATAGACAAAACGATGCTAGAGAACGGGCTGGACTCATGCAAAGAAATTGTCGCCAGGCGCGTGGACTACCTGTTGTCCAGGAATCCGGACTAAGGCGTTTGCGGTTTGGGAGCGGGGATGGCGCTCGCCGGCGCGTCGCCGGCTTCCTTGAGAAAATCATCCAGGATGCTGAGATAAGCATCGAGGGAGTCGCCGGCCTCAGGACCAAGCTCGCGCTTGAGCTCCCGCAACTGGTCCGCGGACGACCTGGCCTGGCGTCGCAGGTCATCCATGTTCAGCTTTCCGCTCATCAAGCCGCTGACCAGCTCGTCGTAATTGCTGGCCGCCTCGGGATTGCCGGCGAGCAATTGCTGGCGGATCTGCCCGATAAAATTCGTGTTCGCGCCGAGCTGGCGAAACGCGGCTGACAAATCCGCGTTGGTGCCCGCCAAGGCGGCCGTTGGCATCGCCGCGGGAAGATTCGTGAACCCGGCAACGCGCGCGGCATTGGTTGCCGTGTGCGGCGCGGCGGTGGTTGTGCCCAGCGTCAGGCCCGCCACCTGTTTGCGCGGCACGCTGAGTTTGCCCAACACTTCGCTTTGCAGCACCACAGTGTCCGTGGACACGGACAGCACCTTGCCGGAATACCGGTCGCCGTTTTGCATATCCACCTCGTCAGCGCGTAGCCGGGGAGCGGCGACGAACAGGAAAATCATTCCGGACGAGACGAACAGAAGCTTGGTCCTCATGGCGAGAGGGTAGCCCATCGGAGGACTCTTCGCAAATGCAGCCAGGCACATCGCGTTGCGATGCCGAAATGCGACGGGCAGCGGGTGCAGGGCGCGACGGTGTCTGCGGGTGTCCGTCCGGAGTGATCCAATCGCAACGCAGGGAAAACGGGAGATATTGGAAAAGGCCGAGTGCAGCCGGCTAGTGCAACCGTTGGATTCGCAAAGCCATCCATTGCCGGCCGGGAAGTTTGATGGCCCGGCCCTGGTCGTCGGCAAAAGTATAGTCGTCCCTTTTGTGAATTGTGAATAGGCCGTCCACCGGCGTGATGACCATGTTCCAGGTGTCGAGGAGGTCCATTTTGTAGCGGCTGAAACCGGCCACGGCTTTCTGCCCCGAATGCCGCCCGGCAGGTCGAATGATAACCGTTGGGCGAATTTCAGAGAAGCTTTAACCGATCGCCCCGCGGGTCCTTCCTCAACGTCCACGATTTCTTTTAGCCGCACCTGAAACCTGTGGCCAAGCCAATTGCGGAATGGCGATTTCGGATTGCGGAACGGGCGGTCCATTTAACTTCAACAATACGATTCGCGTCGGAGGCCGATGGCGATGCCAATAATTTGCGACACACGGTGCTTGCCCCGGGAATGGGCTGTGCTTCAATTTCGCGCCGACAAAACGACATTGCCATGAACGCCTATCTCTTTACCGCTGTCGCCACCCGGTCGCAGGTTCGCCCGGTTATCGGACGTTATGGCCAGACCAATGCCATTCAGACCTGGGATGCCTGCGCGACTCAGGTTGTTTTTGGCGACTCGCCGGACGAGGCGCAACGACGGTTTGAAAACTGGCTGCGCGCGACACCGGAAGGAGAAGAACCGGCGGAAGTCCAAATCCGCAAAATCGCGGCAGCTCAATTCGTGGACCAATTGTTCACCGAGTCGGGGAGCGCGCCGATTGTCTGGCCGGAAATTCTAAAACAGGTGGAAGCCCAACTGGAATCAACGCCGGTGGATGACTTCGAACAAGGCTATTGGGTGGACGTGGACCAGGTCGTGCGCCCGGAAAAATTGAGCTTCAGTGCCGGAACGCTGCAATCGGATGTGCCCGAAGACATCCGCTCCGGCTTGAACTGGTCGTCCGACAGGAAATTCCTTTTCATCCTCAGCGTTCTCAGCCCGCTGACCCCACAGGCGGAACCTGTGGACGAACCGGAAACGGACGCTCCGCCTCCGGTTGAATCATCGGACGAAGACGTTGAACCAGCCAAGCCAATTGGGATTGGCGAATTGTATGGAACATTTCCACAGGCACTGGACAAGGAAGCTGCCGCGTTGATTCAAGCCCGAAATTCGGTGGTGGCTGCGTGGCTCTGGCGCCGCTACGCCGCCAACACGACGCTGGCCGCGAACGCCATCCGAATTGATCCATGGTGCGGCACACCTGGCCTCGACCGTAAATGAAACTCAACGAAATGAAGATTGCCAAAATAATCCAGAATGCCGCGTTGCTTTGCGCGGTGTTGAATTTGATGGCTGCCGTAAATCCGGCGATGTCCCAGGTGTCAACCCAAACGCCGCCAACGGCGGCACGCCCACCGCGCCCAACACCGCCCACTCGCGATCCGAACACGCCGGGATTTATCAAGGCCACGGAGCTGTCCGACGGCGCCATTCCACCGGCGGATGCCGATGGAAATTTCATCATCGGCCCGACGCACCATCCGGCGCCCGAAATGACGGTGCAGACCAACGTG
>DATNHI010000187.1:0-17076 GCA_035605035.1 Verrucomicrobiia bacterium
TTGATGACAGTATTCGGACAGACCTTTCGGTCAGGCACCACCAGTGTTATATTTCAGACAGAATTTACAGAATTGTCGGAATTTTGTTCATCCGGTCCAATCTGTTTAACAAGGCGCGCGGCCGGGCTTGGATTAAATCTAGGTCATAATTCAGAAACCGGTTGCTTTTCCCCGGCCAAATTGAAATAACTGAAACCGAACAGTCACTTTCAACGTCTTTATCAACCACATGAAACCAATTACATACCTCTTATCCATGGTGGGAATCGGCCTGCTGGCCGGCAACGTTCTCGCCCAAACCGACACTCCTTACAAAGTGCTCGACACCACCCAGCTCATGGGCAACGGCGGCATTGATTATGTCTATGCCGACAACGATGGCCGGCGCGTTTATGTGCCGCGCGGCGGTAACACGTTCGTGTTCGATCTGGACAGCCACAAATACATCGGCGCCGTCACCAACATCGGCGGCCACGGCGTGGCCATTGACACCAGGACGCATCACGGCTTCGGCAGCGCCGGCAAAATCGGCATGTTCGACACCGAGACCATGGAGAAGATCAAGGACATTGACGTCCAGGGCCGGCCCGACGGCATCCTGCTGGAGCCATTGACGGACCGTGTTTATGTTTTCAGCCATCAGGCGCCCAGCATCACGGTGATTGATCCCAAGGACGGCTCGGTCGTCGGCACGATTGATGTCGGCGGCGCGATGGAGCAGGCCCAAAGCGACGGGCAGGGAAAATTGTATGCGGATGTCGAGAACGAGAAGAAAATCGCCGTCGTGGATGTCAAAACGCGCAAGCTTATCACCAAGTACGACCTCGGTGACAGTGCCGGTGAACCTGGCGGCCTCGGTCTGGACGTAAAGAACCACATTCTGTTTGCCATGTGCGCCAACCCCGACGTCTGCGTGGTAGTGAATGCCGACGACGGCAAAGTGCTGGCCACGCTGCCCCTCGACGGTGGCACGGACGGCGGCGGCTTCAATCCTGCCACGATGGAGGCGTGGAGTTCGCAGCGTAACGGCACGCTGACCATCATCAAGGAAAAGAGCCCCACGAGCTTTGCGGTGGAACAGACCGTGCAAACCAAGGCGGGCTGCAAAACCTCGTCGCTCGACACCAAAAACAACCGGATTGTTTTGATCTGCACCGAACGCGCGCCGCAAGTGGCTCCGGCCACGCCGGCACCGGCGACGGAGACGAACGCACCCGGTGGTGAGCGGCGGCGCTTCGGCGGTGGACGCGGCGGTCCCGGCAACCTCGACGTGTTGTGGGTCGGCCGTTGATTTCACGATCCTTTGGCACATTCAGCCCGGCCAATGCACGGCCGGGCTTTTTTATGCCGATTTGGAGTGCGGTGGCATGGTACCGCTTTCAACGACGCGACATGTCCGCGCATTCCAAATCGACATCCGCCATCCAAAAAGTTGACGCGCACCAATTTCCAGCACACACTCGCGGCCGCCATGCCAATCGGGTTCCGCTTTCATCCGTCTTCGCGCTGCTTCGCCGAGACAGGTCTGATTCCAGCGTGACAAGTTGATGCGCGCCTGAATCCAAAAGCACCGCCACCTTTATGACTTTGACCAAAACACGTCCGTCCGTCAGCTATAGTTTCGTCATGCGGCTGACCTATCCCAATCACATCGGCATGTTCGCCAAACTCACCCATGCCATCGGCCAGCAGGGCGGCGACCTCGGCGCGGTGGACATTGTGAATCCCGATGCCAAACGCATGACGCGCGATGTCACCGTGCGGGCGCGCGGCCAGGAGCACATGGAGGCCATCGTGCAGGCCATCCGCAAACTGAAGGATGTCACCGTGGTGAACATCTCGGACCAGGTTTTTCTCCTGCATCTCGGCGGAAAAATCTCGGTCCAGAACAAGGTGCCGCTGACGACGCGGGAAACGCTTTCGATGGCTTACACGCCCGGCGTGGCGCGCGTGTGTTCCGCCATTGCTGAGCAGCCCGCCAAAGCCTGGCAACTGACCATCAAAGGCAATTCCGTCGCCGTGGTCAGTGACGGCTCGGCGGTGCTGGGCCTCGGCAACATCGGCCCGGAAGCCGCGATGCCGGTCATGGAGGGCAAGGCCATGTTGTTCAAAGAATTTGCCGGCATTGACGCCTATCCCATCTGCCTGCGCACCCAGGACACGGAGGAAATCATCAATGCCACTGCCAATCTCTCGGTGGGTTTTGGCGGCATCAACCTTGAAGACATCTCCGCGCCGCGCTGTTTTGAAATTGAGCGGCGTTTGCAGGAACGGCTGGACATTCCCGTCTTTCACGACGACCAGCACGGCACGGCGGTTGTGGTGCTGGCGGCGTTGTTGAACGCCTCGCGCCTGTCGGGCCGCCAGCTCGCCGGACTGCGGACTGTGATCCTCGGAGCGGGCGCGGCGGGAACCGCCATTGCCGCGATGCTGCAAAACGCCGGGGTGAAAGACATCATCGTTTGCGACCGGCAGGGAATCCTCAACCGCCGCACGCGGACCGATTTGAATGCCGCGAAGGCGCAACTTGCGGCCGCCACCAATCCCCGTAGCTTGAGCGGCGGGGTCGAGGATGCCTTGCGGAAAGCGGATGTTTTGATCGGCGTCTCCGGGCCGGGATTGATTGCGGCGAAGTCACTCCGGCGCATGGCAGCCAAGCCGATTGTTTTTGCGATGGCCAATCCCATACCGGAAATCATGCCGGAGGAAGCGGCCGCGAAGGCGTGGATTGTGGCGACCGGCCGGAGCGATTATCCCAACCAGATCAACAATGTGCTGGCGTTTCCCGGAATCTTCCGGGGCGCCCTGGACGTGCGCGCCCGCCGCATCAATGAGCCGATGAAGCTGGCCGCCGCGCATGCGATTGCGAGCTGCATTGCGCGCCGGGAATTAAGCCCCGAATACATTGTGCCCAGCGTCTTCAATCGTGACGTGGTGCAACGCGTCGCCGCCGCCGTCACCGAAGCCGCCATAAAGACCGGGGCGGCCCGGAAAGGGCGGCCCCGCCGCTGAACGCTGATTTCGTCTCCGCCTCGAGTATCCTTCTCCGCATCTGATGGGGAGAAGATGGCCGGAGGCCGGATGAGGTGGCCGGGATGAGGTGTCGAATTTAATTAACCGCGGATGATGCAGATGAACGCGGATTAATTTCTGGTGGTGGGGCGAGCGTCCTCGCGAGTCGGCTCGTCGGTAGCCTCGCCCCACGAAACCGCGTCGAGAGGCACCAAACCAATTGACGGAACGGGCGTTCGGGTTTAGAAGCAATTCATGGGAATGGAGAACATTGAGCACCTCGTCGTCGTGATGTTCGAAAACCGCTCATTTGACAACCTCCTGGGTTGGCTTTACGACAACCAGACCAATCCGCCCAAATTCAATATCCCGCCACAGTCACCGCCCACTTTTGACGGTCTCATTGCCAACACTTATTACAACGTGATTGCGCCTTCCAGTCCCGACAAAGTTTTTGCCAGCCGTCCCGGCACGCCCTGGCCAAGTTGTCCTAATCCAAATCAAATTCCCACCCCCGATCCGAATGAAGAATTCGACAATGTCACCTTTCAAATCTTCGGCACATCCACGCCGCAACCCGCCGATGCAGCCAACATGAGCGGGTTTCTCCAGGATTATTCCACCACCGACGCCGGCGTCGCTTCTGCCGGCCAGATCATGCAGAGCTTTGGACCCGACGAAGCAAACGTCATCAACGACATCGCGCGCAGCTTTGCCGTTTGCGACCGCTGGTTTGCATCGGTGCCGTCACAGACCTGGCCCAACCGCGGTTTTGTCCACACCGGCTCTTCCGACGGCCATGTCAACAATGACCTCTACGAGTGGTATGATATCCCGACTATTTTCAACGTGCTGCAGGACGCCGGAATATCGTGGGCCATCTATCACGATTCAACCCTCATTCCGTCACTGACCTACTGGCAATTGCCGCAACTGGGCGGGTTTCGCAACAATGTCTATGCCTACGCGGATTTCAAGAAACTCTGCGGCGCGCCATCCGACGCCGCGCCCGGCGACAAATTGCCGGCTTACTCATTTGTCGAACCGCGGTTCATGCCTGAATTTTTGGGAATCGAGCAGCCAAACGATTATCATCCGCCGCACAACATCTGCCGGGGCGAACAATTTCTGGCCGACCTCTACGGCGCGGTTCAAAGCAGCCCGTATCGCGACAAAATCATGCTCGTCATTCTGTTCGATGAACATGGCGGTTGTTATGACCATGTGCCGCCGCCTACCGGGGCCGCTGCGCCACAACCGTATCCGGTGTCGCGGGACGGAAAATTCAAATTCGACCGGTTTGGAGTGAGGATTCCGGCAATTGTCGTGTCATCGTATGTCGAACCGGGGACGGTATTTCGCGCGTCACCGGGCGAAGCGCCTTACGACCACACCTCCGTTCTGGCCACGCTGCGCGACTGGCTCAAGCTGGACCCGGCCAAATTTCTGCCCAGCCCGCGCATTGCCGCCGCGCCCACGCTGGACAGAGTCTTGACCCGCGCCAAAGGAAATGAGAACACCGCCTGGCCGCAAATTGTCGTCAAATGCACCGTGGACAGCTCGGACACATCCTCTGACACGCCATTGAACGACGTGCAGAAAAGTCTGCTGGTGGCGGCAAAAGTCCTGAATCAAGGAGCCGACCAGGTTACGACCGCGCAACAGGCCAAGACACTTCAGACCTACGCGCATGGCGCGGAATTTCTTGAGGCCCGTCCGCAGCAGTAATGGTTTAACCGCAGATTGCAGATGAAAGCAGATTTTCGTTGTCAGCTTTCCGTGCCGCGCCGGAATGCAAATGAAGGCGGGTACTTTCTGAATTTCAGGTTTTCAAAAAGTTGACGCGGATAAAACTTCGGCGCACACTCGTTTCAATCATGAGCCCGGTATTCGCCGACGCAATTGACCTCCCTCTCGTCTTCGGTTTTGGGTTGATCGTGCTGATACCGCTGCTGTTATTCGAGGTTGGTGTCGAGGCGCTCATCCTCAGAAAAGTTTGGTCCATCCCGTTCAGAAGTTTGTGCCGTCTCACATTCGTTGCCAATTGCCTATCTCTGCTCGCCGGCATACCTGTCAAGATTCTGAACGCGTGGCTTTACAGTTTTTTGTTACCTCAGGATTTGCCGGGATTTGTTGCTCGGTACCCATCGGCAGTCGCTGTCGGAACACTCATCTATTTTGTGGTGACCTTGAGCGTGGAAGGTGCATACGCATTCCGATGGTTGCGTCGGAACGAACAGAAAATCGCTGGCCGCAGAATTTGGAAAGGAATACTCCTGGCAAATCTGGCCAGTTATGCCGTGGTCGCACCGCTGCACTATTATCTCACCCGGCCGCTTCCGCAACCGATACACGATTTTACGCGAAACGCCAGTTGGTCCAGTCATCCGGCGGTGAAAGTAGTTTTTACCGACGGCACGGACGAGAATTTGAAGTCTGTGCGATTGGACGGCTCGGCACCGGAAACAATCGTACCCACGACCGTAAGGGATTATTTGCTGTCGGCCGATCTCGAACGCTGTCTGTTTCGCGGCACCAACGGCAGTCTTTACCTTTACCGGCAAGGCACAGCGCAGTGCAAATTTGTGCTGCAATCCAGTGAACGTTTCCTGATGAACCAGGTCGCCTTCAGCCCATCGGGAGAGTATGTCGCTTACGCAAACGAAAGGAGCAATACACTGGAGGTGGTGAATGTGCAAACCCGGCAGCACATTGGCCAGCCGCTCCTGCAAAAACTGGCATTCAGTGGCGCATCCGTCGCCTGGTCAACGAATGAAATGCAATTCTATGTCGGCGGTTTTGAGAATGGGGAACGGTTTCAATTTACCATCCAACTATCGGGCTGGCTTTTGGCCGTGAAACTGACGCAAACCAACGCACCGGAAGTGTTGACCTGTTATGGCCGGATTGGCGATGGAGGATGGTACGATTCAGATGATTGGGGTAGGTCTTTCAATCGGGATTCATGTGGAGATTTGAAAGTTTATACCGAACCCGGGCTTGGAAGCCACCTGAGCATCTATCGGGGAACCAATTGGGATGTCCAAGTGGAATATCTTGCTGTCAATCCTGGGCTGTTACATATCGCCCGGTTCGATTTTGGAGATGTCGCATTTTTAGATGGCTGCGAGGAATGTCTGTTCGAAGCCAACGGCTACATTTACCTCTTGGACATCCAGAACAAACGGGTGGGCACTGTGGTGCAGGGAGGGCGTTTTATCCTTTTGACGCCACGCTATCAGAAACAGCTCTAAACTCGCCGATCCCGAGGCAGGCGCGCCAGATGTAGACCCTTTTTGGCGAAAGTGAATGATAAGGCAGACAACACCATGGGCATCATGGTTTCAATGTCTGGATATTCGAGAACAGCCATTCAACAAGCATCGGGACGAAAGACACCGATTATTCTCATGGATTTCACTCACGTTTATCTTGTACTTGGTGGCACATGGAACTTGCCAGAGATCGTTTGCCGGTTACGTCGTCATGCTTCTCAAACTGGAAATGCGTTTTTATCCACGTCTGATTTTAACAACTAGCGCACGAGGACAAACGCATGGTTAGAAGGCTTTTGTCCCACGGCCCAGAATAAAGTTGAGCCATGAAACCGAAATCAGAGCTGATTCTTTACCAGACCGAGGACAACCGGACACGGATTGAAGTCCGGCTGGAAAATGAGACCGTCTGGCTCACGCAAAAGCTGATGGCCGAGCTTTTTCAGAAGGATGTCCGCACGGTCAACGAACATATTCAAAACATCTTCGAAGAGGGCGAGCTTACGCCGGAGGCAACTATCCGGAATTTCCGGATAGTTCAACCGGAAGGTGCGCGACAGGTAACGCGCCAAATTGAGCACTACAATCTCGACGTCATCATCGCCGTCGGGTACCGGGTGAAATCGCACCGGAGCACGCAGTTCCGTCAGTGGGCCACCCAGCGGTTGCGTGAATATCTTGTCAAAGGTTTCGTGCTCGATGATGACCGGTTGAAATATCCCGGACCGGGCCGGCCGGATTATTTCGACGAGTTGCTGGAGCGTGAAGGGGTCATGGAGGGGCCAGTCCCGCATTTTGAACAATCTTCGCCCTTGCCGGGCTGCGGCAGGAAAGGAAGGCTAAATACTAAAGTGATTTCCAGGGTCTATGCCGCCTTCAGCTTTTAGCCTTTTTTGCCGCCACTTATCCAAGAAAAAGTTGGCGCGGAAGCGGAAATCTGCCATTGTTACAATGGTAACAATCAAGGAGTTCTGTTTATGAAAACCAACCTGCTCACAGGCGGAAAATGGCCGATCCTTTTGGGCTTGCTACTGCTGGCCGCACAGACGACGCAAGCGCAATTCAACTTTATCACTAACAACGGTGCAATCATTATCACGGGATATACAGGCCCCACCGGGCCGGTGACCATCCCCGCCACGCTTAATGGACTGCCCGTCACGGCGATCCAAGAAACCGCCGGGTTTGAGAACAAGGGCATCACCAGCGTGGCCATTCCTGGCAGCGTGACGAACATCCAGCCCAGGGTATTCGCTCCCAATCCATCCCTGACCGTGTTCACGGTGGATTCCAGCAACCAGGTCTATAGCAGCGCGGGCGGCGTGCTGTTCGACAAGAACCAGACGACGCTGTTTGAATATCCACCCGGGTTGGGCGGCAGTTACATCGTTCCGGGCAGCGTGACCAACATTGGAGACAGCGCGTTTTCGGCGTGTTACTACCTCAGCAGCGTGACGATTTCCAATTCCGTCACCATTATCGGGCCGCAGGCGTTCGGGGTTTGCTTCGGCCTGACCAGCGTGGCCATTCCCGCCAGTGTGACGAGCATTGGACCGGAGGCGTTCCTCAATTGCCACAGCCTGACGGCCTTCACGGTGGACCCCGGCAATGCGTTTTTCAGCAGTGTCGGCGGCGTTTTGTTCGATAAAAACCAGGCGACGCTGATTACATACCCGGTGGGCCTGAGCGGGAGTTACGCCATTCCCGATGGCGTCATCACCATCGGGACCGGCGCGTTCTATTTATGCAACGGCCTGACCAGTGTGACGATGCCTGCCAGCGTCACGACCCTCGCTGATAGCGCCTTCGCTGATTGCGGCGGTCTGACCACCATCACCCTCGGCGCCGGCGTCAACCAGATTGCCACTACGGCTTTCGGATTCTGCAATCAACTGACTGCCATCAACGTCAATCCAACCAACCCGGTCCTCAGTTCCATCGCCGGGGTCGTCTTCGACAAGAGCCAGACCACGCTCATCAAATTTCCACCCGGCTATCTGGGAAGCTACACCACGCCCGGCTCCGTCACGAGCATCGCAGCCTATGCCGCCGAAGATTGCGCCCTGTCCGCAGTCACGCTGACCGCCGGCGTTACGAGCATCGGCGACGATGCCTTCCAGGGTTGCGGCAACCTGACCAACGTCACGATTCTCAGCCCGGTCACCAGCATGGGGCTTTTTACGTTCGCCGACTGCCCGAAGCTGGCCACGGTGATTATTCATGGCACGGTCAGCTCATTCGGCATTGACGCCTTTATTTATTCCAGCGCTCAGGTGAGCTTCTATTTCCTCGGCAACGCGCCCGCCCAACCGGATCCTTCCACTTTCCTCGGCGACACCGCTGCGACCGTTTATTATCTGGCCGGAACCACCGGATGGTCATCAAACTTCGGGGGCCTGCCGACCGTGGAGTTGGAGCCGATTGCCATCACGGCCAGTCCCACCAATGGCCCGGCGCCGCTGACAGTGAGCTTCACCGCCGCCGCAGTGGACAATGCCGACAATCCGGTCACCAATTGGAACTGGGATTTTGGGGACGGCTCGACCAGCACCGCGCAGAACCCCTCGCACCTCTACACCACCATCGGCGCATTCACCGCGGCGGTTGTAGAGACGAACAGCCTGGGAATCCCGATTGCCGGGATGGCGGCGACCATTCAATCCCTGCCGCCGCAACCGGGCATCAGCGGGCTCAGCCTGTCGGGGGCGAATCTGGTGCTTAACGGAACGAACGGGCTGTCCGGCCTGACGTATTATGTGCTCGCCAGCACGAACATCGTCCTGCCATTGAACCAGTGGCTGCCTGTAACGACCAATATTTTGAGCCTGAGCGGCAATTTCACCATTACCGTCAGCAACACTTTCACTCCCGCCATTCTGCAACAATTCTACATTCTCAAAACCCAGTAGCGGCGGCGGCAAGCAAAGGTTGAGGCTTCCACCGTCGCCGATCCTCCCTCGCTCAAACTGCCGAGGACTGGGGTTATGGTGGACGGGGAAGGCTGAGGGCAGCGCCGGCCCTGAAAATAACTTTAGCATTTAGCGTCTATCCTTTAGCCTTCCAAATCAGCATGAACCCTGTCCAATGAAAGGAATCCGGCCATGAAACGGAAAATCCGTCTGTTGGCGGGAAATCCCGTCCGGGGCTTGGCTCTTGTCCTGGCCTGTCTCTCTTTCGCCTCCATGCCGGCGTGGGCCTGCACCATTTTCGTGCTGACCGATACCAACCGCGCGTTGTTCTGCAACAACGAGGATTGGTCGAACCCGAAAACGCGCATCTGGTTCCTGCCCGCCGGTGACGGCTATTATGGCGCGGTTTATGTCGGCTTTGACGACGGGTATGCCCAGGGAGGCATGAACACGGAGGGCCTCGCCTTCGACTGGGTGGCAGGATTCAAGGAACAATGGAAACCGGACCCGCACCTGCCAACTGCTCGCGGAAACCCAAGCCAGCGAATGCTTGAGACTTGCGCCACGATCAAAGACGCCATCGCTTTCTATCGGAATCATAGCGAACCGAGCTTTTCGTATGCGAAAATTCTGGTGGCGGACAGAACCGGGGCCTCCGTCATCATCGGGGCCACGAACGGACAATTGCAGGTCGAGCAGGACAACCGTTGCCGGGGATTCGGTTTTGGAAGACGAACGCTTGACGCCGCGCTGGCGAAGGGTCCCCAAGCGACAGTGACCGCTGGCTTCAAAATATTGCGAGACTGCCGGCAAGCGGGCCAATATGCCACCAAGTATTCCAATATCTACGATTTGAAGTCCGGCGACATTTTCCTGTACCCGTTTCCGGACCGCGACGACGAGGTGACATTGAGCCTGGCCGGCGAGCTTAAAAAAGGAGGCCATTATTTTGACATGCTCCAGATCAAGGAACAACTGGCCCAGGCTCCCCTGCCCTTGCCGCTCAATCTGAAGCGTTTTCCCATGGATGAACTCAAACCGATCCCGGACCAGGAACCTGAAGTCACCGACCACCTGCGCACCATGATCCGGGACGCGGCATTAGGCGCCTGGCGCGCCGATGATTACACCGCCGAAGCGTGGAAGGATGTTTTGTCAAAGCAGAATCAAATCCAGGATAATTTGAAAAAGCTTGGGAATTTCATTTCGATGACCCTGGTGGATCGCGGTGAAGAGAAGGGGCAGCGCACCTACCGCTACCGACTGGAGTTCGCGAATGCGACCATTCTCCAGCGCTTTGTCCTTGATGACCAGAACAAGCTCGCAGACGGCGGGGCGGAAGCTGTGGAATTGAAACCAGGTGCGAATGTTTCCGAAGCGCCAAACACTCCGATAGTCGGCATCGGCGTCGCGCTGAACGTGGACGGAAAAAACATCGTCATTCAAGGCATCCTCCCGGACTCGCCCGCCGCTGCGCAGAAAGACATCCGCGTCGGCGACCGGATCATAGCCGTTGCCCCGGACACGGGGCCAGCTGTGCCGGTTCACAGCGGGACACTGGCACAGGCGGTTGCTTTGATTCGAGGTCCTGCGGGCACAACGGTCCGTCTGACGATTGTTTCGCCTGGAGAAGATGACTCCCGCGCCCGGATTGCAAGTCTTGAGCGGGCTGAACTGAAAATACCACCTCACTGAGGAGAATAAGATATGAGCGTATCCCAACGCACGGCGCAAAACGTCCGGGTGCGGCTGCTTAAAAAATCGGACACGGATGGGCTGCGAAGGCGGCTGTCCCCTCGCTTGCCCGCCGCGGAACCGCTCCCTGACCGATTGCCTCTGTGCAATGACCATACTGCCGCCGGGCTTGAGAAACGACGGGGTTTCCTCAAACAACTGGGGATTATCGTGGACTGTCTGGCCGGCGAAGCCGGGCGGCCCGCCCCCGAAACGCTTTCCAATAACATTGAGAATCTCGTCGGATTTGCCCAGGTGCCAGTAGCCGTGATTGGTCCGCTGCGAATCAACGGCATTGAGGCGCACGGTGACTTTTTCGTTCCCATGGCGACCAGCGAAGGCGCCCTCGTCGCCTCTTATCACCGGGGCGCTTACGTCATCAGTCATGCGGGTGGAGCTGCGGCCATGTGCCTGACAGAATCCATTTCCCGCGCTCCTTGTTTCGTTTTCAAATCCACCTTTGACGCCTGCCGTTTCCTGGAGTTCGCCATGCAGGAATCGGCCACCTTCCAGGAACGCATCTCCCGGACATCAGGCCATTGCACGTTCATGGAACTCCGGAGCGCGCTGGCCGGCAGGAACCTTTTCCTTGGGTTTGACTACCAGACCGGTGATGCGGCGGGACAGAACATGGTCACTTTTGCCACCGACGCACTCTGCCGTTACCTCGTCGAAAAAGCCCCGGTGAAACCGGTGCAATGGTATGTCGAAGGCAATATGTCCGGCGACAAAAAGGCCACCATGCTTTCTTTCCTGTCCGCCCGCGGAAAGAAGGTGATTGCCGAGGTAGTCATCCCCGCGGCGCTCCTGAAGAAGATCATCCACGTGACGCCCCTCCAGATGATTCAATACGGCCACGCCGCCATGCTGGGCGGAACTCAGAGCGGGTCCATCGGTGTTCAGGGACATTATGCCAATGCGCTGGCGGCGATGTTTATCGCCTGCGGCCAGGACGCCGCCTGTGTTTCGGAAGCGTCAACGGGCTTGACCGACATGGATGTTACCGAGGGCGGAGACCTCTATGCCTCCGTCACGTTGCCGAACGTCATTGTGGGAACCGTCGGCGGCGGAACGCATCTGCCTACGGCCCATGAATGTCTGGCCATATTGGGTTGTGTTGGCGAAGGGACGGCCCGCAAATTTGCCGAGATTTGCACAGCCACCATCCTCGCCGGCGAAATTTCCATCATGGGCGCCCTGGCTGCCGGCGAGTTTGCCAGCGCTCACGCCCGATATGCGCGACAGGCGAAGCAGGCCAAAGGCTGAAGGCTGAAGGCTGATACGGGAAAACATTCATGAGTAGAAAGAAACACATTCCCACCGACGGCGGACAAGGTTTGAGTCACAATCCCTTTGCCGCCCTGTCCAGCGCAGGACTCCCGCCCGCACCTGAAAATCCGGGTGGGGCGCCCATCCTCCGCAGTAGCACTGCTACGGAGGGTGGAAGCGTCCCCGCGAGCCGGCTCGTCAGTAGCCTCGCCCCACCCGATACAACCAATCCGGCGCGGAATAATCGCGGGCGCGTGGACATCATCCGGCAGACGGCCGGGCGCGGCGGCAAGACGGTGACCGTGGTGAAGGGATTTGTCGGCATCGGCCTGCCGGAAAAGGAGCAACTGGCCAGGGCGATGCAGCGGGCCTGCGGCACCGGCGGCACAGTGAAGAAAGGCCAGATCGAGATTCAGGGCGATAAACGCGCGGAAGTCGCGCGCATCTTGACCGAGGCCAACTTTCGACCGGTGTTTGCGGGAGGATGAGTGGAAAAGCTGAAATCGTGAAATCCTGGAATGCTGAAATCGGACGCCAAATGCCGGGCCTCAAAAGCCAGGCGAAGGCTCGTCATCCGTCACCTGTCCCCCGTCTCGGGGCGCGTTACTTTTTCCGGAGGTAAGCGATCAACGCGGCCAGTCCGCCCAGCAGGATCATCATCCGCAGCACCCGCAGCAGGCTGAGGACCCAGACCAGGCCAATGCCCAGCGCCGCCCATTGCACCCACCAGTGTCCGGGCGAAGTCATCAGGTTGACGATCACCAGAAACACCAGGATGATCGGGCCGGTGAACAGGAATTTAAACGCACGCCAGGTTCTCCACATAATCAGGTTCCTTTCATTTCAATTTCCATTTTTGTAGCAGCCGAGGTAACGAGGCTCAAATTTCTTCCTCGGCCGATCTTTGGAGATTCCTCACTTTGATGCCGGCATGGTTAACGCACATCAGTTGTTTCTCATCAGCGGCATCAGCTCGGTGACGTTTACCTGCCGTGCCTGCTGCAGGATGTCGCCGGAGTAACGGCCCTGCATGGACCGGCCGTCCGCCAGCATTTCGGAAAACACGCCCTTCAATTGCGCGGCGCTCAGGGTCCGACCGCTGGCGTAGTATTTTCTGGCCACTTGTCCGAGAGCGTAGGTGCTGGCAAAGGCAAAAGCCGAGCCGGTGGCCTGTCCCACCAGCCCGCCCAGAAGTCCGCCGGTCAACCGCCGGGCGAAGCCACCGACCAATTGCCGCGTGAATCCCTCGACCACCTGCGAGGTGAGGCCAACGCCGACCGTGGCGAGAAAGTCTTTGATGTGCCCGCGCTCCAGCTCGTACCCGTAGGCTTTGCCGATCCGGTAAACCAGGCGCATTTGCAGCGGCACGATGGCCATCGTGGCCAGGGTGTGCGGCATGATTTCCAGGGCGCCGTTCAGGATGGCGGCATTCAGGATCATCTTGTCCAGTTCCACGTCCCGGTTCGCGTCCGGGATGGGCGGCGCCGCGATGGCGGATGGCTGCGCGGCCAGGGCCTGGGCCGTTTGACGGTGTTGCTCCGTGGCGGCAGCGTCGAGCTGAAGCGCCTGATGCAAGTCGGCGAGGAATTTCTTTTCGGCATCGTTCACCACGCCGTCAGCGTTGCAGACGCAAACGGCCATCTCATAAGCGAGTGCGCGGGCCGACGGCGTCTGGAGCTGGCCGGCGGCGGTCGCCAGCGGCAACTTTCCTCCGAGCACGTCCTGATAGACCGTGGCCACGTCCAGGCCTTCGCCGGAAAAGCCATTTACAGTCTGTTGAATCCGCGCGCGTTCGTCTGCGCCCTGCATCCCATCCGCAAACGCGGCCAGAACGCAGATGCCAACGATGGCCCGGTGTTCCTGTTGATCAATTGGAAACGGCTCTGCTGTCATGCCGAGACTCTTAACGCCGTTTTAATCCAAAGCCAATTGCAATCCACCGCCTTTTTTGTAACTCGCCACCATCGTCAATTTGATTGGAGGCAGGGTCATCGCGCGCTACGCCGTCCGGTGCCGCGTAATAGCGGCGCATGCAGGAGGGAATGGTTCGTGCGTCTCGCGCGGTTCCTTCCGCCCGCTGTTGCGCGGGCGGGGCCGTCGCAGCGCGACAGCCCTACCGCTGCAAACCGGGTCACTGCTGCAGAAATCAAACGCTGGCCAAAGGACGCGCCGGTTTGCTATTTTGCCGGGCGCGATGAATTTTTTTGCCAACCAGTGGATCGCCGCATGGCTCGCCGGGCTGGGCCGGCTCGCCTTGCTGGGCAAGGAAGCCTTCCTGTCCTTGTTCACGTTCAAGATTGCGTGGCGCGATTTGCTCTACCAGGTTTTTTTCATCGGCGTGAAATCCCAGGCGGTGGTGCTCATCACCGGCGCCTTCACCGGCATGGTGCTCGGCGCCCAGACCTATTTCCAGTTTCACAAGGTCAAAATGGACACGGCCACCCTCGCGGTCGTCGGCGTTTCCCTGTGCGACGAACTTGGCCCGGTGCTCACGGCGTTGATGGTGGCCGGGCGCGTCGGCGCGGCCATCGCCGCCGAAATCGGCACGATGCGGGTGACGGAACAGATTGACGCGCTGCGCACGCTGGCCACGCATCCCGTGGACTTTCTCGTCGTGCCGCGGCTGGTCGCGGCGCACATCGCGCTGCCGCTGCTGACCATCGAATCCATCTGCCTTGGCATCAGCGCGAGTTATCTCGTCGGAGTTTACCTGCTCGGCATTGACGCGACGTATTCGTGGGTCAACATGCTGAAATACACCCACGACATTGATGTGGTGATCGGGCTGATCAAAGCGTTCATTTACGGCGGCATCATCGCGCTCATCAGTTGTTACAAGGGTTTGACCTGCCGGCTGGGCGCGGAAGGCGTCGGGCGGGCGACGACGGAGGCGGTGGTGTATTCATCCATCACCATTCTCATCACGAACTTTTTCCTGACGTTGGTGCTGGGCAAAATCGCGAGCATGCTATGATTGAGGCGCGGAATTTGCGGAAGGGTTTCGGCACGCAACTGGTGCTGGACGGCGTCAGCTTTCGGATTGAAAATGGCGAATCGGTCGCCATCATCGGGCGCAGCGGTTGCGGCAAAAGCGTTCTGCTCAAGCACCTCATCGGCCTGTTGCAGCCGGACGCCGGCGAGGTGCTGATCGACGGCGAAAATATCGTGCCGATGAACGAACGCCAGTTGCTGCGCGTGCGCCGGAAATTCGGCATGGTGTTTCAAAGCTCGGCGCTGTTTGATTCGATGACGGTCGCCGAGAATGTGGCGTTCGGGTTGCGCCGGCACGAACATCTGACCGAGACGGAAATCGCCCGGCGCGTGGCCGGGACGCTGGAAGTGGTGGATCTGCCGGGCACGGAAAAAAAGAACCCGGCGGAATTGTCCGGCGGCATGCGCAAACGCGTCGGCCTGGCGCGCGCGATTGTCTATGAACCGCAAATCGTGCTTTATGATGAGCCGACGACGGGGCTGGACCCGATTGTGTCGGACAGCATTGACCAGTTGATGTTGCGCGTGCGCGACCGGCTGAAGGTGACGACGGTCGTGGTCACGCACGACATGCGGACGGCGCGGCGGGTCGGCCAGCGCGTGCTGATGATGCACAACAAAAAGATTTACGCGAGCGGCGCGCCGGATGAATTTTTTGAGTCGCAGGACCCAGTGGTGCGGCAATTCATTGACGGCGTCGCCGATCCGAAGGAAACTCCGTTTTGAGTCATGGATAAATCGCGTCTGGAAACCAAAGTCGGCCTGTTCGTGTTCGTCGGGCTGGCACTGCTGGCGGTGCTGCTGATCCAGTTCAGCAAGGGCACCAGCATTTTCCGCGGCACCTACGAGCTGCGCCTGCAAGCCGACAACGTCGGCGGCCTCAAGCCGCGCGCCAGTGTGTTGCTCTCCGGTGTGCAAGTGGGCGCCGTCTCGGATATCCAGCTCGCCCCGGACGGCAAAAGTGTGACCATCCTCCTCAAGATTTACAACGACTGCAAAATCTACGGCGATGCCCGGTTCGTCATCGAGCAATCCGGCTTTCTGGGCGACCAGTTTGTGGCGATCGTTCCGACAGCCAACCAGGGTCCGCAGCTGACCAACAATGCCTCCGTCAATTGCGAGCCGCCGTTCAATCTGCAGGAGGTCGCGCGCTCGGCGTCCGGGTTCATCCAGCGCATTGACGAAACCGCGAAAAAGCTGGACGCCTCGGTCACGGACCTGCGCCGCGTGGTGTTGAACGAGCAAACGCTCACCAATTTCACCGTGGCGGTGAACAACATGCGCTCGGTCACCGAGCAGGCCATGGGCACCCTCGACAACGTCAAAGACCTCATCGCCACGAACGGTGAAAAAATCAATCTCGCCGTGAGCAATGTGGTCTTCTTTTCGCAGGATTTGATACGCCTGGCCGATTCCGCCCAAGGCGTGGTAACGACCAACAGCCCGGAAATCACCGCCGCGATCAGTAACATTGAAGCCTCCACCGAAGTTTTGAAAAAATTGGCCGATGACCTGCAATCCGGCAAAGGCCTTGCCGGCACGGCATTGCAGAATGAAGAACTGGCCACCAACGTGCAAGCCATCGCCTACAACCTCGCCGTTGCTTCAAGCAACCTGAACCGGCTCGGCTTGTGGAAGTTTCTCTTCCATCATGAACCATTGCACACCAACGCGCCGGCGCCAACCGGAAGCGAGTGACGAGTGATACGTGACATGAATACCGAACGAACAAAAGAGGACACATTGACTGATCGCGTCACTCGTCACCCATCACCTGCCACCCGCCACTTTTAATATGACACCCCTTTGGGCCATCCGACTGTTGTTTCTGGCGCTCTGCACGACGGGCGGCTACGCCGTCAGCCAGGTCCGGCCGGAATATGTCA
>DATNHI010000188.1:0-1258 GCA_035605035.1 Verrucomicrobiia bacterium
TTACCGGCTGCACCAGGCCAGTGAATACGCGAGCCGCATCGGCCCGCACGGCACCGGCCGCGGACGCGCCGGCGGCGAACCGCAAAATGCGAATGGCCCGGGCTCCGCACCCGCGTCGCAAGACAACAAAGCGCCAACGACTGGCGACCAATCGCAAAGCCAGGCGCACAGCGGTGGCAGCCGGCCGACACCAGACCAGACTTCTCCACAAGAGCGTTCCAGTCCAATCCCCGCCGCGGGCGTCGCGCGAATTTATAGCTGGTTCCGAAATTTGCTGATTTTGGGCGGTATCATTCTGGCGAGCTGGTGGGTGTATCGCCGGTGCCATTTGCTTCTCGAAATTGCGCGCTCGCTCATCGCGGCGGTGAGGCAATTTTTTCAGGATCTCTTTTCGCTGGGTGCGGCGGTGAAGCAAACTGTCACCAAAGCGGAAGAACGAAAGCGAAGGCCAAATCCGTTCGCTGCCTACGAAAGTCCTTTCCTGACCGGCAAGGACAAATCATGGTCGGCGGAAGAGTTGGTCCTTTACAGCTACGAGGCGCTCCAGGCCTGGGCCATCGAACAGGGAATCCAACCACAGCCGGAGCAGACCGCCCGGGAGTTTTGCAGGAGGCTGGGTCAAACGTATCCTGACGCCGGCCCTGAGTTGAACCGGCTGGCGTTGCTTTACGGTCATGCAGCCTATGGATTGGCTGTGCCGACCGGTTCCGACCTGGAACCGGTCAGGAAACTTTGGCACTATCTGAGCGCCGTGGCCACCGGCGAGATGATTGCCAGTCCGGCGAGCTGAGGCGCGGACAAAATTTCCCAGAGAGCGCCGAACGACATTCGCTTTTCTCTCTCAACCCTCAACTCTCAACCCTCAGCCACATTAAAACTGATCTTCCTTTTCCTTGAACAGCACGTTGAACGTGGTCAGCGAACCGTAGCTGCGCGTGATGTATTGCTGCATTTCCACCTTCTCGCCGTCCGTGAGTTTTTCGTGCGCGTTGATCTTTTGCTCCAGCACGCGCAGGTTGTTTCGCACCATCACAATTTTGTGGAAAAAAATTTCCAGCGGGACTTCCTTGGCTTGCAACGCCGGGTCGGCGGGGTGCATGACCAGTTTGCCGCCATGCCAGCGAAGGCCGAGCTTCTCAACCACGGCGTCCGGTTTTTCCAGCCCGAGCCTGGCCACGGCGGCCTCCAGCGTCTGCTCGACGAATTGTTTGAGTGGAACACTCAAACCGCTTACCGCTGTCTGCGGCTCGGCGGGTTC
>DATNHI010000189.1:0-18541 GCA_035605035.1 Verrucomicrobiia bacterium
GCCTCGGTTTTCCGGCCCGATTACGTTGTTCGGGCGCCCGGTTCAGGGCGCGCTGTGTTTATGCGAACCGAAACCGAAGTGGGTTATAACACAAAGATTGAAGGCGACGTCATCGTCACGCGCGTGGACGCGGCGTTGAACTGGTTCCGCAAAAATTCCGTCTGGCCCATGCCGATGGGACTGGCCTGTTGTGCCATCGAATTAATGGCGGTCGGCGCGAGCCGGTTCGATATTTCAAGGTTCGGCTCCGAAGTCATGCGATTTTCACCGCGCCAGGCCGATTGCATGATCGTCGCCGGCACGGTCACTTACAAGATGGCGTTGGCCGTCAAACGCATTTACGACCAGATGCCGGAGCCGAAATGGGTCATCGCCATGGGCGCCTGCGCTTCGACCGGCGGCATGTATCGCAGTTACGCCGTGCTCCAGGGCGTGGACAACATCATCCCGGTGGACGTTTATGTGTCCGGCTGTCCCCCGCGGCCGGAAGCTGTGCTCGACGCGTTGATTAAATTGCAGAACAAAATTGGCACCCAGCCGGCCTTGGAGGAGCTCACGGCGGTCACCGTGCTGCGCCGCCACTGAAACTTTTATCCGAAATCGCCGTGCCTGCCCTCGAATTCGCCCAGAAAATCAAAGCCCGCTTCGGCGATTTGATCTCCGAACCGGCGGAATTTTGCGGCGAAATCACCCTCAAAATCGCCGACGCGGAAAAGATTGCCGAGGTCTGCCGGTATGCGAAGAACGATTTGGATTTCAATTACCTCGTGGACATCAGCAGCTTGGACAATTACGGCGACGATCCGCGTTGGACGGTGGTTTACCATTTGCGCGGCCTGATACACGGCAGCGAATTGCGGTTCAAAACGGATGTAAGCGAGGAAAAATCCGAATTACCGACCGTGACGACGGTTTGGAAGACCGCCAACTGGCACGAGCGCGAAATCTACGACATGATGGGCATACGGTTCCGCGGCCATCCGGATTTGCGCCGGATTTTGATGTGGGAGGGGTATCCCTATTTTCCATTGCGCAAGGATTTCCCGCTGGCCGGCAAACCGACCGACTTGCCCGGTGTCGCCTTTTCCAAACCCGCACCGCTCGAAGGCGGACCGTTCGTGACCGTGGCTGGCGGCGAAGATGCAACCCGCCGCGAACCGCGGGTGCGAACACCGGAGGACTAATATGAAAAGAATTTTCAATTTCGCTGCAATAGCGGGAATCATTAGTGTATCGCTTCTGTTTCTCATGGGAATTTTGGTTTTGCTCTTTACCGTTCTTTTGGGAGTAAAGCCGAGTGAAAATTGGATGATAATTCCGCAGGTCGCAGCTTTTCTCGCTGTTTTAATTTGGCTCGCCTGCACCAGTTTGTTGTGGATTGAGGGGTGGATTTTTATCGCCGAGAAGTGGAAGAATCGGTCCGGGCTGGTGAACGCACTGCTAATTCTTGCACAAGTTTTCTGGAGCGTTTTCGCTGCCTACATTTTGCATTTTGTAAGAACAGGCCGTTTAGGAGGTGGGCAAAAGCATCAATCCATGGGCGGAAGTTCTTAATTTTTTGTTTAATGGGTCATGACGCAACTTACAGACCATCGGCAACAAGACATTGAATTTCGTGATTCCGCCACGCAGGCAGCGCAGGCGGCGGAAGAGCTTCAGGATGTTCAGGGCGACAAGATGGTCCTGAACATGGGGCCATCGCACCCGGCCACGCACGGCGTCCTGCGCATCGTGCTGGAACTGGACGGCGAAATCATCACCCGGGCGGACCCGGACGTGGGTTATCTGCATCGCGGCGACGAAAAAATCGCCGAGAACATGACCTACACACAGTTCATTCCCTATACCGACCGGCTGGATTATCTCGCGCCGCTGGCCAACAACGTGGCTTACGCACTCGCGGTGGAGAAACTGCTCGGCATCGAGAAGAATTTGCCGCCGCGCTGCCAATACATCCGCGTGATGTGCGCTGAACTGGCGCGCATTTCGTCGCATTTGCTCGGCATTGGTGCATTCGCAATGGATGTCGGGGCGATGACCGTGTTCCTTTACATTTTCACCGAGCGCGAAAAGATTTACAACCTGGCTGAGTCGCTTTGCGGCGCGCGGTTCACCACCAGTTACACCCGCATCGGCGGCGTGATGCGCGATTTGCCGCCGGGCTGGGCGGAGCAATGCCGCAAATTTCTGGAGGAAGTTGCCGTCACCATCGACGAAGTGGAAACGTTGCTCACCCGCAACCGCATCTGGGTGGACCGCCTGCGCGACCTCGCCGTGATTTCCAAATCGGACGCGATTGACTACGGCTTGAGCGGCCCGAACCTGCGGGGCAGCGGTATGGATTGGGATTTGCGCAAAAACCAGCCGTACCTGTGCTACCGGGATCTGGAGTTTGACGTCCCCGTCGGCTCGGTGGGGGATTGCTACGACCGCTATCTCGTCCGCATGGAAGAGATGCGCCAGAGCGTGCGGATTCTGCATCAGTGCCTCGATAAAATTCCCGGCGGTCCGGACAACAAAACCAACGAACCCGTCAACGTGCCGGATGGCAAAACCGTTTTACCGCCGAAGGAAAAAGTGCTGTCGAAGATGGAGGAATTGATTCATCAGTTCATGCTGGTAACAGAAGGCGTGAATTGCCCGCCTGGCGAAGTCTATTTCGGCCACGAAAATCCGAAAGGAGAATTGGGGTTTTACATTCACAGCCGCGGCGGCGGCACGCCCTACCGGATGAAGATTCGCGCGCCCAGTTTTGTGAACCTGAGCATCGTTCCGAAGATTTTCCCGGGATGCCTGATCAGCGACACCGTGGCTATTCTGGGTTCGCTCGATTTCGTGATGGGAGAATGCGACCGGTAAGCAAAAGGAAATTTATGGCCAATCAAATCGTCTGGTGTGACATCCCGGTGAAAGACCTTGACCGGGCGATAATATTCTACAGCGCGGTGCTGGGCCGGACGGTCGCGAAACATTCAATGGAGGGCATGACATTCGGACTTTTGCCCGATGCCGACAACGGCGTCAGCGGATGCCTGGTGGTTGGCGCTGAACACACGCCATCAACCAGCGGCCCGATGATTTATTTAAATTGCGCCAACCGCCTTGATGCCGCCATCGCGACCATCGAGAAGAACGGCGGGAAAATATTGCAGCCGAAACATCAAATCGGACCGCACGGATTTCGTGCGGTGGCTCTGGACAGCGAAGGCAATCGCATCGCGCTGCATTCGACCTGACATGAACACCACGCACACCGAACCGATTCCCAATCCGCTCCGGCAGCAGAATGGTTTTGCCGTGCCGGCAGCGCTGGAGGCGGAGGTGGACGAGTTGATTACGCATTATCCGGTCAAGCGCGCGGCGGCGCTGATGGTGCTGCACGCGATCCAGGCGCATTTCGGCTGGATTTCGCAGGAGGCGGTCGAGTGGACGGCGAAGAAACTGGAGGTGCGACCCATCAATATTTACGAACTGGTGACGTTCTATCCGATGCTTCGGCAGGAACCGATGGGCAAATATCAAATCAAGGTCTGCCGCACGTTGAGCTGCGCGCTGGGCGGTGCGTATGAATTGCACAAACATTTTTGCGGGAAGCTGGGTCTGGACGCACATGCGCATGGCCCGCAGACGACGAAGGACGGAAAGTTCACGGTCGAATTCGTCGAATGTCTTGCCAGTTGCGGCACCGCTCCGGTGATGATGTGCAATGACGCCTTTTACGAGGGCGTCAGCCACACAAAGGCGGATGAGATTGTGGGAAATTGCAAATGAAACCGTTCTTTTCAGCCTTCAGCCTTCAGCCTTCAGCCTTGAAAAAATGGCTGCCCGACATGGATTTGAACCATGACAAACAGATCCAGAGTCTGCTGTGCTACCGTTACACCATCGGGCAAGCCGGCGCGTTTGACAGGCTAAACGCTTTCTTCACCCAGTCAAGCCAGCAGACCAGTGTGGCTGAAGAATTGAATGGTGTTGACGCTCGCCCTCACCCCGGCCCTCTCCCCCGGGGAGAGGGAGAAGCAACGCACCCCTCACGAAAATCCGATTGTCACGATTGCAGTCGCCGCCATTCTGCAATCCGCGCCAGAAACCTCCCGATAATCCGTCTTCACCGCATTGCCGATGACCGGGCAATGATTCCCCCTCTCCTGGGGGAGAGGGCCGGGGTGAGGGCGGTTGTTCCTTCAAATTATTCCACTCACACCAGGACATAATTATGCCGTCGGAGCACCGCCTCATTTTAAAATACGCCGATCAGCCGGGTTACACGCCCGACATCGAATGTTATTTGCGCCACGGCGGCTACGAAGTTCTGAAGAAGGCACTGGCGATGCAGCCCCAAAACCTGCCCGATGGCAAGACTCGATCGCCGCAGGAGCAAATCCGGCAGGAGGTAATGACCTCCGGTCTGCGCGGCCGTGGTGGCGCGGGCTTTTCCTGCGGGCTGAAGTGGAGTTTCGTGGACCGCAAGAGCGGCAAGCCGATTTACCTGATTTGCAACGCCGATGAGTCCGAGCCGGGGACATTCAAGGACCGGCAAATCATTTACAAAGACCCGCACCAGTTGCTCGAAGGCACCATCATCTCGTGCTTCGCCAACGACGTGCATCTGGCCTATATCTATATCCGCGGCGAAATGCCCGACGGCGCGAAGCTGCTGAACCGGGCGCTGGCCGACGCCCGCGCCAGGCATTTCCTCGGCAAACATATTCTGGGTACCAGCTACGATCTGGAAATTTACGTCCATCGCGGCGCGGGTGCTTACATTTGCGGCGAGGAAACCGGCCTCATCGAATCGCTCGAGGGCAAGCGCGCCTACCCACGCATCAAGCCGCCGTATTTTCCGGCGGTGCTCGGCCTGTGGATGTGCCCGACCATCGTCAACAACGTCGAGACGCTCTGCAACGTAAAACACATCGTCGCGATGGGCGGCGCGGAATATGCCCGGCTCGGCACGCCGAACAACACCGGCACCCGCATCGTCAGCCTCAGCGGTCATGTCAAGCGCCCCGGCTATTATGAAATCGAGACCGGCAAAGTCACCATCGGCCAGCTCATCAACGACCCGGCGTTTGGCGGGGGATTGCGTCCCGGACGATCATTGAAAGCCGTCATCCCTGGCGGTTCGTCGGCGAAAGTTTTCAAAGCCGGCGAGAAATTCAAGCTCAAGCGCAAAGGCCCGGACGGGCAGGTCGTCGAGCAGGAAGTGGACATGCTCGATTTACCTTACGATTTTGACTCGCTGATTGCCGCCGGTTCGATGAGCGGTTCCAGCGCCATCATCGTGATGGACGACTCGACCGACATCGTCGAAGCGCTGGCGAACATTGCCGAATTTTATGCGCACGAAAGCTGCGGCCAATGCACGCCTTGCCGTGAAGGTTCGCTCTGGATGAGCAAGGCGCTGCATCGCCTCACGCACGGCGAGGGCCGCGCCAGCGACGCGGATTATCTGGTGAAAATCGCCGATAACATTCCCGGCGGCCGCACGATTTGCGCGTTCGGCGAAGCCTGCTCGTGGCCGGTGCAAAGCTTCATGGCGAAGTTCAAGGACGAGTTTGTCGCCAGAGGTGCGGCTGACGAGGCGCGCCGCGCGAAGGAAAGTTCCGCACCGGAAGCCAAACAACTGGAAGCCGCGCACCACTGAATGAACTACCAGTTCACAGTTCAATTTAGCGAAGAGCATATCAAATATGCTTGCGGCAAGTATTATGCGCGCTTTGTTGGATTTGTGTTTCCGGTGGTGTGTTTGCTCGTTGCTGCTTTTGCGGTTATACGAATGGTTTCTGGCAAAGCGGATTTGTTTGCGGGAATTCTTCTGGCGGTTGCTGTGATCGGACTGGGAATCATTGTTGCGGCCTATTTTCAAAGCCGCAATTACAGGCTGTCACAGTTCCGCAAGACTGGAAACTCGGTTAGCTATGAATTATCCGAAGAATTTTTCAAGGCCAAGTCGCAAATGGGTTCGACTGAAATGAAATGGAAATCATTCAAGGCGATTTGGATTTTTCAGAAAGTTTGGTTGTTGGTTTTTGATAAAAACGGTTATTTGACTTTGCCGGTAGATCAAATCAGCAACGAAGTTAAGGAATTTTTGAAACGGAAAATAATCTCTGTTGGTGGAAAAGTTAAATGAGCGTAACTGTCACAACCGAAACGAAACCCGCTGCGCCGGCGATTGAAAAAATCAAGGTGAAGGTGGACGGGCGCGAACTCGAGGTGCCGCGGCTTACGGCGGATTGGTCCGGCAAGCCGGTACCAACGACCATGATTCAGGCATGCGAGCTCGCGAAAACGGACGTGCCGCATTATTGCTATCATCCGAAACTGCCAGTGGCAGGTAATTGCCGCATGTGCCTCGTGGAATTCGGCACGCCCATGCTCGGCCCGGACCGCAAACCGATTTTGAATCCCGACGGTTCCGTGAAGATCGCAAAATCGCCGCGCCCGGCCATTGCCTGCGCCACGCCGATTTCGCCCGGCATGGAAATTTACACGAAAACGCCCGGCGTGAAACAAATGCGCGAAGGCGTGCTGGAATTTCTGCTCATCAACCATCCGCTCGATTGCCCGATTTGCGATCAGGCGGGCGAGTGCAAGTTGCAGGAATATTCCGTGGATTACGGCCAGAGCGCGAGCCGCTTCGTGGAGCCGAAGGTGCATAAACCCAAGGCCGTGGACCTCGGCCCGCGCATCGTGCTCGACGACGAGCGCTGTATCCTTTGCACACGGTGCATTCGGTTCACGAAGGACATTGCGGGCGACGACGCGCTCGGCATCGTCAATCGCGGCAGCTACAGCACGCTCACGGCGTATCCCGGCAAAATGTTTGATAACAATTACACGCTCAACACGGTGGACATCTGCCCGGTCGGCGCGCTCACGTCGAAGGATTTCCGGTTTCAGATGCGCGTCTGGTTCCTCAAGGAAACCAAGAGCATTTGCACGAGCTGCGCGACGGGCTGCAACATCGTCGTCGGCTCGCGCGAAGAGAAAGTCTATCGCTACACGCCGCGTGAGAACGACGCCGTCAACGCGTGCTGGATGTGCGATTTCGGCCGATTGAATTACAAATGGATTGGCCGCGAAGACCGGCTGAAGGACGTGCTGGTTCGTGATGTGGGACGGGCTTCCAGCCTGTCTCCATTTAAAGAAAATCCAGAGACAGGCGCGACGCCTGTCCTACGCAAGACGACTTGGACTGTCGCGCTCAACGAAATCGCCGACAAGCTCAGGAACGCACCGCATGGTTCGGTCGCCATCGTCGCTTCAGCCCGGCAGACCAACGAAGAATTGTGGCTGCTCAAAAAACTGGCGGACAAGTTCGGGGCGATGACTGATTCCGTCGGGCGTTTTGGCGAAGGCGACAAGCTGTTGCTGAACGCCGACCGCAATCCGAACAAGACCGGCGCCCGGCTCATTGGCGTCTGCCAGGCGAGCGTGGGTATCAAAATGCATCCACTGGCCGAATTCATCCGCGCCGGAAAGATCAAGACCCTGATCGTTTTTGGTGAAGACGTGACCAGGAACGGGATTGACGCCGAATTGCTCGGCAAACTGGAGACGCTCGTCGTCAGCGATATTCTGCCAAACGCGACAACGAGGCTGGCGCATTACCTTTTGCCCGGCTGCGCGCACGTCGAGAAACGCGGCACATTCACGAACATCAAGGGCCGCGTCCAGAAATTCATGAAAGCCGTTGAGCCGCCTGGCGACGCGCGCCCGGAATGGGAATTTTTACACGACCTGGTTTATAACGTCACCGGTCAGGACGGTTTCCTGACCATCGAAGGTTTGTTTAACGAAATGGCGAAGGACGTTTCGGCGTTCCACGGTTTGACGTGGGCTGGCTTGGGCGATACTGGCGTAAAGGTGCCAATCTGAAATGAATTGGAATTTCATCATTTTTAGCCTGGTTAAAATCGCCATCGTCATTGGCGTGGTACAGGGCATGGTCGCCTATGCGGTCCTGGCCGAGCGCAAGGTGTCGGCGTGGATCCAGGATCGCGTCGGACCGAACCGCTGCGCGCCGCCGTTTGCGAAATACATTCCGGTCGTCGGGCCGGCATTGATCCGGCTCGGTATTTTCCAACCGCTGGCGGATGGCTTGAAATTCGTCCTCAAGGAGGACTTCACGCCGGCCGGAGTGCGAAAGGTTTATTTCTGGCTGGCCCCGGCTATCGCGGTGATTCCTTCGATGCTGGTCGTGGCCGTGATTCCCTTTGGCTCCCAGCTCGGCCATCAGCAAATGGTCATCTCGGATCTGAATGTCGGCATCCTTTACACTTTCGGCATCGTCTCGCTCGGTGTTTATGGCATTGTCCTCGCGGGCTACGCGGCGAACTCGAAATATCCGTTCCTCGGCGGCATCCGGTCGAGCGCGCAGATGATTTCGTATGAGATTGCGATGGGCATGTCGGTGATCCCGGTGCTGCTCATCGCGGGCAATTTGAATTTGAGCCGGATCATCGGCTGGCAGGCGCAGCACGGCTGGCTGGTGCTGTATGCGCCGGTTTCGTTCTTCATTTTTCTGGTTGCATCGTTCGCGGAGACGAACCGGTTGCCATTCGATTTTCCGGAGGCCGAACAGGAACTGGTTGGCGGCTACCACACGGAATACAGCTCGATGAAATTCGCGCTGTTTTTCCTGGGCGAATATTCCAACATGATCGCGTCAGCGGCGATGATGGTGACGCTGTTTTTCGGCGGCTGGACGCTGCCGTTCTGGGGGCTGGATCATCCGGCGGCGACGCTGGGTGCGGGTCTTGCGCAGATCCTGATTTTCCTGGTGAAGATGCTGTTGTTCATGCTGCTGTTCATCTGGGTGCGGTGGATGTGGCCGCGGTTCAGGTATGATCAGTTGATGCATCTGGGCTGGCAACGGTTCGTGCCGCTGGCATTGCTGAACATTCTGGTGACCGCCGTGGTGTTGTGGATGAGGGTCAAATGATTGTTAATCGCAAGCCATTGACGATTTGGGAACGGCTTTATTTGCCGGCGATCGCCGGCGGATTCAAGGTCACCGCGCGGCATTTATTCCGTTCATTGTTCGGCGGCAAGACCGTCACGATGGAATATCCCGAGCAGAAATGGGCGGTGCCAACGGATTATCGCGGCGCGCCGTATCTGGTGCGCGATCAGGACGGCCATACCAAATGTGTTTCGTGCCAGCTTTGCGAATTTATCTGCCCGCCCAAGGCCATAAAAATCATCCCGCCCGGCCCGGCCGGGCCGTTGGCCGACCGGCCCAACGCGGAAAAGATGCCGCTGGAATTTGAAATCAACATGCTCCGTTGCATCTACTGCGGCTTTTGCCAGGAAGTTTGCCCGGAAGAGGCGATTTTTCTGCTGAAAGATTATTCGCTCACCGGCCTGAGTCGCGAAGAAATGATTTACAACAAGGAAAAGCTCCTCGCGCTCGGGGGCGTCCACGGCGGCATCCAGAAATGGAAACACAAACTGGAAGAGGCGAAGGGACAGGGGTCGTTTCCGGTGAAACTTTAAGATCACGAAATGAGATGAAATCCGAAATCCGAAATCCGAAGCTCGAAAGAAGCCCGAACTGCGAAATCCGAAAAGTTGCCGGCGTGCCGGCGCTGATGATTCGGCCTTCGGTCTTCGGATTTCTTTCGGATTTCGGCCTTCGGATTTCGGATTTAAGAAGGGGTGGCGATTAACGATGGAAGCCATCCTCTTCTACGTGTTCGCGGCTCTGACGCTGTTGTGCGGTGTCCTCGTCGTGGCCAATCCGTTCAGCCGCAATCCGGTCACGAGCGCGATGTTTCTCGTGCTGACTATTGTTTCGATGGCCGGCCTGTTTGTGCTGTTGCACGCGTTCTTCCTCGCCGCCGTGCAAATCATCGTTTATGCCGGCGCGGTCATCGTGCTGTTCCTGTTCGTCATCATGCTGCTCGATTTGAAGGAGGAACAGCGCCGCAAAATCAAAATGTTCGGCTTTGTCGGCGGGCTGATTTCCGTCGGCGCAATCATTGTCATTACCTTGAAGTGCTTGCGCGCGGCCAATCTCAGCGCCCAGCCGTCGCTCACGCTCGACGGCGGGACCGCTGAACTGGGCAATCTTTTATTCAGGCAATATGTGCTGCCCTTCGAAGTCGTTTCGGTGTTGCTGCTCGTGGCGATGGTGGGCGTGATTTTGTTGAGCAAGAAAGACCTGAAATGAAATCCGAAACTCGAATGTCGAAATCCGAAAGAAATCCGAAGTTCGAAGCCCGAAGCGCTTGCCGGAAACAGGCTGTCTTTGCTGCGGCCGTTCAATATTCGGATTTCGGGCTTCTTTCGAGTTTCGGGTTTCGGATTTCGGATTTCCAACTATGAATGTCGGCCTCGAACAATATCTGGTCGTGAGTTTCCTGCTGTTCGCGCTGGGGCTGCTCGGCGTGGTCATGCGGCGCAATCTGCTGGTGATTTACATGTCGCTGGAGTTGATGCTCAACGCGGCCAATCTCGCGCTGGTTTCCTTTTCACGGTTCAACAACCAACTCGACGGCCAGGTCCTCGTGTTTTTCATCATCACGGTGGCGGCGGCGGAGGTCGCGGTCGGCCTGGCGCTCATCGTCGCGCTCTACCGCAAACGCCAGTCGGCGCATGTCGAAGATTTGACCACGATGAAACTTTGACGAAATGAAGAAACATTCAACATTCAACGTTCAACACCCAACGCTGAATTTTCGGCGCGCGGCATCGTTGAAGGTTGAGAGTTCGATGTTGAATGTTGAATGTTTCCGGCCCAACCGATGAGATACGAAATTTTACCGTGGTTGACCCTGTTTCTGCCGATTTTCTCGGCGGCGGTCATTACGCTGTTCACGTTGAAATACCGCAACGTCAGCGCGCTGCTGTCCATCGGCGCGATTGTCATCGGCTTCGTCTCCACCGTCGCGTTCATCGCGGCCAACGGCTGGATTACCGCCGAAACTGCTCTCAACTGGCTGTCCATCGGAGGCCTGAACATTGACTTCGGCCTGAAGCTCGACCGGTTAAGCGAGATGATGATGCTCATCGTCACCGGCGTCGGCGGCGCCATCCACATTTATTCCTACGGCTACATGGACGCCGACCGCAGCAAGGCGCGCTTCTTCGCGTTCATGAGCCTGTTCACGTTCTCGATGCTCGGCATCGTGCTGGCGAACAATTTCATTGAACTGTTTATTTTCTGGGAACTCGTCGGTGTTTCGAGCTATTTGCTCATCGGCTTCTGGTTTGAAAAACCCAGCGCGGCGGATGCGGCAAAAAAAGCCTTCTTCACCAACCGCCTCGGCGATTTTGGATTTTTGCTCGGTATTTTGGTGGTGTGGGCGGCGCTCGGTTCACTGAATTTCACGCAACTTCAATCCACGCTCGCCGCAAATCCCGCGGCGCTCGGAACTATTGCCACCGTCGCCGGCCTGCTGATTTTCTGCGGCGCGATGGGCAAGTCCGCGCAATTCCCGCTGCATGTTTGGTTGCCGGACGCGATGGAAGGCCCGACACCGGTCAGCGCGCTCATCCACGCCGCGACGATGGTTGCGGCCGGTGTTTATATGCTTTGCCGTATTTTGTTTTTGCTCGATCCGGCGGCGTTGCACGTCATCGCCTACATCGGCGGGTTCACCGCATTGCTCGCCGCGACGATTGCCGTCCAGCAGAACGACATCAAACGCATTCTTGCCTACTCGACGCTGTCGCAACTCGGTTACATGGTCATGGCCGTCGGCCTGGCCGGCCCGACGCCGGCGATGTTCCATTTGACCACGCACGCGTTTTTCAAGGCGCTGCTGTTCCTCGGCGCCGGTTCGGTCATCCATGCACTGCACGAAGAACAGGACATCTGGAAAATGGGCGGGCTGCGCGACAAAATGGGCATCACCTTCTGGACATTTCTGATCGGCACACTGGCATTGAGCGGTGTGCCGCCATTCAGCGGATTCTATTCGAAGGATTCAATCCTTGGCCAGGCGTTGGAACAGAAAAATTATCCACTCTTTGCGCTCGGCGTGGTCGTCGCGGGTTTGACGACGTTTTACATGTTCCGGCTTTTCTACGTGGCATTCGTCGGTAAGCCGCGAACGGAAATCGCCGGGTACGCACACGAATCGCCTGCAGTCATGACTTGGCCATTAATGGTACTGGCCTTGTTCAGCGTTATCGGCGGCGTCATCGGCGCCAGCGGAATTTTCGACGCGCAATTTTCAGGTGGAAAAGTAGCTACATCGCTGGCCCAAAGAATTCTTGAGCCGTTGCATTCGCCGGTTGCAATGACTCTTGGCTTGCTGGCGGTGGCCATCGGCTTTTTTGCCGCGCGGAAATTTTATCTCAATGCCGAAAACGATCCGTTGCCCGCCAGGCTCGGCGGTTTGGCGACCGCAATGAAGAACAAGTTTTACTTCGACGAATTTTATGAGGCCACTTTCATCCGCGCGCATGATTTCATCGCGGCGGTGATGGATGTGATTGATCGTTGGTTCGTGGAAGGCTTTTGCATCGGGCTGGTTCGTGGCGGCACGGATTTTACGGGTCGCGCGTTGCGCCTGCTGCAAACCGGCAACCTCCAGACCTACGCCCTCCTGTTCGTGCTCGGCGTGGCGGCGGTGCTCTATCTGGTGCTCGGAAAATGACAACACATAACGACAACAAACGAATAGAAATTTGTGGGGACTGGTCCGCCCTCACCCCGGCCCTCTCCCCTGGGAGAGGGGGAATTGTAGTCAGCCGGTCGGCGAGGCGAGCACCACTGGAAATTTCGGGTGGCGATCTTTGCTGTTCCCTCTCCCCGGGGGAGAGGGTCAGGGTGAGGGCGGGCGTTCCGGTGCATTTCGGCCTTCGGCCTTCGGATTTCGGATTTTACAACTGATGTCCATTTTAACTTACATCGCGGGTTGGCCGTTATTGGCGGCACTGGTGTTGGTGCTCGTGCCGCGCAATTACCGCGTCATCATTCGCGCCATTGCAGTGCTGGCGACCCTCATCTCGGCAGTGCTGGCGGTGAAAATGTTCTGCCAGTTCGTGCCCAACACGGTCGGCTACCAGTTTGAGCAGCAGATCCCGTGGGTTGAATCGCTCGGCATCAGCTATCACGTCGGGGTGGATGGCTTGAACGTCGGGCTGATTTTGATGGGGGCCATCGTTGCCTTCGCCGCCGCGTGTTGCTCGTGGGAAATCAAGGAGCGCGAGAAGGAATTTTACATCCTGCTGCTGGTGATGAGCGGCGGCATCCTCGGCGCGTTCGCGTCGCTCGACCTGTTCTTCTTTTATTTCCTGCATGAACTTGCGCTGGTGCCTACGTTCATCATGATCGGCGTCTGGGGCCGCGGTGAACGGAAGAATTACGCGACGTTCCAGATCACGCTTTACCTGAGCATCGGCGCGCTCATCGCGCTCATCGGCCTCATCGCGCTTTACCTGCAATCCGGCGCAAATACGTTCGACATTCCGAAGCTTGTTCGTTATGTCCACGATGAAAATCATCCGCTCGCGGCCAGCGCACAGAATTTCATCTTCCCGTTGCTGTTGTTCGGTTTTGGCATTCTGGTTTCGCTCTGGCCGTTCCATTCGTGGGCGCCGCTCGGTTACAGTTCCGCGCCGTCGCCCACTTCAATGCTACATGCCGGTGTGCTGAAGAAGTTCGGCCTGTACGGTTTGATTCGCATTGCGCTGCCGCTCATGCCGCAAGCCGCGCATGACTGGATGAACATTCTCGCGTGGCTTTGCCTCGGCAACATTTTATACGTCGGCTGGGTGGCGATGCGCCAGAAAGATCTGAACCTGCTCATCGGCAATTCCAGTGTCGCACACATGGGCTTTGTCTTCCTCGGCATCGCGAGCCTGAACCTCATCGGCGTGACCGGCGCGGTCGTCATCATGATTGCGCACGGATTCCTCGCGGCGCTGACGTTTGCCTTGAGCGGCTACATTTATCAAAAGACCGGCACGCTGGAAATGAGCCGGCTGGGCGGGCTTTGCCGCCAGATACCGTTTATTGGCACGGCATTATTGATGGCAGCGCTGGCGGGCTGTGGTTTGCCGGGGTTCGCGAATTTCGTAGGTGAAGTCACGGTGTTCTTTGGCGCGTGGACGGTCTTCCCGCTGGTGACCGCGCTGGCGGTTTGGGGTGCGCTGCTGATTGCCGCGCTTTACATGTTGCGCGCGATGCGGAACATCCTGCACGGTCCGGTGCCCGAAAACTGGTCGGAAGTTCCCGATGCTTCGCACGCCTGGCGCAAGCTGCCCTGCGCGCTGCTGCTGGCGAGTTTGTTTGTCTTTGGCATCTGGCCGCGCTTCCTCACGGACAAAATCGCGCCGGATGCAGAAAAAATTGTTAAGCTGGCCAACGCAAATGCAGATTCGACGGTTGTTTTAAAGTCCGTAACGCATTTTCCCCTCACCCCGGCCCTCTCCCCCGGGGAGAGGGAGAATCATTCACAGCTTTATGCGATGACGAGAGGCGGAGATGGCGCGAGTGAATTTGGAGCAAAAGCGAGTTGTCAATTGCTGTCCCCTCTCCCCGGGGGAGAGGGTCAGGGTGAGGGCGGGCATGTTGTTTCTGCGCAAACGAGTCAAAATCTCATATCGCCGGCTGCCACGGGAAAATAATGAACTCCGAGTTGATAACTTTGGAAGTTTGCGTCATCGCGCTCGGCGTCGTGCTATTGCTGGCGGATTTGTTCATGCCGCCCGAGCGCCGGCGTTTCCTCGGTTACGCGGCCATCGCCGCGCTGGGACTGCTGCTCCTGACCAGCCTGAGCGGATACGGTAGTTGCAGTCTGACCGGCACGGCTTTCAACGGTGCGTTTGTCGAGGACGGGCTGGCGGTGTTTTTCAAACGCTTTTTCATTATTGCCGCCATGCTTGTGCTGTTCATGTCGGTGGAATTTTCCGACCGGATTGCCACGGGGATTTCAGAATACTACGCGCTCATCATTTTTGCGCTGTCGGGAATGCTGTTCGCGGCGTCGGCCAACGACTTCGCGATGCTGTTCGTCTCCATCGAACTCATCACGATCACATTTTACGTGCTCACCAGTTTCCAGCGCGGGCGGCTGGGGTCGCTCGAAGCGGGCGTGAAATATCTCATTCTCGGCGCGTTGTCGTCGGCGTTCCTGGTTTTCGGCATAGCGCTGGTCTGGGGCACAACGGGCAAATTGAATTTCAACGAACTCGCTGCTGTGGCCGCGCAATTTGCCGGCAACAAAATTTTCCTGTTGGGCGTGTTGCTGGTGCTGGTCGGACTCGGTTTCAAAATCGCGGCGTTTCCGTTTCAAATCTGGGCACCGGACGTTTATCAGGGGGCACCGACGCCGACGACCGCGTTTCTGGCGGTTGGTTCCAAGGCCGCCGGATTCGTCCTGCTGCTGCGCGTTTTGTTCACCGCCGTTCCGGCGATCACGGTGCATTGGGCAAATCTGCTCATCATCATTTCCGGCATCACGATTCTCTACGGCAACCTTTGCGCGATCCCGCAACGCAACGTGAAGCGGCTGCTCGGTTATTCAAGCATCGCGCACGCGGGTTACCTGTTGCTCGGTGTGGCGGCGTTGGCGGGAGGCGTTCACAATTCTACCGCCGGCGGCTCGGCGCTTCTGTATTACCTGGCCGGGTATTTGTTCACAGTGCTTGGGGCGTTCACGGTGATCTGTCTCGTGATGCGGCACGCGGATGCGGAGGACATTTCCGTGCTGGCGGGTTTGCATCAGCGTTCGCCATTGCTGGCTGCGACGATGTCGCTGGCGATGGTATCACTCGCTGGCATTCCGCCGCTGGCCGGATTTTTCGGGAAGTTTTTGCTGCTGAAAGCCGTGATTGAACAGGGCGCGGCGGATCCGGGTTATTATTGCCTCGCGTTCACGGCGCTGGCAGGCGTGGTGATTTCGCTTTACTACTATTTCGGCGTCATCCGCGCAATTTACTGGAGTAAGAACCCGCCGGACTTGTCGCCGATTGCGCTTTCGGCGCCGGCCAAAGTTTCGATTTGGGTTTGTATCGCCGGCATGTTCTGGATCGGACTGTTCCCGAACACAGTGCTGAATTTGGCGACCGCAGCGGCGCAGGCACTGAAATAACCTCTCGGCTCCTTGTCCGCGCTCAAACTGCCGACGTTCATTGTCGGGCATCGAGCTTCAGAGGTGTCGGCGGCGACCCGAGGTCAATCCAGAAAAAACACACTCCGGGTTCGTGCCGCTCGCCGGTCGCAAAGGCGGATTCACCCGGATGCCAGCCCACCACCGTCGTCCACGCCCGCGAATCCAATCCATCAACCGGCTTCAGGTTCTCCACGGAATTGGTTGTCTGGACCGGGGCGAACCAGTGCACCTTCGGTTTCTGCGCCATGACGGTCGCGGATGTGGACGGAGCGTTGGTCGTTTGCTGGGCGAATGCCCGACACGCAACGAACAGCGCGATCAATAATGTAACTCCTTGTCGCTTCATGTCTTAACCTCGACCCGCTTTGTATGGTCTGTCAAGTTGGGTCAAAAGATTGGTAGTGAGTGTTTTGGTGGGGCGAGGCTACTGACGAGCCGGCTCGCGAGGACGCTCGCCCCACCGAAAAGCAAGCTTTCGCGTTTCGCTTAAACCACCCGCATCTGGACGGCGTCTACAATCTGGTCGCCGACGAGGATGGAGCCGATGATGACGACGGTGGTGCCTTTGCGCAGCCGGCCTTGTTCCACCAGGCTTTTCAAAGAGGTCTCGATGGTGTTCTCCGGATTGATGAGGTCAAACGCCACAACGAACGGCGTGACGCCCCAGCTCAACGTGAGGCTGCCCGCCGCGGTGTCGTTGGGACAAAGCGCGTAAACGGGCGAATAATGCGGGCGCATCCAGGCGGTGTAACGCGCCATTTTGCCGCTGCGCGTAATCACCAGAATCGCCGCTGCCTTCAGTTCGTTGGCCATGACGACGGCGCTCTTGACCAGTTTCTGGCGCGCGGTGCTCAGTTCCGCCGTTTCGTGATATTGCGCGTTGCCGCTGCGTTCGATGCGCGTGGCGATGCGGTCAAATACCTCGATGCACTTGAGCGGATATTTGCCGACGGTGGTCTCGCCGCTGAGCATGATGGCGTCAGCCTCCTCATAAACCGCGTTGGCCACGTCCGTGACCTCGGCGCGGGTGGGCATGGGCGATTCGATCATGCTTTCGAGCATGTGCGTGGCGACGATGACGGGTTTGCCCTGGCGCAAGCACGTCTTGACGATGCGGCGCTGCACGATGGGCAGTTCCTCGTAGGGAATTTCAATGCCCAGATCGCCGCGCGCGACCATGATGCCGTCGGTTTCGCGGACGATGGATTCCAGGTTCTGGACGGCCTGCCGGTCTTCGATCTTGGCGATGACGAACGGTGCCGGTTTGTCTTTTTCAAATAGCTCCCGCAGTTGCAGCAGGTCGCGGGCTTCGCGGACGAACGACAGCGCGATGAAATCCACGCCGAGTTCGAGGCCCAGCTTCACGTCCTTGATGTCCTTGGCGGTGAGCGCGGGCAGGCTGACCCGGACGCCGGGCAGATTGATATGGCGGCGGCTGCCAAGTGTGCCTTCGGTGAGCACTTCGCATTCGACCCGGTTGCCGTCCTTGGCGAGCACCTTCATCTGGATCGCGCCATTGTCAATCAGCACCACGTCGTTGACGCTGATGTCGTTGACGAAATTCGCATAATTCACGTCCACGGAATGTTCCTCCAGGTCGCGTTCGCCGCGGACGGTGAGGGTGAATTTTTGACCGGGCTGCAAATCGAGCGGCGACCCGATGTCGCCGGTGCGGATGGCCGGGCCTTGGGTGTCCAGCATGATGCCGATGAATTGCCGGCGCGCGGCGGCGGCGGCGCGGATGTCCTGGAAAACGCGGCGCACCCAATCATGCGGCGCGTGCGACATGTTCAGGCGGAACAGATTGACGCCCGCCTCCACGAGCCGCGCAATCATTTCCGCCGAATCGGTGGCCGGCCCCAGTGTCGCGATGATTTTTGTCCTCCGGATGCTCCCCGGTTGCATGGCGGAAAGGCTAAAGGCTAAAGTCCAAAGGCTAAAGTCCAAAGTTGGGCGTTTTGGCCTTTAGCCTTCAGCCTTCGGCCTTAACTCTGCGCTTGCCATCGCCAGGCGCGGCATCCATATTGCTCGCATAAATTTATGGCAGACGTGGCAAATAAATATCCCGAAAATGTCCCCGGCAAATATTACGTGGACAACCAGTGCATTGACTGCGACCTGTGCCGCGAGACGGCGCCGGACAATTTCAAACGCAACGACGACGGCGGTTATTCGATGGTTTTCAAGCAGCCGTCCTCGCCCGAAGAAGAAGCGCGTTGCAAAGAAGCCAAGGAAGGCTGCCCGGTGGAAGCCATCGGCGACAACGGCGCCTAGAGCCTCTTCAGTAAATACTGTAGCCGCAGGCTTTGAGCCTGCGTTCTCCGCGGTTTGTTCTAAGCACATGGGTGACAGTTTCTCCCAAGGACATGGGTTACACTTGGGCGCATGCCTTGGAAACATACCTGTGCGATGAACGAACGAACGATCATGATTGGTGAATATTTGAGCGGCGGTTATTCGATCAG
>DATNHI010000190.1:0-15919 GCA_035605035.1 Verrucomicrobiia bacterium
TCTGCGCCAGGCAGCGGCCAGAACCTTGGAGGATCTGCATTCAGCCTTGGCAACGGCCCTCAACTCCTTCTCGGCTCAACATTGCCGAGGTTTCTTTCGCCATGCTCATTATGCGTCTATCTAAATAGAAAAAGCTTTAAGTTTGTAGAATATCGTACCTAATCTGCCAGCGCCGCAGGTGCGGCATCTTTGTAGAACCCCGCCCCACACGAAATCAAAGCTCCGTAGGAGCGGTATCTTCCGCAAACGATTTCGCTCCTACGGAGCTTGTTCATTTTTTCAATCCGGTTCTACAAATATGCCGCGCCTACGGCGCTCACCAACCCATTACGCCTATTTCCATTTATGTCACCAAACGAATTCGCGTCAATTCGTGTAATACGTGTCTCGTTTTCTGCCTTGCGATTCAACGCAGCCACGCAAAAATGTTTGAAATGTTCCGCGTTGAGAAAATCTCGTCCTTCGATTCGCCCGGACTCCAGCCTTATGCCACCATGCGCCGCCCGGCGGCACACGAAACGCTGGGCATCTTTGTGGCCGAGGGCGTCAAGGTCGTGCGGCGGCTGCTCGAAAGCCATTTCGCCGTCGCCTCGGTCGTGTTGCCGGAAGAATGGCTGGACGATTTCCGCCCGCTGCTCGAAGTGCGACCGGAAACCATAACCGTTTATCTCGCGGAGAAGAAATTTCTCGAAACGTTGGTCGGCTATTCGATGTTTCAGGGCGTCCTCGCGGTCGGGAAGATTCCCCCGCCCTCCTCATTGGACGACATTTTGCAGAACAGTCCCCGGCCGCGCCTGTTCGTCGCCGTGGATGCATTGACGAACGCGGAAAATCTCGGCGCGCTCGTCCGTAATTGCGTCGCATTTGGCGTTCAAGCGCTGATAGTCGGCGAAACCTCCAGCAGTCCGTTTCTGCGCCGTGCCGTCCGCAATTCCATGGGCACCATTTTTCAGTTGCCGGTCATCGAACTGGCCAAGCTCGGACTGCGGCACCGTTTCAAGGCCAAACCCCACGCGACCCGGTCGACCCTTGCCGAATGTTTGAAGGAGCTGCAAGCTCACGGCGTCCGCTGCATCGCGGCGCATCCGCACGCACACAAAAAGCTGCTGTCGCAGGCGGACTTTTCCGGCGATTGCTGCATCGTCTTCGGCAGCGAGGGCGACGGTATTTCCGCGCCGGTGTTGGGAGCCTGTGACGAAGCCGTCGCCATTCCGATGCCGCCGGCGGTGGATTCGCTCAACGTCGGCGCCGCCGCGGCGGTCTTTCTTTACGAAACGGCACGGCAACGCGGACATTGCTAAAGTTCTGGACAAATTCAGGCGCCAACCCGAAACTGGTTTTGCCTCCAAATCAAGACCACGAAATTTATGAAGCAAAATCAACTGGCGAATGTCCTCATCAAGATGCTCGGCCTGTATTTTTGCGTGGATGGTTTCGTGCGCATCGTCTCCGGTTTGCTCAATCTGCTTGCTGCCTTGACGAACCTGAGAAGCTTCGGATCCATCTACACCTGGGTTGCTCCCTTTACCGGGATGATCATGGCGGCCATCGGATTGCTTTTCATTCTGTTAAGCCGTGCCATTGCCGACGCTTTATTCAAAGACGAATAAATGCGGGAATTCGTTCCAGAATCAAAACGGAAACATCACCGCATAAACCTCCCGGATTGCCCCGCGCCATCGGGCCAGCGCCTTTCTGAATTCTTCCGGGGTCGCAAAGCCGCAACGCACCGAGACGCGGTAATACGCCGGCGCGTCATCCGGCAAAACCGTTTCGCCTTCGTAACTCCACCTGCGCAGGATGCCTTCCACGCGGCGCAATCGCCGGTAATTCTCGATCAGCTTGTCCGCGTCCGGCAGGACACCGGTGACGCGGCCGCGTTCGAGCGCGCGGAGGGTGTTGGCCTCCTGCCAGCCATTTTCCAGGCACAACGCCTGCGCGATGAATTCGGCGTCCATGAAACCGCCCTTTCCCGTTTTGATGGCCAGCTCATCCTGGCCGCGCGGCGTCCGCTCTTTTTCGATGCGCAGCCGCATCTGATGAATTTGTTTTTTCCAGTCCTGTGTGTAGGAGACGACGTAAGGAGTCTCTGATTTTCGATTTTGAGAACTGCGTCTCGTTACCTCGACTCCGACGGAGGAAAACTTTTTGAAATCCGTCAACGTCGCTGCCAGTTGTTGAAACCGCTCGCCCAGTTTCAAATCACCCGCGACCGGCCGCGTGCGCGTGAGCGCCTGGATTTCCCAAAGCTGCGCCCGCCGCCGATAGTATTCTTCGTAAGCATTCAGCGTATTGACGAGCAATCCCTTTTCGCCGTCCGGCCGCAGGCGCGCGTCAGTCTGAAACACCATCCCCTGCTCCGTCCGGCGTGACACCAGATCCATCACTTCCACCGCCAGCCGCTGAAATTTTGCCAGCCCCTTCGCTTTCGCGTCGGCGACAAACACGATGTCGAGGTCGGAGCCGTAATCAATTTCGCAACCGGCAAGCTTGCCAAGACCGATGATGACGAAAGGCGGCGATTTGATTTTATTTTTGCGCATCACCACCTCGACCGCGTATTGCAGGCAGGCGTCGGCCAGCGCGGACAGTTCTTCCAGGTTTCGCTCGAAATCAGCGAGGCCGAGGATGTCGCGCAGCCCGAGCCGCATCAACTCGGCCTCGTGGTAGCGGCGCAACCAGAGAAACTGGTCCTCGTCATCGAGGCCATAGCGCAGGTCCTTCAAAATTTCCGGCGCGGTTTTGTGCTGGCGCAGGCGGCCGCTGTTCACCAGGTCGTCCACCAGATCCGGCGTGCGAATGGCGACTTCCGCCAGAAATTCGGAGCGATCGAACAACAGCAGCAACAGCTCAAACGCCGAGGGATTGCTGTTCCACAGTTCAAACAACGCCGCGCGCGTGCCGTAGGCCTCGATGAAACTTTCCAGACGCGTCAGCACCCGGTCGGGGTCGGAAAGGATTTGCGACCGGGGCCCGTACCCGTAATCCCTGCGCTTCGCCCCCGTTTTCGGGCAAAGCGCGAGGAACTTCAAAATCAGTTGCCGCACCAGTTCCGTGGTGTGCGGCGAGACATGAACATAGCCCGGCCCTTCGGCAAATTCTTTCAGCAACCGGGCCGCCGTCTCCGGCTCGCGGAATGAATGCGCGGCCAGCAAATCCGTCCAAGCCGCTTCCGCGCCCTCGAACTCCGCCGGCAGGATGGTTTCCGCCGGTTTGGCCGTTTCGGCCTTCAGGAGCTGGTCATACACCCGGCGCACGTTGCCCGTGTGCGTTTTCAACGCCGCTTCAAATTCCTCCAGCGACTTGAAACCCATCAACCGGGCCAGCCGCAGCCGGGCCGCGCGGTCTTCGGGAATGGTGTGCGTCTGCTGGTTTTCCTCCATCTGCAGACGATGCTCCACGTCGCGGAGAAAACGATAGGCGGCATCGAGCTGTTTCGTTTCCTCGTCCGCGAGCAATTTGTATTGCGCCAGTTTGGCGAGGCACGGCAGCGTCTGCGCGGTTTGCAGAAACGGCAGCCGTCCGGCGTGCAGGATTTGCAGCGACTGGACGACGAATTCAATTTCGCGAATGCCACCGCGCCCCAATTTGACGTTGCGCTCCAATTCTTCCGCCCGCACCACTTCGCGCTCAATCCGGTCCTTGACCGCAGCCACCTCGTGGAGCACGTCGGTACTCAGCGTGGGCGGGAACCGGAACGACTGGATCATTTCAAGGAACTCGGCGGCCAACCCGGCGTCGCCCGCCACCCCTCGCGCCTTGATGAGCATCATGCGTTCCCAGGTCTGGCCCCATTGCGCGTAATAATTTTCGTAGCTGTCGAGCGAACGCGCCAGCGGCCCGGCGTCGCCTTCCGGCCGCAACCGCAAGTCAATGCGGAACAAAAAGCCCTCCGCCGTCATCCGCGAAACCTCGGCGGCAAACGCCTCGGCCAGCTTGTTAAAAAACTGATGGTTCGTCTGGGAGCGCCGGCTTCCAGCCGGCGTGTCGCGATTTTCCACCGTCCCGCCGGCTGGAAGCCGGCGCTCCCGGGATTTGGCATTCGCCGGCGGCTCTTTGAAGACCTCACCTTCGTCGGTGTAAAGAAACAGCACATCCACGTCCGAACTGTAATTCAATTCCTGTCCGCCGAGTTTGCCCATGCCGAGCACGCAAAATTCCGCCGGCTGCCAGTTGCCCTCGGCGTCCTGGTGATACGGCTGGCCGAATTTTTCCAAAAACTGTTGCCGGCAAATGCGCCAGACGGTGCCGAGGCAGACGTCCGCCACGTCGGAAATTTCCCGGGTAATTTCGACGACGTCGCCCAGGCGGGCGAGATCGCGTGCGGCGATGCGCAGCATTTCGCGCTGCTTGAAGCGGCGCAGTTCCGCGAGCGCGCCGGAGTAATCGCGCGTGGCCAGTTGCGGCCTCAACCAGCCTTCGACTTCGCGTTGAAAGCCCTGCGTCCGGCGCGGAAATTTGAGCCGCCCGGCCTCGAGCACCGGCAACCAGTCGGGATGGGCGACGAGCAACCCGCCCAGCGCCTGTGAGCCGCTGAACAAGGCGACGAGAATCCGGATTTGGTCGGCGGAGAATTTCTTAAGCTGCGGACCGGCGCTTGTCGCGGCGAGCAAATCCAGAAAATGTGCCGCGCGCTTCGGGTCGGCGGCGTCTTTCACCCATTTTTGCCAAATCATTTTCTGCATAGACCCAGGCCCGTTTCGCGCGGCGTCAGCCTTTGGCTCCGTGATAAATCTTTTCGACAAAATCAATGGCCTTGTGACACAGCGGTTGCCAGTCGAGTTCGGCTTTGACCCGGGTGGCCGAGTCACGGGCGCGCGCCCGCCAGGTGTCCGCCGGTTCATCGAGCCAACTGATGATGGTTTTTCCGAAATCCGCGCCGTCGAATCCGGCAAAGCGCACCATGGGATCATTCTGGAAATAACGCTGGATGCTTTTGAGCGGCGTGCAAACGGTCGGCAATCCGCAGGCGACGTATTCGACGACCTTGGCGACGAACGCACAGTGCGTGCCGGTGGATTCCTCATACGGCACGATGCCCACGCTGGCGTCCGCGAGATGTTTCGACACCTCCGCATAGGGCACGAAACCGGTGGCTTCGAACTTGAAACCGGGAATGGCTTGCGCCTGCCGCAGAAATTTCTCCAGCGCTCCCGTGCGCTGTCCCACAAACCGGAAGATGGTGCCGGGACGTTCCCGGGTCACATGTTGAATCGCTTCAAAGGCGATGGGGCCGAGGTGATGCAGGTCCAGCGAGCCGTGCATGACGATCACCGGCGGGCCGCCTTTCCCTTGTGTTCCGATGCGCAGCGGGAAGGATTCCGCCGCGTAACCGAAATAAATCGGCAGAATTTTTTCGCGCGGATAGCCGCGTCCGGCAAAATAATCGGCCAGCGTGTCGGAAATCGCCAGCACTCCGTCCACGCCATAACGCTGCGGCATGTAAATTTCATAGCGCTCGAGCGCCTTGACGAACGGGCGCGGCGCGATGTAACCCGGCCAGGTTTCCATGAAGCCCGTGAGCAGGTCCGGAAAGTTCATCACGACCGGCACGCCAAGTTTCTTTTTCAATTTCCCGGCGGCGACGGCGGAAATGGCATGTTGGGAAAGCAGCAGGTCAAACTTCGTTGTCCGCGCGGCTTCGGCGACCATGCGCTGCAAAAAGTGCGGATAAAGCAGGTATTTTAAATTACGCAGGGTGGCATAACGCCCCATCCGCCACTTGCTGAACAGATGCAGGTGGATGCCAAATTTCGCTTCGACGTTCTCCGGTTCGGCGATTTGGGGACAAAAGACGTGCGCCTCGTGGCCGCGCCGGACCATTTCCTGGACGAGGTAAACGGCTTCCGCCGAGCCGCCGCCGGAAGGCGGATAAAACGGTTCGTGGGTCAGAAACGCGATGCGGAGCGTGGTTCTGGATTCGCGCACGAGCGCACGCTACCGAATCCCGGCCCAGCCTCCAACCAGAATCAGCGTGGCCCCAACGACGAATAGTTTTGACATGCGGCGATGGGTATTTAGATTGCGCGCGGTTCGGGATGGGGTCGTAGCTCAGTTGGTAGAGCACCACAATGGCATTGTGGGGGTCAGGGGTTCGAATCCCCTCGGCTCCACCATCCAATAAAATCAATGCTTTTGGGAGTTTTGGATGGTTAGTGGCAACGGATAGTGGCAACGTGTTCACCCGTGTTAGCAGTGTTTCGCCGTGTTCGTTTCCATCTTGCAAACTCGCGTGAACGGCGCATATTCGCGCCGATTGGGGAAAACGGCGACATGAACATCTGCTCAATCAACCGGGAATTTTACGGAACTACCGAAATTGATTTCAACTCCGCGCGTACGATATTGGATTTCGATGCGGCTTTTATTGATGCTCGCGGGCTCATTCAGCCACGAGATCTGCCCCCCGCGGCAATCGATTTCCGCCGCAACGAGTTCTCGGAATTTCTAGCCCTAGGTCGCACCATCGTCGTCTTTGTTGTGGCCTTCCAGCCGGAGGTATTCTTTCCAGTTCCGGCGGTACAGTTAGTGCCACGGTCAGGAAAGAACGTAGATTTCAAAGGGCCAGATTATTTGAAAGAGTTTTGGGACGCCGTGCAACAAGATATGCAGTACCATGCTTATTTTGTGCCGGTCCGTGCTCAATCCCTCCCTTCCTCCCCACTCTCCGGCTTCCCCCCGCTGCCAGGTCGTCCGTTTCTGTTTGTGCATGAAACGGATAGTCCATCATTACCGGATCGAGGACGGCAAGGTCAGTCCAGTCCCGGTGCTCGTTGACCGCATTGAGGAAACACTATCGCATACGCCATAGTTTGCGTAATCAATTCCCCTTTCGCGGTTGACATTACTGGCTCGGTGGTGGCGGAATTTTGGGGATCATCAATTCCACTTCTTCGCGGAAACTCGTGATTAAATCCTGAACAGTTTGGTGTGGAATGCTCTTTTTTACCCTGATCGATCGCTTCTGAATGGTCCTCCAATATTTTGTCCGACGGCGGCGTTCTTCTATCAGGCGATCAGCGTTTAACCCACAGATTCGGATATGCCACCTAGCCGCAGGTGTCACGCCAACTAATTTATGCGTTAGAGGGTCCTCGAAAATTTGTTCTCCGTAATCCATTTCCTCACAAGGATTCAAAAAACGGCAGCCTACGGCCAATTCTGCCCTGGTTGGCCAGTTATCTGATTTCTTTCCATTACAGTGTCGTGATGCAGGGAAAAGATTTTTGTAGTCTTGGATAAGCTTTTTCTTTTTTCTTGGGTCGAAGTGATCAACTTCCAGTGCTCCGCTGCGCGACTGGTGTTGCATTGAATAAGCACTCCACGAGTTAACCTTGGCGCCTCATCCCCCTTTACGACCATCGCCACCAACGTCCTCGGCCAGACCGACACCACGTGCTTCACCGACACCAACGCCACCGGCCCCGGCCCCTGCTTTTACCGCGTCCTCGTCGAGTGACTGCGAAGGCTCTTGGCTTTCGGATCTCACTTTGGTTAAATGAAAGCGAGTCCCATGGACAATGTGCCCCCACGATTGTTAGCCGAATCAAAGCCCAAATCCGGCTCCGGGCGGTACCTTTTAGCCATCCTGCTCAACCTGTTCCTCGGGCTGTTTCTGGCCGATGCGATTGTTTCCCTGGCCGACGACTCATTGATTCTGCTTTTCAACCTTCACCTCTTTGCGGGAACCCGCGCGATGGTGTGCCTTTTTGCCATGCTTATGGCCATCGTGGTTTACGGCCTGATGGGACTCACGCCTATGATCCCCAAGCGCTGGTTTCTTCCGCTCACACTTTTCTATCCGGCGAGTCAACTGGCTTTCGTTCCATTTATGATTTATTTCCTCGGCCGGCTGCAGCAGGTCAGTTGGGGATTTTCCTGCGCTCAGGTTCTTCTCGGCCTCGGAATGCTTTGCTGGATTCAAAGAGGGTGTAAGCTCAACTGGCCGCTGCTGGCCTGGGACCAGCTGGCCACTCGGCGCTTCAGCTGGTGGAACCTGTCGGGGTTCGTGCTGGTGAACGTTTTCGTGATTCTGCCCGCGACCATTATTTATCTCGTCCTTTGCACCGCCGTGGCCGTGGACCATTTCAGCGATGGTTTCATGGCGCTGCGTCCGGGCGGCGTGACGGTGCAGGTGCGAAAATACGTTCGCCACGACGGCAAAACCATCCAGTTGTTTCCCATGTCGCACGTCGCCGACGCGGGTTTCTACCGGAAAGTTTCGCAGACGTTTCCGACCAACTCGATCATTTTGATGGAAGGGGTCACGGACGAAAAGAATTTGCTCACGAACGGAATCAGTTACCAACGCATGGCGAAGTTTCTCGGCTTGACGGAGCAAAAGGTGACGTTCGGCCACGGCCAGGGCAAAATGGTGCGGGTGGATGTTGACGTGGACCAGTTCTCAACGAACACGATTGATTTCCTCAACCTGGTCATGCTCGTGCATGCGCAGGGTGTGAACGCCGGAAACATGCTGATGCTCATGGAATACCCGATGCCTCCCCATTTTGAGGAACAGCTCTATGACGACCTCCTCCGGAAGCGCAATCAGCATCTCGTGGAAGGTATCCAGTCCCATCTGTCGCAAACGGACAACATCATGGTCCCGTGGGGGGTGGCCCACATGCCCGGGATCGCAAAGGAAATTCAAAAATCCGGCTTCCGCTTGGACGAGACGCAGGAATATATGGTCATCCGGTTCCGGGGCTTTTGACCGGCCGGAGAACAAAAGCCAAAGGCTGAAGGCTAAAGACCGGAGGTTTAACCGCATAGCACCTCCGTGGGGACTGACTATCCAGTTTGACCATAACGAGATTCAACGCTTGACAGAGTGCTCGGTTAATGGACTGATTTGGCCAAGGTGAACTGGCTAAAACATTTATTCGGTCGTCACCTGCAGCCGCAGAGCACGCAGTCCTTGTCCATCCGTTGGCTCGGGCAGTCCGGCAACGGGTATCAATACGAGATTCATCCCATTGACACGGCTTTCAGGCCGCTGCCAGGCAATTATATTTATGCCAAACAATCCGAGGAGGGCAGTTGGATTCCCATCTACATTGCTCAAACGCGAGATCTGCACCAGCGGCTTGAGGGTCACGTGACGGTGGGTGACGCCATGGCGAATGGCGCGACGCATGTCCATGTCCATTATTCCACCGCCGGTCAGGGGGCTCGCTGCACGGAAGAACATGATCTCGTCCTCCGCTGGCGGCCGGTGTGCAATGACGTGACCGGAAACTGACCGGGTGAGAGTATCGAATTGGACCGGAGCAGCCCGTGAGCGATCAGGTCAGCCCATGAAATGGACCTGCTGACCATTGATAGTGCTTTTCTCAGGATCGATGCGAACCGAACAGATCAGCTTGCCCGGTGCGGTAGAGGCTTCAAGTGCCCGCCGCAAATCGTCCGCCGAAACCAAAACGGCAGGACCACCCACCAGGATGAATCGAGCCTGCTGGAATCGGTGGTCTTTGACCCACGGCCGCAAAACCGATGTCCGCCACGTGCCCTTCTTGCGAACCGCCACTCGGCGGGTCCAGATACCATCTTGAGTTTTAAAAGTGCTCATGGCGCACGACGTCTGGCCTGCAGCCGCCAACCGGCGCTGGCTCCAGCAATTTTGTCAGGCGATCTCATAGTCAATCAATCTCTATAAAACCCGGGCCACTACTGCGGATTGAAATCTTTCTCGGACTGAAAATCGGCGAATCGTGTGACGCGATGAATTCTTTGGCAAACGTGGTGAAGTCGGTCGGACGATTTTGAAACATCGCTATCTCATCGGCCGTAAGCCGAATCGCGATGTTCGGCCATCCCTCCTCACGCAAGGTGGCTTGCAACACATGGTCTCCAGTCGGTTCCGAGCGAAACACGGAAAACCAGTATTTTTGCTCCATATGGATGCATCGCAAGATCACAAGTGTCGGGTCGCGCGGACGACTGATATCTGAACCACGCCAGGCCGGCGATGTCAACCGCGAAGGCGGAACTCAAAGCGTCCCACCGGCGATGCCGCCGGTGATCTCGTTAAGCGGCGCGGGCGACCAAACTCTCTGACAACCAATGAATATGACCACGAGCCTCAACGGACGCCTGCTCGACGGTGTCACAATGAAAGTTCGGATGCGGCGGCTTGCCAACGGGAATCCAACCCGTTTCCAGCGGTTCATGAGATAATCGCTGCTCCTCAAATCCAAACGTACCATCGTCGCATACAAAGACAACCACTCTGCGCTCCATGGTAACGTCGTAAATGGCCCGGACCGTTTTCATGGCTCGAAACAGGAACGATGCCGCATATCAACAACCTAGCCACACTCGAATGCTGTTGTCAACCGTAATGCCAGTCATCAGGATTGACGGCAAAGGCGGGCGGGTGCAGCGTATTCCGTCAGACCAGTTCCCAAGTTTTATGACAAACGAACAGGCATACGAAATCATCAAGGCCCAGGCCAAGCTGCTCATCCACCTGACAGAAAGAGTAGTCATGTTGCAGGTTGCGTTTGAGGCTTACGTCCAGGGACAAATTAGCGAGTCCGGCGCACAGTATGACGCACAGTATGACGCGCATTACCGCCGCCGGAAGGAGTTGTTCGATCGGGATTTCCGGGGTGTGACCACCGACCTGCTCAATGCCTTGAAACAAGCTGTTCAGCAGGCGGATACGTGACCGTTGACAATCCGGCGCGATTCGATTTTGAATGCGTCGGTCCCGCAATTGTGACATTTTTCCGCATCCGGAAAATCAAACGCGGGAGGCAGGGCAGATGACAAACGCCGAAGGCTAAATGCTTAAATGAAGAAGGCCGGATGAGTTTTCAGTCTTTGCGAATTTTGCGCCTTTTTTGGAGGCCGAGATCCAGGTTCGTCCGTGCAATCCGTGTCTGAAAGGTGATTTGCTCTTTTGATGTAATCTGTCAGGCTGTGACTGCGTCTGTTGATAATGATGGTCAAACTCTAACAGTACCCCGGGATGAAGCAGTTATTTAAAATTGCGGTTTTGCTGTGTGGGTTCTCCGGCACGGCCATATCCGCGCGGGCACAGATGCCGGTTCCACCACCCATGCCCGCCTATCAACCGCTTTCCGGCCCGCAGCTTGACCAGTTGCTGGGGCCCATCGCCCTTTATCCCGATCCGTTGATTGCCCAAATCCTGCCGGCGTCCACCTTGCCCACGCAAATCGTGCTGGCGGACCGTTATATCACCGGCGGCGGCGACCCCAACCAGATTGACCAGCAGCCGTGGGACCCCAGCATCCAGGCCTTGGCCCGATACCCGAGTGTCTTGAAATGGATGGATGATAACCTGGATTGGACGACTGAACTGGGACAGGCGTTTCTCAATCAACCGCAGGACGTGATGGATTCCATTCAGCGGTTGCGCCAGTCGGCCAGTAATCTGGGCAACCTGCAATCCACGCCGCAGGAACAGGTGATAAATGACAGCGGCGAAATCGAAATTGTTCCCGCCGACCCCCAGGTGATTTACGTGCCGGTTTATCAGCCGGACCAGGTTTATTATCAAAGCGGTTTTGGCGTCTCCTTTGGCATCGGCTTTCCGATTGGCTTGTGGCTGAATTGCGATTTTGACTGGGGGCACCACCATATCATCGTCTGGGGCCGCGACCATCCGCGTCCGCCCGATTGGTGGCATCAACCGCCAGGCCGGCGGGATCTGGGTCACACGGCGGTATGGCAACCTCATAATAATCCGGGCGTAGTCGGGTTGAATCGTGGCGACCGGGGCTGGAGCGTTGCCAATAACCGAACCACGGCTCCCATTGCGCCGAGGCTGGCACCGGCGCGCCAGATTCCTCTGAACCAACCCGTGGTTGCCACGGTCGGCCGATCCGTGTCCGATTCAGCCGCACCGCGACGGACCCAGGCTCCGGCGGCCCGACCGGAAGCGCCGGCAACCCGGACTTCGACACCCATCGCTCGACCCGCGCCGGCACCAGTAACACATGCCGAACCCGTCAGGCCGCCGGAATCGAACGGCGCGCTCATCGGCATCCAGAGTTCGCAAGACACCAGAGCTTATAGTAATCGTGGTCAACAGAGCATGCAGCCGGCCACTCATTCTGCGCCAGTTTCACGGCCGGCACCGGTCTCACGCCCTGCGATGCCTTCCGGCGGCGGCGGGGGCGGTCATAGTTCAGGTCAGCCAAAGCATTGAACCTTTCAACCAAATGATTCCCACGCAAACATTACCGCTGGCGAAAGCTGATCGTCTTGCTTGGTTGCGCCGGTTGTGGTCGCTTGCGTCCGGTCCGGGTCTGACGCTCTTTGCGCTGACGCTGCCGTTCGGCGCGGTGGCGGCGGATGAACAGACTTTTGCTGCGCCACAGGACGCCGTCAATGCGCTTGCGAGCGCAGCCCAAAATCATGATACGAATGCCCTGCATTCGATTTTTGGGCCGGCAGGACATGATTTGATTTCACCCGATGTTGTCCAGGCCACCGAGGAATACAAGATATTCGTCCAACACCTGACGGAAAAGACGCAGTTGATCCCCAATTCGGATACCAACGTCACGCTGGAAATTGGCACGAACGGCTGGCCGTTTCCCATTCCGCTGATCAAACGGGACGGCCAATGGTTCTTCGATACCGCCGCGGGCAAGGAAGAGGTCCTCGCCCGCCGTATAGGCCGGGACGAATTGGGCGCGATCAATGTCTGCAACGCGTATGTGGAGGCACAGCGCGAATATGCCAGCGAAGATCGTCCGGGGGACGGCGTGCTTGCCTACGCGCAGTTTTTGTGCAGTACGCCTGGCACGCACGACGGTCTGTTCTGGCCGGCGAAACCGGGCGAGGAGTTGAGTCCCTTGGGGCCGCTCGTCGCGCAAGCCCGCGTGGAAGGTTATCATCGGACGGCCAAAATGCTGAACGACGCGCAGGCGCCGTATCACGGCTACTATTTCAAAATCCTGACCCGCCAGGCAAAGCATGCGGCGGGCGGCAAGTATAATTACATCATCAACGGCCGCATGATTGCCGGATTTGCCCTCGTCGCCTGGCCGGCCGAATGGGGCAACACGGGGGTGATGACCTTCATCGTCAATCAGCAAGGCAAGGTTCAGCAGAAGAACCTCGGACCCCGGACCGCGAAAATCGCCGGGGCCATGGCCGCTTATGACCCCGATGACACCTGGGCTCCGGCACAGTAAAATCTGGAACGCACGACACATGGGAGCGGGAGACAAAGCGGTGGAGGGAAAACCAATGGAGCCGAAAAAGCGAATTGGGAATGCTCTTGAATGCTTTGTTTATCCGTGCAGGCGCAGGGTCTGCCCCTGCCAAATCCGTCACGGCGCCGTCAGGCGGTAGAAACGGCTCTGATAATTCGTCCAAGCGAGATCGCTGAAATAAGACGAGCCGCCGGTCAGAGTGTTGGTTCCCACCCGAGACCAGACGGGATTGGCCAGGTTCGTGCAAGCTTCCACCACAATGACCAGGTTGCTGGTGCCGGTGATGGTGAAACCAAATTGATTCGTCTGCATGCCGAAGCTGGAACTGCCGGTCTGGACCTGTGGGTTCCAGAGAACCGCCTGAGAACGAGCAAACGTCTGGACCCCGAGACGGTAGAAACGGCAGGTATAGTTCGTCCACTGGGGGTCGCTGAAGTAGGACGAGCCGCCGGTGAGGATGTTGGTTCCCACCGGAGACCAGACGGGATTGGCCAGGTTCGTGCAGGCTTGCACCACGATACCCAAGCTGCTGTTCCCGGTGATGGTGAACCCAAACACGTTCGTCTGCACGCCAAAGCTGGCGCCGCTGGTCTGCACCTGCGCGCTCCAGCCGGTGGTCCCGGGCATGTAATAGACAGTCGCATTATTGACCTGGTAGAACACCCTCGAACCAAGGCCGGGGGCGTTGCCCTGGAAATAGACTCCGGTCAACGTGCTACAGCCGGCGAACGCCTCGTCCCCGATGCCGCTGACGCTGGCGGGGATCGTGACACTGGTCAAGCCAGCGCAACCGTCAAACGCATAGTCCCCGATGCTGGTGACGCCGTTTCCGATTGTGACGCTGGTAAGATTGGTGCAGGAATCGAACGCGTGGTCTCCGATAACGCCGTTGGGAATCGTGATGTTGGCCAGGCCAATACAACCAAAAAACGCGTAGTTCCCGATACTGGTGACGCTGTTGGGGATCGTGACGTTGGTCAGGCTGGCGCAGTCGAAAAACGCCTCCCCCCCGATTCTGGTGATGCTGTTGGGGATCGTGTAACTACCGGCATTGCCCTCCGGGCATGCGATGAGCATGGTCTGGCTCTTATTGAACAAGACCCCATCCACACTGCTATAGAAGGGGTTGAGCGCATCCACAAGTATCGCCTGCAGATTGGGACATCCGACAAATGCCTGCCCCGCGACGCTGGTGACGTTGCTGCCCATGGTGATATTCGTCAGGCTGGGGCACTCATAGAACGCGGAGTTTCCGATGCCGGTCACCGGTAGGTTGTTGATTGTGCCAGGAATTACCACCGAACCCCAGATGCCGATGTATGCAGTGATCGTGATAGCGCCGCTGTTGTTCGTGTAGGTGAAAAGGACAGGCACCGTTGGACTTCCGGCGAACGAAGCCCCCCAACCGGCAGTCCTGGGCAAATAATAGTTGGTTACATTGAGATCGCCATTGAACACGGTCGAATCGGCCACAGGGGCGTTACCCTGGAAATAGACTGCCGTAAGGTTGTAGCAATCATTAAACGCCCAGCTCCCGATGTTGGTGACGCTGCCGGGTATCGTGATACTGGTCAGCGCGGGGCAGCCTGAAAATTCCGAGTTCCCGATGCTGGTGACGCTGTTGGGGATCGTGATGCTCGTCAAAGCGGTGCAGCCAGCAAATGCCGAGTTCCCGATGCTGGTGACGCTGTTGGGGATTGTGATGTTCGTCAAAGCGGTGCAACCAGCCAAAGCCGAGTCCCCGAGGTTGGTGACACTGTCGGGGATTGTTACGCTGGTCAGGTTGGTGCAGTTATAGAGCACATTGCTTCCAATGCCGGTAATTAACAGGCCGTTGATCGTGCCGGGAATTACTACTGCACCACCCGTGCCGATGTAAGCGCTGATGGTGATCGTACCGTTATTGGTTGTGTAAATTAATTGGGCCAGTACCTGCGGATCCCAGAGCACAGCCGGCAGACCGTCAAACGTCGGTCCCCAACCCTTTGTCCCCTTCAAGTAATAAACCGTCGCCTGATTGTCACGGGTGAACACAGACGAATCAGGGCTGGGAGCGTCACCGTTGAAATAGACCCCGACCAGGCCGGAGCAGTCAATAAACTCATAGCTTCCGAGGTTGGTGACGCTGTTGGGGATCGTGACGCTGATCAGGTTGGAACAGCCCTCGAGCGCTTCCTGGCCAATGCTGGTGACGCCGTTGGGGACGGTGAGACCGGTCAGGCTGGGGCAGGCACAAAACGCATAGTTCCCAATGCTGGTAACGCTGCTGCCGATCATGACGCTGGCCAGGCTGGAGCAGTATTCGAACGCCTCCTCCCCGATGCTGGTGACGCTGTCAGGGATGGTGATGCTGGTCAGGCTGCTGCAGCCATCGAACGCCCGGGCCCCGATGCTGGTAACGCTGTTGGGAATGGTAATACTCGTCAGCCCGGTGGAGTTCCAGAACGTTTCGTATCCGATGCTGGTGACGCCGTTGGGGATCGTGTAACTGCCGGCTTGGCCACCCGGGTATGCGATGAGCATGGTCTGGTTCTTGTCGAACAAGACCCCATCCACACTGCTATAGCAGGAGTTGAGCGCATCCACCGTAATTGCCGTCAGGCTGGGGCAGTCAATAAACGCAGCGTTCCCGACGCTGGTGACGCCGGCGGGGATGTAAACGGCGGTCAGGCTGGCGCAGGCTTGGAACGCCCCCGACCCGATGTTGGTGACGCTGTTGGGGATGG
>DATNHI010000191.1:0-5147 GCA_035605035.1 Verrucomicrobiia bacterium
AGGAACCCGCCGCTATGCAACAGGAACACCGCCAGAATCAACGCGCCACCCGACCGTTTGAAATCGTCCGAGCTGCCGCCGATGATGCTCGCGCAGATGAGTGTGATGGTCAGCACCGATACCAGCGGCGACACGGGCAACACGAACTTTACAAAACCCGGCAGGTAACGGTTGAGCGCCACTCCGATGACCACCGGCGCGAGCACAATTTTCAGCGTGCTCAAAAAAAGTCCGAACGCGTCCACCGGCACGTAGTGGCCGGCCAGCCATTTGGTCAATAACGGTGTCATCACAATCGCCCCCAGCGTTGAGCACATCGTCATCAACACCGACAGCGCCACGTTCGACCGCGCGATGTAATTGACCACATTCGACGCTGTGCCGCAGGGGCAACACGACACCAGAATCAGTCCCACGGCGAGTGGCGTTTCCAGTTTCATCAAATGCGCGATGCTCCAGCCGAGGAACGGCATGATGGCGTAATGCGCGACGAACCCGATGGCGACCGCGCGTGGCATTTTCAATACCCGCCTGAAATCGTCCACGTTCAGCGTGATGCCCATGCCAAGCATGATGACGGCGAGTCCCCACGTGATGAAATCGCCGCTGAACCACGTGAACCAGCCCGGATGCGCCAGTGCCAGCGCGCCGCCCACCAGGACCCAGACCGGGAAAAGGTTGGCGGCAAGGGCAAGCGCGCGGTTCATGGTTCACAGGGATTAAACGAAAATCCGGCCGCAACGCAAACTTTTGACGCGCCTGAGAAAGAACCGCCGTCGGGGTCAACGAGCGCGCCGGAAGTTTTCCGGCCGGATGGCCGCCAGTGCGGCGCAAACCTCTTTGACGATTTCCATTCGGCCAAGCGCCTTGGCGGCGCTGGCTTTGTGCAGATGGGCTTCCACAAAATTCGGGTCGAGCGTGAGGGCGCGCTCCGCGAATTCAAGCGCTTTGTCATGCCGGCCCAGCCGGCCGACCATGCTCGTCAGGTTCGCCCAGCCGACTTTATTTTGCGGATCAACCTTCAGCGCCTCCTGCATACACTGGATGGCTTCCGCCGGTTTCTGCCGCGCTTCAAACAAAAGGCCGGCGAGGTTGTTCCGGGTATTGAAATCTGTCGGGTCCAGTGCCAGCGCCCGGCGGTAGGCGGTTTCCGCTTCAACGAACCGGCCCGACGCCGCGAGCGCGATCCCCTGATAAAATAACGCTTTGGCCGCCGCCGGATTTTCCGCGTGCCAGTCCTGGGCCAGGGCCAGCACCCGGGGCCATGCCCCTTTTTCGCACAAGTCGCGGGCGGCTTCGGCTCTTTGCTCCGTTTCCGATTCCGTGCTCAACATAATAATCCGCGCAATTTGGCAAACGCCGTTCCGTTCGACGATAAAAAAATCAGCCGTCCAGACGGCGGCGAAAACTTGCCGCCGCGCCGAAGTCCGGCAAAGAGGATTAACTCACACAGGGACTCACCAGAATTTCCATTCGAGCGTGGCCATGACGGAATGCGTCCGCACGCCGTCGAAACCGACCTTGAAATTGTCCGGCGGATAAGTAAAGGTTGGATCGGCAGTGGCAAAATATTTGTATCCGACGCCCAGCGACAAATCCCGGGCCAGACGGAACCGCAGCCCGGCAAAAGCCTGCCACGCGAACACGACGTCGTTCTCTCTGCCGACGACCGTGTCGGTGTTGTTGCCAAAATAATCCCCGTCGAAGATCACATCTGCGCCACCGACCCCGACGCCGGCGTAAAGAACCGCGAAGGAGCGGGGAATGGGATAGGACAACCTGATATTGGCGAGGAACGGTATGTTGTCAATATACGAGTTGTTCGCGAAGTACCCTGGCACGCTGTCAATTTGGGCGCCGACGTAGCCAACTTCAAAGTCAGCGGCGATATATTTGTTGAAGGCGTACCCGAAAGCCCCGTCGGCGCTCAAACCAGTCCGATACTTCACCGGGCTGGGAACCGGCCCGCTCGGCGGAATGCCGGGAGTTGAAAACTGAGTGAGCTCGCCGTCTTGAAAAAAAGACGGGCCGATGTCCATACGAAAATAGGGTCCGGCGTCCGGGGGAAAATACGGACCGGCGGGTGGGGGTGGATACGCGCCAGCGGGTGGGGGCGGATACGCACCGGCGGGCGGAGGTGGATAGTGATAGTATTGCGCCTGCGCCACGGCAGCGCCGAAACAGAGTGATAACGTGACAACACCTGCTACGCATCGTTTTTTCATAACACGCTTCTCTTTGCGGTGATTTGACCCGGCAGACATGATAAAGGTTCAATGCAAATAATACGAATACGGGCGGAAAAATGTTACAACCTTCGCGTTTCGCGGCCGTTTCGAGTGCCGTGGCTTTTCCGATTTCAAAATTCAAAGAGTGGCAATAGACCTTGTTGGATGAAAAGGCCGAGTGAACTTTCCAAAGCGGGAACCCCGAACGTCAGCCGGCGGGAGTTTGTGAAAATGGCGCTGACGGCCGCTGCGACGCTGGCCGCCGGACCGCAACTCTGGGGCGCCGAAACGCAAGGCGCTGTGCCGCTCCGCCCGCTGGGACGCACCGGCGAGAAGGTTTCCGCCATCGGCCTCGGCGGTTATCACATCGGCACGCAAGGGGACGAAGGTTCGAGTATCCGCATCATCCGCAGCGCCGTTGACCGCGGGATTACTTTCATGGACAACTGCTGGGATTACAACGACGGCGAGAGCGAGGTCCGCATGGGCAAGGCCCTGCGCGACGGTTATCGCCAGAAGGTTTTCCTGATGACGAAGATTGACGGCCGCACCAAGGCACTGGCCGCGAAGCAAATTGACGAATCGCTCAAACGACTGCAGACCGACCGCGTGGACTTGTTGCAGTTCCACGAAATCATCCGCTTGACGGACCCCGATCCTGTGTTTGCGCCCGGCGGCGCGCTGGAAGCGGTGCTGGCGGCCAAACAAGCCGGCAAAATCCGGTTTATTGGTTTCACCGGTCACAAAGACCCATCCATCCACCTGCGCATGCTCGCCGTGGCCGCCGAACAAAAATTCCATTTCGACGCCGTGCAAATGCCGTTGAACGTCATGGACGCGCATTTTCGCAGCTTCGAACATCAAGTCCTGCCCGCGTTGGTCAAAGACGGCATCGGGGTGCTGGGCATGAAATCGCTGGGCTTTGGAGAAATTCTGCGCAGCAAAACCGTCAGCGCCATTGAATGTCTGCACTACGCCTTGAATTTGCCGACCTCGGCGGTCATCACCGGCATTGACAGCCTGAAGATTCTGGATCAGGCGGTCGAAGCGGCGCGCACGTTCAAACCGATGAGCCAGGAACAGGTGTCGGCCCTGCTGGCCCGCACCGCCAAGGCGGCGGCCTCGGGGGACTATGAACAGTTCAAAACCTCGACCGGCTTCGATGCCACCCCGCGCAACCCGGAGTGGACGGGAACGACCTGACTGCGTCGCGGAGCGACCGGGTTGATGGTAATCGTGGCTTTCAAGCCACGGACAACGACGCCCAACGATCCAACGTCGCGGAGCGACGGTTGAAATGGGTGCAACGAACCGATCAAGCGTCGCTCCGCGACGCCTACGGCCCATCCCACATTCCCGTGGGATGAATCCCACGGCTACCGTCATTTCCCGCTCCGCGGGCTATTGTCGTTCGCGCCTGACGGCGCTCAATTTGCGGCGGGATTTCCTCGTCCTGTTGAAATAATGAGGCGCGTCCAACCAACCACGAAACTGACGCCACCGATGGGAGTGATCACTCCGAGCCAATGCGCATTGGTTGCTGCCAGCAGATAAAGCGAGCCGGAGAAAAAGAAAATGCCGACGAGAAAACTCCACCATGCGACCGCCGAAAACGGTTTGCGCTCCGCCAGCACGAACAGCATCACCGCGTGGATGAAATGATAAAACACGGCCTTTTCCCAGATAGCCGCCATGCCGTTTTGGGCGAGCAAATCCTTCAGCCCATGCGCGCCGAACCGCTCCAAGTCGGTTGTAATTTTCGCCACTTCAGCATCGCAACGGTAGTCTCGGTCGAAAATTGCTACGTTGAAGTGTCTTTTGAAATCTGAAGGCGACCGAATAACGTATTCCGAAACTGGGATCATCCAACACTCTCCTCGTTCCGGAAACAGCAGGTTTAAGCAATTCCCGTTCGAAAGGCGAAATTCGACCGTTGCAGGCGTTGATTCATCGTAGTTGTGAAATACATTTTCGGTCGAAATGGGCAATCCTTGTAATCGCACCGGATAACCACGGGCTTGTCGCCCTTTCGCATCGTTCATCAAATCAGAATTTCTTGAGCGAGCCCGCCTTATTCCCTCTGACAAAATTCTGATTGCGCCTAGAACGGTCGATTTGCCCGCATTGTTGGGTCCGACTAGAACATTGAACGCGCTAAGGCTAATTGAATAATCATGAAACGCTTTGTAATTGCGAAATCGAATTGAAGTTATTCGCTGCTTCTCGCTCATTTTGGTCAACTTCTGATAAGAACCGCATTTATCACGTCGGCATCTGCAATTTCACTTTGTCCGCCACCTGCGCCACGTCCTTGTCGCCGCGACCGGAGAGGTTCACACCACGAAGTTAAATTCCAATGCTTCCTTCAGAGCCGAGCGGAGATTCTTCATCAGTTCCGCGCGGGTTTTTCCCTGGCAATTCACGCCGGGGATTTCCTGCACCCAGCCGATCCACCAGCCTTCGTCCTGTTTGATGACGGCGTTAAAAGTGCGTTTCATGGTTTCAACTTAAATCCGTTCCCACTTTCTTCAAAGTTTAATTTTTGCCGCCACCTGGGCCACGTCCTTGTCGCCGCGGCCGGAGAGGTTCACGATGATGAGCTTGTTCCTGCTCATTTTGGGCGCGCGTTTCATGACTTCGGCAATAGCGTGCGCGCTTTCCAGCGCGGGAATGATGCCTTCCAGCCGCGCCAGTTTCATGAACGCTTCCAGCGCCGCGCCGTCCTTGGCGTAGGTGTATTCGACGCGTTTCTGCTCGTGCAGCCAGGCGTGTTCCGGGCCGACGGCGGCGTAGTCCAACCCGGCGCTGACGCTGTGGGTAAGCTGCACCTGCCCGAATTCATCCTGCAAAATATAGCTGCGCGTGCCCTGCAACACGCCCAGTGAGCCGCCGTGAAATCGCGCCGCGTGCTGGTTGGGT
>DATNHI010000192.1:0-8539 GCA_035605035.1 Verrucomicrobiia bacterium
GACCCTGCCCAGCCAATTCAGTTGAGTGAATCCCGACAAACGGCGTCGGGACCTTCAGCCGCACTGGCCAAAATATTTGCGCCGACTGACGTCGGCGGCTACATCTTCGATAGGAGTTCGTTCACTTTTCCCATCACGGCAAACGCGTCGGCGACGTAAAGCACGTCCGCCTTGCCGCGCGCCCAGCCACAGTTCGGATCGAGATGCACCAGGAACGACAGCACGGCCTGGCCTTCGCCGCTCTGGTCCACCAGCGATCTGCTGCTGCCCGGCGACGCGCGGGTCAGCCCGAATGAACGTGAGGCCGTCCGGGAGAGGCGTGTTGACAGCAACTTTATGGGCGGACATCATCCGCCAATGTCGCGCACGTCGATCAAGCCGGAGACGAAAATCTTTCTGGCAATGTTTCTCATCGGTTTCGCGTTTGTGGCCTGCACACAGCGCGCATGGGAAGATTATTGGATCACGTTTCGCGCCAGCCGCAACCTTGCGACCGGCCAGGGCCTGGTATTCACCCCCGGCGAGCGCATCCATACTTTCACCTCGCCGCTGGGCGTGCTGTTGCCCGCGGGTCTGAGCTGGTTGACCGGGAACGGCCCGGAGGAATTGGTGTTATGGCTGTTCCGGATCGTGAGCCTGGCGGCGCTGGCGGCGGGCGTGGCCATGCTGTTCCCCATCCTGAAACAACTGATACAGCGGCCGGTGGCCATCGGGGTGACGCTGGTGCTGGTGGCGTTGGACGCCAAGACGCTGGATTTTTCCACCAACGGGATGGAGACCGGCCTGCTGATTTTCTTCCTGTCGCTGACCTTGCACGGATTTTTTATCTCCGGGCCGAAACAAATCCTGCGGATCGGCCTGGGCTGGGCCGGGCTGATGTGGACGCGGCCGGACAGTTGCGTTTACATCGCGGCGCTGGGCATCGGCGCTTTGCTGTTTTTGCGGCGCGGGCCGGCGGGTTCCCCGGCGGAAAACTGGCTGGCAACCTTGTCGCGGGCCGGATTGATTTGCGCGGCGCTATACCTGCCGTGGTTTTTGTGGACGTGGTGGTATTACGGAACACCCGTGCCGCATACCGTCGTAGCCAAAGCCACGAACCTGCCGCCAATTGCCGCAACCGCGCTGGCGGGGAATTTCCTGTCATTTCCATTTCGAAGTCTCTTAAACGCGGGCGCAAGCATCTGGTGGACTTTCCTGCCAGCCTACTCCTGGTTGCAAACCTGGTATTGTCTGCCAACCGCACTTTTTGCGCTGGCATCGTGGGCGGTCGCCCTGGCATGGCTGTGCCCGTTATGCCGGCCGGCCACGCGCATGCTGTCATTCTGCGTTTATGCGGGGCATTATTTTTTGAGCGACGTGGTGCGGTCTTATTATCCCTGGTATCTGCCGGCGGTCGCGTTTTTGGGTTACCTCACGCTGGGGTTGATCTTTGACCAGTCGCTCGGTTTGGCGGAAAGACTTCCGCAATTGAATTGGGATCGCGGCTGGTTGCGTCATTCGACGGCGGTTCTGCATGGCGCCGCGATGGTGTTCGTCGCCTGCCAACTGGGGTTGACGGTGTGTGTCGCCCGCGAGGCGCAAGTGCAGCAGCGGCTGATTGAAGACGGCGTCCGCCGGCCCATCGGCCTGTGGCTGCGCGCGCATGCCGCGTCGTCGCATGACACGGTGTTCCTCGAGCCGCTGGGCTATATCGGTTATTTTTCCGGCCTGAAAATGCTGGATTACCCCGGCCTCAGCTCGAAGGAAATGGTGGCTGTCCGCCGCCGCCTCGGTCCGCAAAGGGAGAATGAAGCCTACCTTGAGCTGAAACCCGACTGGCTGGTGCTGCGCCCGGATGAAGTCACCGGCAATAAGCTCATTGATTCCTCGCGATTGATGGAGTTTTACGATGTGGTGGCGGTCATGGATGTCAGCGACCAAATTAATGCCATCCGCTGGCTGCCGGGAAGAATCAATCTTCAGGCGGATCAAAAATATCTCATTTTCCACCGCAAGGCGGCTGAGAAACCGAAACCCTCGAATTGATCATTCCGCCGCGAGGAACGGCGGCAGAGTTGTCGCGAGCCGTTTGGCGAACACGAACTCGCCTGTGCCGGGCGGGCCGATGAGCAGGACAGCTCATCCCAACTGCGGCGGTTTGACTGATCCGGATGTCCAGCTTTAATGGTTTGCGGTATTGTTGGATCCTGCAGTTACTTCTTTGCCGCCAGCAGTTCGTTCACCTTCGCCATCACGGCAAACGCATCGGCCACATAAAGCACGTCGGCCTTGCCGCGCGCCCAACCGCAGTTAGGATCCAGATTGACCGCGCGGCGCTCGGCGATGAAACGCCAGCCCACTGTGTGCGGCTCTTCGCCGTGACAGCAGGTGCTCAGTCCTTTCGGATGCCGCGGCGTCGCGCCAGTCTGCCCGATCTGGTTCAAATGCGAGAGGAACGGCAGGACTGCCTGGCCTTCGCCGCTCTGGTCCACCAGCGATTTGCTGCTGCCCAGTGACGCGCGGGTTGCTTGCAGGAAACCGCGAATTAATTTCTCCGCCGCCGGCACGTGCGTCTGGCCGTCCGCCTGCTTCTTTGTCCAACCGGCGCCGGTGACAAACAGTAATGGCGCATCAGGCCGGATGGTCTGCGCGTCGGCTTTCGGTTCGCGAATGCCAACCACTGTGGTGCGCTTCGCCGAATCCGGCAGCGCGACTGCGACATTTTCCACGGTGGCTGTGCCCGCGCCGCACTCGCACGCGGATTGGCTGCCCGGGTCTATCAAAATGAACCAGGGCCGTTGCGACCGTTGCAAGGCCGCTTCCATCCGCTGCCGGTAATACCAGCGATTCACGGTCACTTTATCGCCGCTCGCACTGACACCAGTAACGTGCGCGTCGGCACGACCGCCGAGCCGTTGCGCTACGCCAGCCAACACGCGGTTCCACCGCGACGTCGCCGGCGCAACAACAATCGTGGCCTGTGCCGCTTTGCAGATGGCTTCCGCCGCCGCCGCGTCGGTGGCATAACGTGACTGGCTGAAGTCTTTGCCGGTCACGCCGAAATATTTCGTGGCCGGGCAAGACGCAATGGAATTGGCTGCCACCTGGACATTTTCACCCACAAGACCCACCACGAATTTTGAACCGGCGAATGATTTATGCAGGGTGGCCGCGGCGTGCAACGCTTCGCGGACGGGCTTGGCCAGCGAGCCGTTGGCCTCGGTGTGCGCGAGCAATAAAATCGTTTCCATAAAATTGTTTTAGCTGCAAAAAGGCACAAAATTAAACCGCATCCGACAAAGCGTATTTTCTCACCTCCAGTTCCCCGACTTTTTCTTTGGAAATAGCATTCACGCTCGCCCTCACCCCGGCCCTCTCCCCCGGGGAGAGGGAGAGCAACGTCACGGCACCGGATAATTCTCTCGATCTTCGTTGCCGTCGCCAATTTTGCGTCATTGGCCGAAAATTGCACGATAACCAGGCACACTGACATTGCACAACACGCGGCAAACGATTCCCCCTCTCCCGGGGGAGAGGGCCGGGGTGAGGGCGGATGTCATCACTGATGACTTGATCACTGAGCTGGAATATTTCCTTTTCCGTTTTCATAACTCATCTTCGTGCCTTTTGCGCCTTTTTGCGGCAATTATTTTTTAACCCACTCGACGATTTCTTTCGCGATGTCATCCGGCGATTTGTCTTTCACAATCCTGGTTTCCCGCAATTGCTTCGGTAACGCAACACTGCTGAAAATCAATCCTTCGCCAGTGAGTTTTGTTGGGCGGGCCTTTTGCAACGCCGGCATCACCGTGCGCATGTTGACCATGCCGACCTGCGGATTGTTTTTCGGCTCCGGCAAATTGCCTGTTGCCCAGCCGAGCAACGCGGGCGGCCCGACACATTTTGAAATCTGGTGCTTGCCGCCTTCGATGCGCTCCAAAATTTCGAGCGAACCGTCGGCGGCGATTTTCAGTTCATCCACTCCCTGAAACTGGTCCACGATGCCAAGTCGTTCGCCGACCATTTGCATCGTTGCGCCCGCGCCGCGCGAGGCCGATTCCCAGCCGCCGAAAACGAGCAACTTGGATTTGTCGAGGCCGGGAATTGCCTGGATTGCCTCGGCCAACGCCGCCGCGACTTCCGCCGCCTCGGTGAAGCCGCTGGCCGGACCGTCGAGCGCGACGAGTTCGAACGGCACTTTCTGCGCGACGGACATCATGACCTGCTGGAGCTTGGCCTTCGGACCGAGGCTGACGAGCCAGACTTTGCTGCCGGGCTGGTTTTTCGCCAGATTGGCGGCTTCGTAAAGCGCGTGGCCCGCCCATGGATCGAGGACGGCGGGCAGCATCATTTCATTTTTCAACGCCGGCCCGGTGGGCGACGCGACGGGTTCAAGCGTTTGCAACGGATCGGGAACGATGCTGCCGCAAACGACAATTTGGTAGGTTGTGCTCATAAAACAGGCTGGTCGCAAGCGGGCGCAAGCTGCGGAACATGATAGCACTTTACGTCGGCATAACTCGCCATTTGTTCAAGCTTCTTGTCTTTGGTCAGTATGCTTGCTTTTAGGTAGATGGCCGTTTGAACTATGTGCATATCGCCAAAGACATGCTCATATTGCGGGCAGTCAAACTCAAAGCGCGTGCCTTCGTCTTTTCTTTCCTGCTTGTCTTCTAAGAGCAGCGCTGCATAACACAAATGAGAAAGTTTTTGAGACTTGGAAACCTGATATAGAGAATCGTCTGCCAAACGCATTTGCTTAATGATAATCCTGAACGCGTCAGCCATTACTTGCGTGTCGGTGTTTGGTGGCAAGTCAGAGGCACGCCCTGACTTCATAAACACGGTTCCGACAGGCACACCGCCACGCTCAGTCATTTTTGCAAACATTTGGCGGATAATATCTCGAATTTTTTCTCTTTCGATTTCAATTCCCTTCCAAACTTCCGCTATTGGTTCGGGTGTTTGCTTTGATGCCCGCCGTAATCTCAATATGTCAAATACAGCTTTGAATGGTTCATCAATTCGGTCAATCAGGATGCAATTAAGACTAGCATCAATCCCAAAACTGAAGATGTTTCCAAGTTTGGAGCGCGTAGCATTCAGAATCAATTCTTCTGTATTTGGGTTTTCACGAGACAAAGCTGGACAGATAATAAATGCTTTTGGGGAGTTTTCAGGAGCCAAGCATTCTTTTTTCCAAAGAGAATTGCTATCCACAACATAGATGTCTCTTTTGCTGAGAATCTTCAGCAAGTCTTCTTTGGAATTTGGATGCAAAATAGGTTTGCCGTGGAAGTCATACATTGCGAATGAATGTTCACGCGCTCGGATAGCCTGATGCCGCTCCGTGCATTCAATCGGATAGCACCTGTCAATTTCTTCAAGCGTCATTAAGTAGGCTGGCTTCGTCATCATGCGATGGTTCTGGCAGGTTTGGGGCATGGGGACAACAGGCTGACGGGAGTCTGGGCCAGACATGAATGTGAAAGGGGCAGTTCTTGATTTTGTTCACTCATGTTTTTTTCAATTCTCCGCCGAGTGCAAGCCGCCGGTGCCGGCGCGGAAGGCGATGTTCATGCGTTCGGGTTATTTCATGCCGTTTCCAATTTCAGATCAATGCGCAGGCTTGCGCCTAGGGCTTGGGCCACTTTTTCCAGCGTGCCGAGCGTCAGGTTGGCGTCGAACCGTTCCAGCCGGCTGACGTTGGCCTGCCGGGTGCCAATGGCTTTGGCCAGGTCCGCCTGCGTCATGCCGCGTTGCTGCCGCAGCTTGATGATTTGCAGCACCAGTTCAATGCGCTGGTCCTCGGCTTCGTAGGCGGCGCGGAAGTCTGGATTCTGCAGCTTGCGCTTCAGGCTGTCGTCCAGGCCGGCGTGCGCGCGGTTATGGGATGCCGCCGTGCGGCGGCGGTTCGCAGTTTTCATAGTAATCTCGCATTCGTTTGGCCCGGACGATTTCCGTGGGCGATGTCTTGTCCGTCTTTTTCAAATAGCCGTGCGTGAAGATCAAACGATCTCCCCGGCAATAGAAAAAGAATGAGCGATGCTCTCCCGCCCGCAGGGAAAGCCGTAGTTCAAAAATGCCGTCGTCCAGATGCTTCGCATATGGCGGGCGGCGCAATTCGTCATGCGCGGCCAGTCGCTTGGCCCAGGCCAAGACCTTTGCCTGATCCGTGACCGGCAGTTCTTCCAAGCCGTCCAGGAACGGGCAACGTCCGTTTTCCAACCGGACACAGCCGAGCGACAGGTTCATGTTATATCATTTATGATATGTTGTCAATTCTCCGCCGAGTGCAGACCGCCGGTGCCGGCGCGGAAGACGGCGGCCATTTTGCGGCCGGAAAATGCGCGCCGACGATTTCCCGCACTTCCGTCAGCCATTGCGCCCGCTGTTCCGGCGTGCTGGTGACGACGACTGAAAATGTCCGGCGCTCCACGTTTTTCACGCCGCACAAATCGAAAACACATTTCTTCCAGAGCGTTTCCAAAGGGTCGCCAAAGACTTTCCGCTCGCGGTCCTCCGGCGTGTTGGCGGTGTTGAAAACTATCGCTGACCGCGCACGAAGCAATCCCTGCGGCACGCCTTCGCCGTTGTCGCCGGCGACAAAGCGATACGCTACTTCCATTCGCAACACACGATCAATCCAACCCTTCAAAATGGCGGGCGGCATGCCCCACCAGTTCGGATGCACGATGATGATGCCGTCGGCATTGGCGATTTCTTCGCAATGGCGGGCGACGACCGGCTCGAGCTTGGCATCCTTCTGGAGTTCGGTCGTGGAAAGCAGTGGAGGAAATTGTTCCCGGCAAAGGTCGTGTAAAATGACCTCGTGTCCGCACCGGCGAATCGTCTCCGCCGCCGTGTCTGCAATGGCGTGGTTGAAACTGCCCGGAGTCGGGTGGGCAAGGATGATGGAAATCTTCATCTATTCTTGGCGCAGTGTAATTGGTCGATGCCGTGACCGAAAAGTGATTTCAGCCCAGACAGACAAATAAAAATCGCCAATCACCGGGACCGGCCCGTCCACGCTCACGCTAGAACTCTCGCCACGTGTCAGGCACCTTGTTATTCTCCCCGCTGTGCCTGCTGCTGCGCAGCCAGAATTGCCCGCCATGAGCAAACCGGACTCAACCAAACCGGTGGAACGCTTGTTTCCGTTCGTTCTGCGGGCGCGGATCTTGCTGGTCGGCCGCGCCACCTTGCGCCGCAGCAAGAGCAAACTGCATTTCGTACTGATCACCGGGGACATTGCGGAAAGCATTCGCGCGGAGGTTTTGTCGGATTTCACGTATTACCCGGTGGTGCAGCGTTTCACGGCGGCGGACCTGGAAAAGTTTTTTGGAATCAAAGGGGCGAAGGTGATTGGCTTCGCGAAGTCCGGCCTGGCGCAATCCATCTACGCCGAATTGAAGGCGCACCGCATCAACCGGCCGGTGACCAAACCGAAGCCGCCCGTTTCGACGGCAAATCCTCCCGGACCAAAAAGTTGAGATTCCGCGGGCCGGGATTGGTTTTCAATTTCCGACAGATTGCTTCTCTATCTTGACCGGGGAGAGTTCTGTCTTTGTGGTTTTTGGTGCTAATTCTCCGCCGAATGCAGGCCACCGGTGCCGGCGCGGAAGGCGATGTTACCGCGTTCTGAGTCGTACGGCAGCGGTTGCGTGCAATTCCACAGGCACGCGCCGCAGTGGACGCATTTCTCGCGGTCGAAATTCGGCACGCCGCCTTCCCCCGGTGTGATGGCTTGGCCGCTGCACAATTCGATGCAAATTTTCGTGCCGCATTTCTCGCACAATTCCGGATACAGGAACACCACGTGGTCGGCGTAGCCCGCCGGCGCTTGTACCTTGCCGCCCATGAGCAGCGCGTCCTGATGCGACACCAGCAACTGGCCGTCAAACGGAATCGCCGGCCAGCCGGCCTTGTTCATCAACGCGTCGTGCAGTGAGACGCCTTTTGTCCCGCACTCATGGCGGAGCTTCGCAATCTGCTCGCGCGAAATGCGGCCGCGATAATATTCCTCAATGCGCGGAATGCGTTTCCATGGCGGCACAGGGTCGCCGTTCAACGTGAACCTGCCGTTGGTCAAACCGGCGAGCGCCATGCCGACCATGCCGCGCACAACGCCCTTCTGGAATCCGTCGCGGGATTTTTCCGCTACAACGGCTTCCTGTTCTACCCAACTCGCGCGGCGGCGTTGCACATAGGTCGCTTCGAGATTTTCCTTCGTGAATGGTTTCTTCGCCTTCAGCAATTCGAGCACCGCCTCGGCAAGCAGCGTGCCGGTGGCCCAGGCTTCGTCCACGCCGGAGCCGGTGAGGACGTTGGTGCTGCCGCTGCCTTCGCCGATGCGCGCAAAACCGTCGCCGACCAGACGCGGTTCGCCGCGTTTGCCGGATTCGCCGAGCGTCTTGGCGCCCCACGACCGGAGCCGGCCGCCTTTGAGGTAGCGCCAGAGATATGGATGCAGCATCCAGTGCTGGAGATACCGGTAGGCGGTGCGCACCGGACTGTCGAACCACGACGGCACAAAGATGCCGAGCGACGCGACACGGTC
>DATNHI010000193.1:0-22294 GCA_035605035.1 Verrucomicrobiia bacterium
TCGCCAGCGGCACTACGCCCGCCGAACTGGTTAACCAAACCCGCTATTTCCCGCCGGTTTTCGCCAATCTCTACCACACCGGCGAGCAAAGCGGCAAACTGGATGAATCGTTGACCCGGCTGCACAATTATTTCCGCGAGGAAGGTTTCCGGACCTTGCGTTTCTTCACCCGTCTCCTGAACATAACTATTTACCTGCTGATCGTCCTGTTGGTGGCGTACAACGTCATCCTGTTCTGGATGAGATATTTCGGCCAGATTTCCAACCTCACGAATGGTTTTTGATTCCGCTTGGCGCGCCGCCTGCCGGCCAATTAACTTCGTCGTATGACATTGACTGAACTGCTGGCCGACGAGGAATTGCGCCGGCGGGAATTTCCCGTCGCGCGCGACAAAATTTTCCTCGCGCACGCCGGAGTCTGCCCGTTGCCGCGCCGGGTGGCCGATGCGATTGCCGGATGCGCGCAACAAGCCACGCTCGGCGATCAGGAGGCCTTCGTGCTGAAACGGCTGGATGACGCGCGCAAACTTGGCGCGCAATTGCTGGACTGCCAGCCGGATGAAATCGCGCTGCTCGGGCCGACGTCGCTGGCGTTGAGCTTCGTCGCCGCCGGGCTGAATTTCCGCCGGGGCGACAATATCCTCATTTACCACGATGATTATCCGTCGAATGTTTATCCGTGGATGGCGCTGGCCGCGCGTGGCGTTGAGACGCGCCTGCTCAACACCCGCGGCCTTGGTGTCATCCGCCCGCAGGACGTGATGGGGCAGGTGGACGAAAACACGCGGCTGGTCGCGCTGGCATCGTGTCATTTCATCAGCGGTTACCGGCTTGAACACGAAGCCATCGGGAAATATCTGCGCGAGCGGGGCATCCTGTTCTGCCTCGACGCGATTCAAACGTTGGGCGCGTTTCCGACCCCGGTGGCGCACGTGGATTTTCTGGCGGCCGACGCGCACAAATGGCTGCTCGGCCCTTGCGGCGCGGGTGTGTTGTACGTCCGGCGCGAGTTGCAGGAACAATTAAACCCGCCGGTCTATGGCTGGCACAACGTGCAAAACCCGAACTTCGTCGCGCAGGAACAGATTGTCTTCCGCCCCGGCGCGGTCAAATACGAAGCCGGCACGCACAATCTGCTCGGCATGATCGGTTTGGTTGCCGCGATGGAACTCGCCCTGGAAATCGGCGCGGCAAACGTGGCGGCTGAGTTGCTGCGCAAACGCGCGTGGCTGGTGCCGGCGTTGCTGGCGAAAGGCTATGCGGTCCTGAATGCCGACGCCAAAACCGAAAACGCGAGCGGCATCGTTTCGTTTTATCAACCCGGCAGAGACCTTGCCGCGTTGCACAGACAACTGATGGATGCCGGCATCGTCGCGTCGCTGCGGACGGACCGCTCCGGACAAAATTACATCCGCCTCTCGCCACATTTCTACAACACCGACGCGGAATTGCAGCGCACATTGGAATTGCTGTAGGCCACGCAAAATTCACCGGCCTGGTCTTGAAAGCAGAACGGGCATTTCATAATTGAACCGCAACACCTGGAGCCTGGCGGCCCACGACCCCGGCATGCCCCGGCAAACCCGGCCCATCATTTGGCAAAATCTGACGAGCGTTTCTTTGCATCAACCTTGATTTTTTGATATTCTGAAAATCCGGGTTTTTCCCGGACTTGAATCAAGTGCATTATGTTATCGGAGAAAGAAACGGCTGGTGTAACTGCTCCGGATTCAACCGGAGGTGTGCAGCCGGCGTTGCCGCCCGGTTTGCCGGCGCCATGCAGCCGGATGTCGCTGCTGGGCGTGGATTATTTCCGCATCAAAACCCGCGATGGTGGCGACCTTTACCTCACGCGTTTCGGCGCGCCCTTCTGGCGGAATCTCCTGCCGGAAAACTGGCATGCGCGGGACTGGTTCGAGGCCAAGGGCGAACGGCTCGAAGGCACCAGCATGGTTTATAAGGTGCCGACGCGCGTGGTGGACGGCACGGCCCTGAACCTCGTCGTCAAATGGTCGCGCGTGGGCGAAGTCGTGCCGATGGATACCTTCACCATCAACAAATTCATCCACGCCGAGTTCAACAGCCCGTTCGAGGAATTTTCGGTGCTGACAGAACTGCGCAAGGGCGAGTCCGGCCCGGCGGGCATCCACATTCACACGCAACGGCCTTTGGCGATTTATGTGCCCAGTCAGCGGCTGCAACTCTGGCAGACCGGCCGTTCGGAGGACAAGATCAACGCGAAAATCGCGCGTCATCCGGGCGTCGAAATTGACATCCTCCGCCAATACGTCGTGCTGTACGGCTGGATCAAGGGACGCGACGCGGTCGAGACGGCGGAGTTCTTTCATCTGGAAGGCAAGCGACGGTCGGAGTTCCTCGCGCTCACGACCAGTCTGGTTACGCACGAGCTTTGGCAGAAAGGTTACCGGGTCGTGGACATGAAGCCCCAGCACATCATTTTGCGACCCGGCGCGAATCAGTCGCTGTTGCGCGACCGCAACGGGCAGTTCGCCTACGCGCTGGTGGATTACGAATTGCTCGAACGGACGCCCGAACACGAGCAGGCCGTGCGCACCGCCAATCGTCAGCTTTACCTCAAGCACATGGCCAAACGGTTTGAAGCGGACGTCGCCAAACCACTGCCCGCCCATTTGCAGGCCATCAACATTCTGGGCGCGGATTACGTCTGCGGCCGTGCTGAGAGCACCGGCGGCATGCTCTGGGTGGTCGGCAAAGACCCCGATTTGTTCAACTATTTCCTGCCGGAACGCTGGCGGCGCACGCCCAAGCAGCAATTGTCCGCCCGCAACCAAACTTTTTACACGCGCACCAAGGACAATATCAATCTGGTCTGGAAAGTTTCGCGCATGGGCGATCCGCCGCCGCGGTTGACCAATCCCGAAGCCAAAAAAGAAACGGCGCGCGAATACGGTTTCAACAGTCCGTTCGAGGAATTTGCCTTCGCGCTCGAACTCAGCCGGAATGGCGTCAAGACGGTTTATCCCCGCGCCATTTACATGACCGGCCGCCGGCGCAAACAAACCAGCCCGGACGCCGACGACCGGCGGTATGCCGCCCTGGCGCATTTGCGCACGCCGGAGGGCGACCTGCTTGTCCGCAAGGAATACGATTACATTACCATCTGGGGATTCTGGAACGGGCCGGACGAACTGCTGGCCGTGGCCGACGGCAGCTTCTATCACGCCGTCAACGCCAAACGGGCTTTGGCTGACAAATTGATTTCCAAACAACTTCTGGCGGAACTGGTGCAACTGAAGGCGGAAAGGCTGGCGCGCTGCGGTTTCGAGGATTTGAACCCCAAGCCGGACCACCTGCTGCTCTCGTTCGACCCGTCGAACAAGCTGGTGATGGGTTCACTCGGCAAACCCGAAGCGCGCCTCTGCAACTTCGAACTGGTCCGCCGACAGCCGGTCGCTGATACTGCGACGTTCATTTGAACGCGTCATTGGAGTTCAAGGTTCTGACCATGGACCTTTTACACTCTTTGATGATCTTCGTTGGGAAAATCAAATCGGATGGCCCGCTCACAAATCATCACCCGGTCTATGGGTGTTCTTTTTGCAGCAGCGCTTTGTTCAGGTTGGTGCGGGCCAGCGCGAAGTCGGGTTGGATGGTCAAAGCTCGCCGGAACTGAACAACGGACTCGTCCACCATTCCTTTCGCGAGAAAGGCCATCCCAAGGTTGTTGCAAGCGGAAGCATCGTCAGGTTTGATTTTCAAAGCCCTTTGGTAATACGCCATCGCCTCGTCCACCTGTCCTTTTTGCAAACAGGCATTGCCGAGGTCAAAATAGGCCGTTGCGTTGTCGGGGTATTGTTCCTGTATCTGCTGAAACTGGGCGATGGCCTCATCCACCTGCCCTTTTTGGAGAAGGATGACCGCAAGTTCATGGCGGGCATCGGCAAAGTCGGGGCAAAGCTCCAGAAGCTTTCTGAATTGAACAATGGCCTCGTCGCTCCGTCCCGCCCGAACCAGCGCATTGGCATAATCGTGATAGGCCTTGACCAGCACCACACCAAGATTGTCGCGGATTTCCGGATCATCCGGGTGACTTTGCACGGCCTTTTGAAACCAGGCCGCGGCCGCGTCCAACTTCCCTTGGAGCACCAGTGAGATGCCCAGATTATTGAGAGCGTCAGTGAAATCGGGTTTGAGTTGGATCGCCTGTTCGTAGTGCTGAATAGCTCCATCCAAATGACCCTGGCCTGCCAGCGTCAGCCCCAGGTTGTTCTGCGCCATCCAACAACCAGGATTTCGGACAATCACCGTCCGCCAGATCGTTTCCGGGTCGGTGTACGTCCTGCATTGCCGCCAAGTCAACAGGCTGAGCACTGCCAGCAGGATTCCGCCAAGCCCCGGCACCAAAAACGATCTCCATTTCCCGAACCGGTTGAAGCCTGTGCTGATGCCCACCGCCGCCAGCACGATGGGACCGATGCTGGCCAGATACTGGAAATGGTCCGCCACAAAGGAAAAACGGAACGGGTACACATTGAAAAAGCCGAGTGCCGGAAAGAGCGTAATGACAAAGAAAAGCAACGTTGCCAAAGGTCCCCGCATTTGCCGTTGCAGCCACAGCAACGCACCTGGCAACAGCACCGCTGTCGCCGGAAACAGATATTGCCACCACGCCGCCCCGCTGACCTGCCAGCGGGGATAGACAAAAATCAGGTTTGCCGGCCAGAATAACTTGCCCAGATAAAACCAGATTGCCCGCCCCGCGATGAGAACCCGTTCGACGACGGAAAAATCATATTCCGAACCTTGCGCGCCGCCGAATTTCCGCTCCACCCAGGCGGTAAACAATCCGGCGACAACCCCCGCGACGAAGAAGGGAATCAGCGGCACCACATCCCGCCGCCAGGACAACTTTCCCCGCTGCCACCAGAAAATAACCAGCAACACCGCTGGCAGCGTGGCGATGACGGTTTTTGACATCAGACCCAACAGGAACAATCCCAATGCCAGCGCATAGCTTCCCCGGCGCCGGTCGCGATCAAATCCCAGATAGACCAGCGCGGCGCCAAGATAGAAAACCCCCGACAACGTGTTCTTCAACTCCGAAACCCACGCCACCGACTCCACCTGTACCGGATGCAACGCGAAAATGGCTGCGGCCAGCCAGACCCCGGAGATTTTCAGTTGTCGCAGCACCTTGACCAATAACAGCGCCAAAAAAGCGTGCAGCCCAATGTTCACCAGATGATACCCCACCGGCCAATCTCCCCAAAGCCGGTGTTCTCCCCAAAAAACACTGTGAACCAGTGGATAGTATTGGTGTGTGGCGCCAAGCTGTATCCAGATCCGTGCCAACCCATCCAGCGAACGGAGTTCCGGCCTGGTAACGTGCGCGTCATCGTCCCAGATGAACCCGGCATGCCAAACCGGCTGGTAAACAAAAAAAATGGCGGCGACGAGCAACACCCCTTTCAGCCAATCCCGTTCCCACAAATCACGCAGCCATCTCAAACTTCCATCCGGTGCCGGCGGCGCAGCAGTCATTGAATTTCCCCAACACTGGCGAAATCCCCGTCCCACTGCAATTGCGAACTGGTCCGCTGCTGGCACGCCGCTGAAGCTGCGTCAGCGGCTTGAACCAGCCGTTAATAAATCCGCTCAAAAAACCAGTTGCCACAGCCCGTTTTTCTGATACTTTCATGTCCCCTTTTCACCCGGACAGTCACTGGTTGAATCGGGCAAACGGTCCCGTAGTTTTTGCCTTCGAGTGAAGGCGGCTTGCCGCGCCGACTTGTCTCGTCGAAGTCCGACGAAGACGGAAACGCGTAGGCAGGCGGACCACAACAACATCAAACATTAATCCCGTGTTCCGCGGGATGGTCCGCTCCGGCGGATTTTTAACCAAAGGAAACTTGTGTTAAGCATCGGCATTAAAGAATTGTTGGATTCGGGCGTCCATTTCGGACACCAGACGCGGCGTTGGAACCCCAAGATGAAACCGTTCATCTTCGACGCGCGCAATGGCATTCACATCATTGACCTCAGCAAAACCCTCGCCCAACTCGAAGCGGCGTGCGACTTTTTGACCGCCACGGTGCGCAAAGGCGGCAAGGTGCTGTTCGTCGGCACCAAAAAACAGGCGCAGCAGGCCATCAAGGAAATCGCCAGGGAATGCGGCCAGTTTTATGTTACCGAACGCTGGCTTGGCGGCACGATGACGAATTTCAACACGCTCAAACGTTCCATCGCCCGGCTCAAGGAAATCGAAAAAATGGACGCTGACGGCACGCTGGCCAAATACGGCAAGCAGGAGCAGGCCGTCATCCGCCGCGAAGCCGCCCGGTTGCAAAAATATTTCGACGGCATCCGCGAAATGGACCGCATCCCCGCGGCCATTTTCGTCGTGGACATCAAGCGCGAGCACAACGCCGTGGCCGAGGCGCGCAAACTCAAGGTGCCCGTCGTCGCCATCGTGGACACTAATTGCGATCCCGACCTCGTGGATTTTCCCATTGCCGGCAACGATGACGCCATCCGCTCGGTGCGGATGATTCTGGCCACCATTAGCCAGATCATCACGCAGGCACAAGCGGAATATGAATCGAAACGCGCGCGCCGGCCGGCGGCGGCAGAACCCATTCCGGCTGAAGCACCGCCCGCCGCCCCCGCTGCACCGGTTGAAACCCCCATTACCGAAATCGCGCCGACCGGGGCGGTTCCGCCCGTGTTGTCCTGAAATTTCCGGTTGCTCTCAACCCTCAACCCTCAACTTTCAACCAATTTTGTATGGCCCAGATTACTGCTGCTGAAGTGAACAAACTGCGCGAGATGACCGGCGCAGGCATGATGGATTGCAAACGCGCGCTCGTGGAGGCGGACGGCGACCTCAACCGTGCCGTGGACATTCTCCGCAAAAAAGGCCAGGCCACCGCCGCCGTGAAGGCCGCGCGCGAGGCCCGGGAAGGCGTCATCGTACAATTCATCGCGCCCGGCGGACAGCTCGGCGTGCTCGTCGAGATTAACAGCGAGTCGGATTTCGTCGCACGCAACGATACGTTCCGCGCCTTCTGCGACGATGTTGCGAAACGGCTTGCCGCGGACCCCAAGGCTGACTTGGAGGCCGACCGCGCGGCGCTCGTCGCCAAAATCCGCGAGAACATCAAGATCGCCCGGCACGCGCGCATGGAAGTGAACGACAACGGCTTGATTGCCGGCTACATTCATACCGGCGCAAAAGTCGGTGTGCTCGTCGAAGTCGGCGCGGGCAAGGCCGAGACCGTCGCCAAGGACGAATTCAAGCAGCTCGTCAAGGACATCACTCTGCAAATTGCGGCAGGCCATCCGCACGCGGTTTCGCGCGAGCAGGTGCCGACGGAGGTCATCGCCAAGGAACGCGAGATCGCCGCGCAATCCGATCGGCTCAAGGGCAAGCCGCCGCAGGCCATGGAAAAAATCCTGCAAGGCGTCCTGGAAAAATTTTACCAGACCTACTGCCTCGTGGACCAGGGCTTCGTGAAACGGAATTCCGAGGTGAGCGTGAAGGAGCATGCCGCTCAAATTGCCAAGCAACTCGGCGACGAAATCACCATACGCCGGTTCGTGCGCTTTCAGGTCGGCGAAAGCGCGGTGTAAGTGTGAAAAGGTAGGAGCCGACGTGAGGAGGCTCTGAAATTTCTTTTGAAATTGGGGTCTCGTTACCTCGACTCCTACAAATTACAAGGCGTCCCTCAAGACGCCTTTTTCGTTTTCCCCGCGGCTTTGGTTTGACGTTCGGCACGCCCGCTGTTAAAAGTCGGGCGTGAACTCTCACGCGCCCAAGCTCGCATGACCGCCAACAAAAGCCCAAAATATCTCCGCATTCTGCTCAAACTCAGCGGCGAGGCGCTCGGTGGCAAAGGCCGTGCCAACATCTGCCCCGAAGCCGTGCAGGATATGGCGGAGCAAATCCGCGAAGTCCGCGACCTGGACGTGCAGGTGGTCGTGGTCGTCGGCGGCGGCAACATTTTTCGCGGATTGTCCGGCAGCGAGCACGGCATTGAGCGCGCCACCGGCGATTATATGGGGATGCTCGCCACGGTCATTAACGCGCTGGCGCTGCAGGATGCCCTCGAAAAAATCGGCGTACCCACCCGCGTGCAAAGCGCCATCGCCATGTCGCAGGTCGCCGAACCGTTTATCCGCCGCCGCGCGGTGCGCCATCTGGAAAAAGGCCGCGTCGTCATCTTCGGCGGCGGCACGGGCAACCCGTATTTTTCCACCGATACTGCCGCCGCGTTGCGCGCCAACGAAATTGGCGCGGAAGTGATTTTAAAGGCGACCAAGGTGGACGGCATCTACAATTGCGATCCCCAGAAAAATCCCCGGGCAAAACGATTCGCGCGAATTTCCTATCTCGAAGCGCTGAAAAAACAACTCAAGGTGATGGACTCGACGGCCTTCTCGCTCTGCCTGGACAACAAGATGCCCATCATCGTCTTTGATTTGTTCAAGCCGCACAATCTGCGGCGCGTGGTCATGGGCGAAAAAGTGGGGACGCTGGTCAGTTGATTTTCTTCCGGGAGCAACGAAGATTGAATGTTTTTACGGCGAACTAATCATTTGGTGGGGTAAGTGCCATGTTGTGCCAGCCATCTTGTATCCACTCCTGCTCCAGAAGAATTATACGATAAAAATTTATCCTGCCATTTATGAAGCTGAGCACGACCATCGGCATAGGAGAACGACGACCATTTGCCATGATTGATCGCCGGCCTGTCGTTTATGCTGTTTCCACTTTGATCATATTGAAACCATCCATCATTCAGACTCTGCGGATTTTCATCCAGAAACACAAAGCAATCCGAAGCGCTCAAACCAGCCGCAAAATCTGTATTTCTCAAGAATATCTTGTAATTGCCACTAATGCCGTAGCTTGAGTTGTTGCCTATCCCGGTTCCACATTGCAAGTTCATCGAACACGACCGGACGCGTAGCTCTTTCCATTTCGGGTCCAGGTATGTATCGGCGGGGCAATGATACACTCCCGCCATTTTTACATAAGGTCCTATGGAACCGATTAACGTTACTTTAGAATTATTATCCACAATCACTCCAAGGTAAAAGGGATTGGTTGCACATCCAACTGGGTTCTCGGAGATAGGATATCCGAGGGAAGAGGAAATGGTGCCATCCACCCAACACGGTTTGCCCGTGGTCGAATCGCCGCCATTTTGTGGCGCCAGCGGGACGTTTTTTGGCAAATAATCGTTATAGTCACCCGCGTAAACGATGCTGGCCCCTTGCAACTGTTTCATGTTGTTGATACAGGAGATCCCTTGCGCCCTCAGTTTGGCACCGGCCAAAGCCGGCAGAAGCATCGCGGCAAGTACGGCGATGATCGCGATAACAACCAATAGTTCGATTAAAGTAAAACCCTTCCCCGTTTCTTTGGAAGAGGACCTGCAACAGGAGTTGTGTTCAGGATTTTTCATGGGTGGTTCACGCTACTCCGATGTCTCATTCATGTCAAGCATCGATGCCACCCCGATTTGCTGGTGTTGCCGGTGGGGCTGACGCGCCGCGCCGCACGCAACGTGTTGCACCTGCCCCGCGACGACCATCATCGAACAACATTGGTCGAGACGTCCAAGCCAGCAGGCCGGTTGCGTCTGAACCAGAAGAAGTGAATTTGCCGATGCGCTCACGGTCAAAACCCCGTTTCTATTATGGTCTTCATACGCTCAACACCGTTTTCAAGCATTTTTGAAGTTGAACAATGCCACGATTTAGTTTGCATTTCTGCTTGGACAATCGAATCGTTGGTTCATGCGTTTCGCTTCGCGACAGGATGCGGGGCGGCAACTCGGACAACGTCTGCAAAAGTTGGGCACCGGGGCTGATCTCGTGCTCGGTCTGCCGCGCGGCGGGGTGGTGGTGGCTGCGGAAGTGGCGCGTCTGCTGAACTGCCCGCTGGATGCGCTGATGGTCCGCAAAATCGGACATCCGTGGCACCGCGAATTTGCCGTCGGCGCGCTCGCCGAACCGGATGTCGTTGTCCTCGACGAAACTTCCGTCGGGAAAAATCCGATGGTTCGTTTTCAACTGGACGAGGTGATTAAAGAGGAAACTGCGCGCTTGCAAGCCTACCGTGCGCGCTTTCACACGACAACCGCGCCGATTCTCGAAGGTAAAACCATTTTGCTCGTGGACGACGGACTGGCGACCGGCGCAACTGCCGAAGCCGCCGTGCTGTCAGCCAAACGGCAGAAGGCGCGGAGCATTGTCGTCGCCACGCCGGTGGCTTCCACCGGCGCGGTTGAAAGGCTGGCGCCCGTGGCCGACGAGGTCGTGGCGTTGATGGTGGACCCCGACTTTGGCGCGGTGGGCCAGTATTACGTGGAATTTGATGAGACGACCGATGAAGAAGTGCTGACGTTGTTGCGCCATCAGGCAACCAGCGGCCAGACGCCGTCGTGACGAAGCCGTTTATGCCTGAACTTCCAGAAGTTGAAGTGCTCGCGCGCCATTTGCGTCCGTTGATTCATGGCAAAACCATACGTGCCGTGACAGTGCGCCGTGCAAAAGTGCTGTTGCCGACCCTGCCGCGAAAATTTCGCCGGACCTTGCCGGGCGCAGAATTCAACGGCCTGTCGCGACGCGGCAAATATCTCCTGTTTCGACTTCGCGCAAAAACGGGTGGCAGATCCATTTCCCTGCTGGGGCATCTGGGCATGACGGGCCGGATTTTTCTGGCGCCCAAAGGCCGGCGCTTGCCCAAACACACTGCGGTGGCGCTTGATTTGGGCGCAAGCAATTTGATTTACGAAGACACCCGCTATTTTGGCCGATTGACGCTGGACACTTCCGCTGTGACCCGATTGGGCCCGGAGCCATTGGACGCTGAGTTCGGGGCGGAGACCTTCGCACAATCGCTGGAGCGCTCGCGGCAGGCGATCAAAGTCAAATTACTCGATCAGAAACTCGTTGCCGGGGTCGGAAACATTTACGCGAGCGAAGCGCTGTTTCGCGCGCGCATTTCACCGGGATTGGCAGCGAACAAACTGACGATGACACAAATCCGGCAGCTTCGGCTCGCCATTCGCGCGGTGCTGGCCGAAGCGATTAAACTGGGCAGCACCGTCCCGCTGAATTTGGGCGGGAACAAGTCGGGCGGCCTGTTTTATTTTGGCCGTGCGCCGGGCGCCCCGGATTTTTACGAGGAACGCCTGCGGGTTTATGACCGTGAGGGACAGCCTTGCCCGAATTGTGGCCGGCCGATCAAACGTATCATCCAGGCCGCGCGGAGCACGTTTTATTGTCCGCATTGCCAGCGCGCATGATGGAATCCGTTTGACGCTGCGGAAGGCGATCTGTAAATTGCGCGTCCGCTTGGGTTCCAGAGTAGCTCAATGGTAGAGCAGCCGGCTGTTAACCGGCGGGTTGCAGGTTCGAGCCCTGCCTCTGGAGCCAACTTAACAAGTCGTTGGTGGACAACGGCAGCTTCAGTCGGCAGACGGCAAAAAATGCCAAAGTGTGTAGTGAAACGTGCAGTAAACGGGATGCCGACCAATGAATACGGCACTATTCTGCGACAATCCCGCTGCTACCCGCCCACTGCTCGTTAAGCAAAAAACTCGGAGACACCTATGCTGAAAGGTGTCTATGAAAACGAAATACTGGCTGTGCAACAGCCCGGCAAAATGATTTGCCATATCGCTTCCCTGCGCGACACCAAAACGCCGGCAGAAAACCGTGACGGCGTTCTCGTGTCGCGCCCCCGGTGCGCGCCGACCCGCCCGAAGGCTCGCGCGGGCTGCGCTGCTCTCCGCCTCGCCGCTCGCTTGCGGGCGGGTCCGCGCTCCAATCACGCAGTCGCCCAATGTGGCGAAATACATGCCTTGGCGAAAGGTATTCGCCCAAAATGGCGAGTTGCTACAATAAATTATATTCGCCTTTTGTGACGATTTGATTGACATTTTCGGTCTAATTCGCCATAAAAGACGTGTTATGAAAATAACCAAACAAGCCACAGATGAAGCGATTCTCGCTGAACTGGGTGGACGGCTGGCCAAAATCCGGCTGGAGCGCAATCTGACGCAGGCACAACTGGCGGAACAGGCCGGGGTCTCGAAGCGTACGGTGGAGCGGTTGGAATCAGGAGCAGTGGCAACGCAGTTGTCAGGCTTCATTCGCGTATGCCGTGTGCTCGATGTGATTGAGCAATTCGATATGCTCATCCCGGAACCGGTGCCCGGCCCGGTCGCACAATTGAAGCTGCGCGGCAAAAGGCGTCAGCGTGCCTCCGCAATCAAGGCAACCAAACCTTCAACTAAAAAATGGCAATGGGGAGATGAACCATGACGCTGGCCGAGGTTAAACTATGGGGCCGGACCATTGGAGCGGTCTCGCTGGAAGACGGAGGACAGTTCGCGGCGTTTCAGTATGACCCGGTGTTCGCCCGGAGCGGGATTGAAGTTTCGCCAATAACAATGCCCCTCGGTGATCGTGTATATGTTTTCCCGGATTTGCCCCAAAATACATTTCATGGCTTGCCGGGCCTGCTGGCCGATTCGTTGCCGGACAGGTTCGGCAATACCTTGATTGATGCATGGCTGGCGACACAGGGCCGGACACCCGGCAGTTTCAACGCGGTGGAACGGCTTTGCTATGTCGGGGCGCGCGGCATGGGGGCGCTGGAGTTCGTGCCGGCATTGGGGCCAAAACCGCAGCGGGCGAAGAAGATTGAGATTGATGCCCTGGTCAAACTGGCGTCGGAAGTTCTTAGCCACCGCAAAAATCTGAAAACCACCTTTGCCAGCGCGAGCAGGAAAAACGCTTTGAACGACATCTTGCGCGTCGGCACCTCCGCCGGTGGCGCGCGGGCGAAGGCGATCATCGCTTGGAACCGGGAGACAAACGAAGTTCGTTCGGGGCAGATTACGGCGGGAAAGGGATTTGATTACTGGCTGCTGAAATTTGACGGCGTGGCGGGCAACCAGGACAAGGAACTTGAAGACCCAAAGGGTTATGGCGCGATTGAATACGCCTATTCCCTGATGGCGAAGGCAGCGGGTGTGACCATGAGCGAGTGCCGTTTGCTGGAAGAAAACGGGCGGCGACATTTCATGGCCAAACGCTTTGACCGGCTTGAAGGCGGTGAGAAATTGCACATGCAGTCATTGTGCGCCCTGGCCCATTTCGATTTCAACCACGCAGGCGCGTATGCTTATGAGCAGGCGCTGCTGGTTATTCGTCAGTTGAACCTGCCGATGGAAGCGGTGGAAGAACAGTTCCGGCGGATGACGTTCAACATCATCGCGCGTAACCAGGACGATCACGTCAAAAACATCGCCTTCCTGATGGACAAGGCCGGACACTGGTCACTCACACCCGCTTTCGACGTAACTTACAGTTACAACCCAACCGGCGACTGGACCGCAACGCACCAGATGACCATGAATGGAAAGCGCGACGGATTCACACTGGCCGACTTCCGTGCTTGCGCCAAAAGCGCCCTGATGAAACGCGGGCGGGCCGAGGCCATCGTCGAGGAAGTGCGCGCCGCAGTGGCAAAGTGGCCGGACTACGCGGAGCAGGCACGGGTGATGAATGAGTGGCGGAAGCAAATCCAACGCAACCATCGGCTGAATTTGCCGCAAACATGATGTTTGAAGCTGTTCACTTACGGTTGGCACAACCGGCTTTCGTTGCATGATGCTTCCCTCGTTTAACCTGCTTCGCAAACCTCTGCGTTTCTTTCGACGAACTCTTTCGTCTTTCCTTCCATGACGTGTTTGATCGCTTCTTCCTCGCTCATGCCTTGTTCAGCAGCGTATTTGCACACGTCTTCGGTGATTGCCACGGAACAAAAACGGAAACTCGCTAAAAATAGAAATTGACAGCCAATTCATACAGTTGTATGAATCATACAAACGTATGAATGAATCAAGTGCCAGGATGGTTTCAAAACCGGATTACGCGGAATACGCTTTGACCGACACCGGTGGCGGGATTCCTGACACGGCGGAACGGTTCTTTGCCGGGCGCGGTCAGGAAGCCGCTTTCATCCGGAATATTACGGCGGCGCCGCGCCTCTTGCTTTTCGCCGCGCTGCTCATTGTGGTTTTCGCGGGCTGCAGGCGGTCTGGCGGCGTCGTTCGCTACGAAACGGCGCCCGTCTCGCGCGGCCAAATCGTGGCCCATGTTACGGCCAGCGGCTCGTTGAGCGCGGTCGTCAGCGTGGACGTGGGCTGCCAGGTTTCGGGCCAGATCAGCAAGCTTTACGTGGATTACAATTCGACGGTGACCAACGGGCAGTTGCTGGCGCAGATTGATCCCCGCACCTACGAGGCGATGGCCAAACAAGCCGCCGCCCAGCTGGCCAACAGCAAGGCCAATCTGGAATTGCAACAAGCCGAAATCGCCCGCGACAGCCAGATGTTCACCAACAAGCTGATTTCCGGTTCGGACTACGACACCGCCGTCGCAACGCTGCACGAGGCCGAGGCGGCTGTCGCCATCCAACAAGGCGCGCTGGACAACGCACAGGCCAATCTCGGTTACTGCATAATCACCGCGCCCGTAAGCGGCGTTGTGATCTCGCGCAAAGTGGACGTGGGCCAAACTGTGAACGCGGCCATGAATACGCCGGTGCTGTTCACCATTGTTCAGGACCTCTCCAAAATGAACATCACCGCCGATGTTTCCGAGGCGGACATCGGCCAGGTCAAGGTCGGCCAGCCGGTGGACTTCACCGTGGACGCCTTTCCCGACGACGTGTTTCACGGCGCAGTGACGCAGGTGCGCAAATCGCCCACGACGACGCAGAATGTTGTCACCTACGAAACTATTATTTCTGTGGACAACCCGGATCAGAAATTATTTCCAGGCATGACGGCGGACATTTCCATCCTGGTTGCCCAGCGCACCAGCGCCTTGCAAATTCCCAATGCCGCCCTCCGCTACACGCCGCCAACTGGTGCCAGTTACGAAGGAACGCCTCCCGCAAAATTGAAGCCGGACGAGCGGCTCGTTTACATCACCAGTGCCGATGGGAAAAAGCTGAAGCCGGTGATTATCAAGGCTGGCATCACTGACGGCTTGAACACCGAAATTCTCGACGGCTTGAGCCAGGGCGGGGCGGTGGTCACTGCGACGCTTGGCGCGGCAACCGGGAACAACTTTGGCCCCCCGCCGCCGCAGTAAACCCGGGAAGCACGCCATGCTCAACGCGCCAATCATCCAACTCCGCGACCTCACCAAGACCTATTACACCGGCGAAGTCGAGTTGAAGGCCGTGTGCGATGTCACTCTGGAAATCCAGCGGGGCGACTTCGTGGCCGTCATGGGCGCGAGCGGTTCTGGCAAATCCACGCTGATGAACATGCTGGGTTGCCTCGACCAGCCCACCAGCGGAAGTTATTTGCTGGACGGCGCGGCGGTTGCCGGCATGAACCGCAGGCAACTGGCGCGTCTGCGAAACAAGAAACTCGGTTTCATTTTCCAAAGTTTCAACCTGCTGGCCCGAACGTCCGCCCTGGAAAACGTCGAACTGCCGATGTTTTACAGCAAGCCGCTGGCGCCTCTGCGCGCCACCCGTCAACGAGCCACGCAAGCTTTGGAAAAAGTCGGCCTTGCCGACCGGCGGCATCATCATCCGAACCAGCTTTCCGGCGGCCAGCAGCAGCGCATCGCCATTGCCCGCGCCCTGGTGAACTCGCCCGAACTGCTGCTGGCCGATGAACCGACCGGCAATCTGGACACGCGCACCAGTATTGAAATCATGGGCATTTTCCAGACATTGAATGATGCGGGCATCACCATACTGATGGTCACGCATGAGCTGGACATTGCCGCCTATTGCAAGCGAATCGTCGTCATGCGCGACGGTCAGGTGATCAGCGACACCCGGAACGAAAACCGCCGCGTTGCCCGGGAGCAACGCGCCGCGCTGGATCGGGCCGAACAAAAAGCCAAACTCGCTTGAGCCATGAACCCTCTGGATTACCTCCGAACACTTTTACGCCAGTTCCTCTTGACGGCGATGATCGCGTTGCGCGCGTTGCGCCGCAACAAACTGCGCTCCAGCCTTACCGCGCTGGGCATCATCATTGGCGTCGCCTCGGTCGTGGCGATGGTGGCCCTGGGCAATGGCGCGCAGGCGCGCATCGAATCACAAATTTCCTCCCTCGGCCAGAATTTGCTGACAATTTTCGCTGGCAGCCGGCGTGCCGGTGGCGTAAACTCCGGTCTTGGTAGCGCCAGCGCCCTCACGCTCGACGACGCCGACGCCATCAGCCGGGAAGTGCCCGACGTCGTGGCCGTCAGCCCGGAAGACACCACCTCGGCCCAGGCCATCGCCAACGGTCGCAACTGGTCAACCACCATTGCCGGCGAATCTCCCGAATATTTGAAAATCCGCGATTGGAAGCTCACCGCCGGCTCGATGTTCACGGCGCGCGACATCCGCAGCGGGGCCAAGGTCGCCGTCATCGGTTCCGAAACCGCGCACGAACTTTTCGGCCCGCTCAACCCCGTCGGCCAGACCGTGCGCATCAAGAACATGCCCTTTGTGATTATCGGCCTGCTCGAAAGCAAAGGCACCGGCATGGGCGGCCAGAGCCAGGACGACCGCATCATTGTTCCCTACACCACGGCGATGAGACTGCTCACCGGCGACAAATATCTGCGTTCCATCAACGTCCAGATTTCCGGCTCGGACCGGATGGACGCGGCGGAGCAACAAATCACCAGCCTGCTGCGGCAACGGCATCGCCTGCCGGCCGGCCGGGACAATGACTTCAGCATCTTCAACCAAAAGGAAATTGCCGACACCGTAAGTTCCGTCTCCACCATTATCACGTTGCTGCTGGGAGCCATTGGCGGCATTTCGCTGCTGGTCGGCGGCATCGGCATCATGAACATCATGCTGGTGAGCGTGACCGAACGCACGCGGGAGATCGGCATCCGCATTGCGGTCGGCGCGCAACCGGCCGACATTTTGCTGCAATTTCTCATCGAAGCCATCACGCTTAGTCTGCTGGGCGGCACGATTGGCGTGCTGCTCGGCGTTGGCGCCTCAAACCTTGTGGGCCGCTTCACCAGCTTCGTCCCCATTGTTTCCACCGGCTCCATCATCCTGGCTTTTGGCGTGAGCTGTGCCGTCGGAATTTTCTTCGGGTTTTATCCGGCGCGCAAAGCGGCCCTGCTCAACCCCATTGACGCCCTTCGATACGAATGAAGACGAACAGCAAACAGAATCGTTTTGCGAAAACAATTACGACGCCGGAAAACGCGGAGCACACTCTCGCCGCCACCAAGGAGAAGATTCTCGACACGGCGGAACGGCTTTTCGCCGAGCGCGGCCTGGAAGCCACGTCCATCCGGGACATCACCGTGGCGGCGGAAGTGAACCTGGGAGCCATCAATTACCACTTTGGCACGAAACAGAAATTGATTGAAGCGGTGTTCAACCGGCGGATCGAACCGTTGAATCAGCGGCGGTTGGCAATGCTGGACGAGGCGGAACGCAAGTCCCGCGGCAAGCCGCCTGCGGTTGAAGCGCTGCTGGAAGCGATGATTCGCCCGGCGGTCGAAGGGAGTTTTGCCGCCGGCAAGAGGAACACGACGTTCATGCGGCTCATGGCCCGATGCCACAGCGAGCCAAACCCCGAGATTGAGCACCTTATCCGGACGCAATTCCAAGCGATGATGGCCCGTTTTGCGGCGGCCTTCGCGCGCGCTCTCCCGGAACTGCCCCGGGAAGAACTGCTCTGGCGGCTGATCTTCGTATCCGGCGGTTTGCTTCACGCGTTGCTCATCTCGAGCAAGGAGGATTCGCTGCCTGGCAGTCTGCGAAAGAGACTGGATGCGGACGGACTCATCCAACGACTCGTCGCATTTGCTGCGGCTGGAATAAAGTCCTCGGCATAATAATTTCAAACAACTTCGCTTCATGATTCGTGTTCAAAATCTGACCAAAATGTTCGGCACATTTGCCGCCGTGCAGGACATTTCTTTTGAAATCCAGCAAGGCGAAATTGTGGCGTTTCTGGGGCCGAACGGCGCGGGCAAGACGACCACAATTAAAATGCTGACGACGCTGCTGAAGCCCACCAGCGGCACGATTGAATTAAACGGGCTCAATCCCGAACGACACCCGAACGAAGTCCGCAAGCTCTTTGGAATCGTATTTCAAGACCCAAGCCTGGACGACGAGTTGACCGCGTGGGAAAACATGGAAATGCACGGGGCGCTCTACAAAGTTCCACGGCGGGTTCGTGCTGAACGGACGGAAAAGCTGCTCAACCTGTTTGAACTTTGGGACCGTCGAAAGGAACCGGTGAAGCGGTTTTCCGGCGGCATGCGGCGGCGGCTGGAAATCGCCCGCGGACTGCTGCACACGCCGAGAATACTGTTTCTGGACGAACCCACGCTCGGACTGGACCCGCAAACCCGCAACCAACTCTGGAGTCGGGTCAGGAAGCTCAACGCGGAGGAGCATGTCACCGTGTTTCTGACGACACATTACATGGAGGAAGCCGAGCGCGTGGCCCAGCGCGTCGCCGTTATTGACCATGGCCGGATTGTTGCCCAAGGCACGCCCCAGGAATTGAAGCAACAAACCGGCGCGGAATCGTTGGAGCAGGCATTCCTGAAATTAACCGGCTCGACCATCCGCGAAGAAGAAGTCAGGCCCGCCGACCGGATGCGTCAGATGGCCAGAGTCTGGAGACGAAGATGATTTATGAGTGTGATTTACATCCTTTGGCTGCGGCAATTGAAGCGATACCTTCGTTCCCGCGCCCGGATCATTTCTTCCCTGGCCCAGCCGCTGATTTACCTTCTCGCCATGGGCTACGGCCTCAGCCCGGTTTTCAAACAAGCCGGCATGGGCAGCTATATTCAGTTTGTCACGCCGGGTTTGATCGGCATGACCATTTTGTTCACGTCCGTTTTCTCCGGGATTGATTTGCTCATGGACCGGCAATTCGGCTTTTTGAAGGAAACGCTCGTCGCGCCGGTGCCGCGGGTGTGGATCATCCTGGGCCGCATTTTGGGTAGCGCAACGGTCGCCGTCCTTCAGGGAACGCTTTTTCTTGCCGTTTGTTTCCTTGCCGGTTTCCGTTGCCACAACGTCGGCGCGTTTCCCGAAACCTTTCTGTTCATGGCCATCACCGCCGTGCTGTTCACCGCGTTAGGATCGGTGATCGGCTCGACATTGCATGATATGCAGGCGTTTCAATTGGTGGTCAGCTTTCTGATTCTGCCGCTCTTTCTTTTGTCGGGCGCCATATTTCCGCTGGTGAACTTGCCGAGACCGCTGGCCATCGTCGTCTGCATCAACCCGCTTTCCTATGGCGTGGATGGCTTGCGGCAATCGCTTATCGGCGTCGGCCACTTCGGGTTGATGACGGATTTTGCCGTGCTCACCGTTGTCGCTGCGCTCCTGGTGGTGTTGGGCAGCTACTTGTTTTCCAAAATACAGCTTTAGTTATCGCGCCTTCGCGTAAATCCCCGGGTCGATGGTTGAGTTCTTGTTCTCCCTTCCAGCAAAAGCTCCGGCAAAATGATACTGAAAAATTGTGAAAGAATAGTGGAGGGTCAGTTAACGGATACTGACAAGTTGTTCTTGCTCGTCGCCAAAATGCCTTGTAATACTTGGCACGACTGGATTCCTCGTAGCGACAGCACGTTACGTGGCAGATACTGGATCCAAAGGCTCAGGTCGAGCCCTGCCTCTGGCAGCCAATCCGTGCCATAGAATGAGCGAGGGAATTGGTAAAGCTCCGCGCCGCCTCGGAAAAATCCCGTCGCTCCGCTGAATTTGATTGGCGGCAATTTAGCGCCAATGCGCTTCGACCCAAACGCGGTGATGACCGTGCCAACCCCAGCCGCCGTGCACCCACACCGCTCCCGGATGCGGACGCGCCGCCCAGCGGCCTCCGACCCAGACCCATTGACCGCGCCATACCCATTCCCCCGGAATCCAGTACCAAATCGCCACCGGGCCGGGCGCGGCGGTTACGATTTCGGCTTGTGGCGGCGGCGCAGCTACGACGGCGGGTTGTTGTTGATAAACCACACAACCGGCCAGCAATGACAGGCTGGCGGCAATCAGCAACAATCTTGTCGGAATTGATTTTTTCATAATCGTCATCTTAGACGGGTTTGTTACATGGCGGGTTACACGGCGGTTTTTGCACCGTAACCGGGCGGCTGCTTTATCCGCGCACAGGCTTGTCGCCGGCGCGATGTTTGTTAAGCTCCGCCCGATGCGACATTTCGTTTTCTGCCTCTGCCTGGGTCTGGCCGTTCCCGTTTTCGGCGCCGAAATCAAAATTGTTTTCAGCGATTTTGCGACCGGCCAGACGCCGGCCGGCTTTCACCGCGCGCTGGCCGGCAGCGGACAGCCGGGCGAATGGAAGGTCGTCGAGGATGAAGTGCCGTCGTTGCTCCCGGCGTTCAACGGCAAGACACCCATCGTCGCCCGCCATTCCGTCCTCGCGCAAGTGAGCCAGGACCCCGACGACAACCGGTTTCCCCTGCTGGTTTACGACGGCGAGGCGTTCGATAATTTCAAGCTCACGACGCGGTTCAAAATCGTCAGCGGCACCGTGGAACAGATGGCGGGCATTGTGTTCCGGTTCCAGAACGCGTCGAACTTTTACGTCGTCCGCGCCAGCGCGCTGAGGCAAAACCTGCGCTTTTACAAAATGGTCAACGGCCAGTTCGCGGATCCTTTCACCCTGGGCACGAATATCGCCGTCGGCGTCTGGCACACGCTGACCGTCGAGTGCGAAGGCGTTCAAATCAACTGCCGGCTGGACGATGCCTTGTCCATGCCGTTGCACGTTCCACCCACGTTCGCCTCGGGCAAAATCGGTTTCTGGACCATGGCGGACGCCGTAAGTTATTTCGACGACACGACGATTGATTACAAGCCGCGCGTGCCGGCGGCGCAGACGCTGGTGAACAGCACCATGCAACAACAACCGCGCATCCTGACCCTCCGCATCTACGCGCTCGATGGCCAGGGCCAGCCGCACATCATCGCCAGCAGCGATGCAAAGGAAATCGGCCAGTCCGGGACCGACGCGGAAAAAATCGCGATCACGGATGGCACGGTGTCCTTCGGCAAAAGCCCCGGCGTGGTGGCCGTCACCCTGGCATTGCGCGACCACAACGGTGACCCGATAGCGGCGGTGCGGGTGCGGCTGAAATCGTTTCTGGGCGAAACCCAGGACCACGCCGTCGCCCGCGCCACCCAGATTGTGCATGAGATGCAGGCCCAGGTCACGACGGCCAAAGATTTGATGCAGTGAACCGGGTTTAGAGCCGCTGAAACCGGGCCGGTGAACGCACTGGAAAAGCGCCACGATTCGCATTGATGAATTAGGCCAAACAGTGAACTTGACCATTCGGCATAAGCCAGTTAATTTTAATGACATGAAGAGGAAAGCAACGAGCTTGCTTCCCGAATTAGGCCAAACCACGGTTTGGCCGAATACCTGTTAGGCATCAACTTACGTTTGTATGCAAAAACCAGATTCACAAGAATTCGCCAGACAAGTTTTATGGCATTTAGCTTCGCTTCGTGCCGAGCTTGCTCACCTGCGTATGGATTTTGAGGAGAAGGTAGCTCAAACCTCGAAAGCCCCTCCATTGGAAGGCGTCCAGAAATGGAAAGCCAAGAATCGTTTTCTTCAGGTGAAGTTATATAAGGAGGCTTTGCACGAAGCTGGCATTCCAGAAGATAAATCGCCTCCTTCACCTTCTGATTTGCTCGGCGGCAACGGCGACGGCGGATATACCAGGCGATGAGACCGTTGATGCCTAACACCGCGCGAGGCTGTGTGAAAAGTCTGGCGCGGGGCGAGTGATGGGCGGGGGAAAACATTGGCCGGCGGTTCGAAAGTTCGGGTCGCCGGTTTTTAATTTCCACAGATGGGATCCGTGCCGACGGCGGCCAAGGAAGATACCAGAGCCGGCGAAAGAAAAAAGAGCGGTGCCCGCCGGCTTCAGGCCCTTTGCGGGATTTTTACCCCAACCGCCGCCATGAGTTTCGCGAAGCTCACCAGGTTCAAGACCCGTTTGAGATTGTAGGCCAGGGTCGTCAGACTCCATTCGCAGCGGACTTTCTCCAGACCTTTGAGCAAAAAGTGCGTGTAGCCGAACCACCGCTTGATTGTCCCGAACGGATGTTCGGCCAATGTCTTCCTTAACTTGAACTTCCAGGGCTGCGCTTTCATCCGCGCCGCCATCGCTTCCATCAATCCTTCGTTCTCCTCCCGCGTGATCGTCCGATTGGCTTTGTTCCGCGTGCACTGTGATTTGA
>DATNHI010000194.1:0-9421 GCA_035605035.1 Verrucomicrobiia bacterium
AGATGTACACGCAAAGCATCGGCCAGAACGTCAACTGGACGCCACTGGACTGGCTCGGTTTGCAGGCCGGCTTCAATTATGTCCTCAGCACCACGAAGACGCCCGCCTCGGATTACACCCAGGCCGTCCTCGACGCGCAAAACAATTACTGGACCGTCAACTTCAACTCCGATTTTGTGTTGAGTGACAAAACCGATTTGAACATTGGGTATTTTTATTATCGCGCCGCCGACAGCCAGAACCAAATTGTGGGCGGTCTGCCGCTGGGAACGGATGCCGACGAACACAGCATCACGGCGACGCTCGTCCACCGGATCAGCCGGAATCTCCGCCTCAACCTGAAATACGCGTTCACCCATTCTGAGGATTCGGCGTCCGCCGGCAACTTCAATTACGATGCCCACGTCATCTTCGCCAGCCTGCAATACCGTTTTTAGCCGGCCTGGCTTATGGCGCTTAAAAACCGGATGACCAGTTCCGGCCCGATCACGAACCGGGTGTGAATTCGCCAGAATAAACTTGAATCCTCATCAATTCGTAAACTAATTTCCATATATGCCAAATTATTTGATGAAGCCTGCTTCTGGCCAACCCGGCCGGGGGCTTCTGGTTTTCATTCCGCTGCTCGCGCTGCTGGTTGCCGGCTGTCACCGGGACACTGTCAAAGTCTATCGCATCGCCAAGGACCAGGACCAGCCACAACAACAAACCGCTCCGGCCCTGCCCACCGATTCGCCCAACCCGTCGTTGCCGCCCGGGCATCCGGACATCGCTTCCTCGTCGTCGGCTTCGGTGCCGGCCATGCCCCGGGCCGGTCTGCCGCAACTGACGTGGCAGACACCGGAAGGCTGGACGGAAGTCGCGCCCGGCGAAATGCGCGTGGCGTCTTTCAAAGTGCAAGGTCCAAACGGCAAACAGGCGGATGTCAGTGTCATTCCCCTGCCCGGCATAGCCGGAAGCGATGAAGCCAATGTCAATCGCTGGCGCGGCCAGATCGGCCTTGCGCCACTGTCGCCGGATGAATTAAAAAAATCTGCGGAAGACGTCGAAGCCGGCGGCCAACCTGCGCAATTGTACGACGTGGCCGGCCAAAATCCCGGGAGTGGCAACACGGAACGTATTCTCGGTGTCATCCAGCACCGCGACGACGTGTCGTGGTTTTACAAAATGACCGGTGACTCGGATTTGGTGGAGCAGCAAAAGCCGGCATTTATCGCCTTCCTTAAATCATTGAATTTCGCCGCCGCGCCGGCACAGACGGTTTTGCCGTCAGGCCATCCGGTCGGCGGCGACACTGGGGCAAGCGCTTCTCCGGCGACCGGACCGGTTTCCAGCGAAGGCAAGCCGAACTGGCAGGTGCCGGCTGGCTGGCAGGAAGTCGCCGCCGGACAATTTCTCGTTGCCAAATTCATCCTCACCGGTGAAGGCGGCGCAACGGCAGCCGTCAATGTCAGCTCATCCCCCGGCGACGGCGGCGGGTTATCTGCCAACGTGAATCGCTGGCGTGGACAACTTGGCTTATCGCCCATTTCCGAGATTTTGACAACGCCGGTTGATATCACCGGCGGCAAAGCCCAGCGGGTGGACATGAGCGGCACGGACGCGCGCACCGGCCAGCCGGCGCGATTGCTTGGCATCATTGTTACGCAAGCGGACCGGACTTGGTTTTACAAACTCATGGGCGACGCGAAGGTCGTCGAAAGCCAGAAAGCTGCCTTCACGCAATTTGTCCAGGGCGTGAAATATTGAAATGCTCACGAGCCTTTATCGCTTCTTTTCATCGCTTAAGCTGACCGTGGCCTGCCTGGTGCTCGGCTGCGTCATTGTGTTCTGGGGCACTATCGCCCAGGTGCACCTTGGGCTGTTCAAGGCCCAAAACGAATTCTTCCGCAGCTTTGTCGTTTACTGGCCGCTCGACGGTTCCCCGCCGCATATTCCCATTTTTCCCGGTGGATATTTCATCGGCACCGTGCTGCTCATCAATCTGTTCGTCGCGCATTTCCGTTATTATCAACCCGGCAAAAGGAAAATCGGCATCGTACTGATTCATCTCGGCGTCGTGCTGTTGCTGCTCGGGCAGATGCTCGCGGATTTTCTGTCCCGGGAAAGCGCCATGCACCTGCGCATCGGCGAGACCAAAAACTATTCCGAGGCTGAACGCGCCTTCGAACTGGCGGTTATAGATGCGACCGACCCCGACTCGGACAAGGTGGTTGCCATTCCCTGCAGTTTGCTCGTCCGGCGTGGCGAAGTAAGCGACCCGGAGATGCCGTTTACCGTGCGCGTGAAGAATTTTTACGCGAATTCATCGCTCGTGCAACAATCCCAACCGGGCTATGAACCGGTCAAAACCACCGGGGGCGCCGGCTCCAGCATGTGGTGGCGCGAAGAACCGCGCGTAACGGAGATGGACCGCCTGGACATGCCGTCGGCGACCGTCGAAATTGCCACTCCGCAGGGTTCGCTGGGAACTTTTCTCGCTTCCGCCTGGCTGGACCAGCCGCAATCGTTCACTTACAACCACCGTTCCTACGAATTGTTGCTGCGACAGGAACGCTATTATCTGCCATTCAGCCTCCATCTCATCGAATTTCGCCACGATAAGTATCCCGGTACCGACATTCCCAAAAATTTCTCCAGCCGCGTCCGGCTGCAAAACCTCGAGAACGGCGAGGACCGCGAGGTGCGAATTTTCATGAACAACCCGCTGCGCTACGAAGGGGAAACATTTTATCAGGCAAGCTTCGACCCTGACGATCACGGCAGCGTGTTGCAGGTGGTGCACAATCCGAGCTGGCTGACGCCGTATTTCTCCTGTGTGCTGGTGGCGATCGGTCTGGTCATTCAATTCTTGAGCCATTTGATTCCGTTTCTGAAACGACGCGTTGCGGTGCCCGCCAGCGTCGCGCCGTCATCCGGCGCGGTCCGGGGCAAGGCGCCCGGCGGGCGCCCCATCCGGGTTCGCGGATTGGAGAAAAAGTGATTATGAAAAAATGGATCCCTTGGAGTGTTTTGGCCTTGGTAGTGATAGTTCTGGCATATTGTTCTTTGCCAAAACCCGAAGGTCCTTTTCATACCCGCGCGTTCGGCCAATTGCCCGTGCTCCTGAATGGCCGGTTCCAGCCGTTCGATTCCGTCGCCCGCAATTCCCTGCTCCAAATCCGCACCAAACAAACTGTCCCCGCTGAAGCGAATGGCCGGACCGAAACGCTGTCGGCCATGGACTGGCTGCTCGAAGTGATGATGAAACCAGAGGCGGCTGATGACCGGAAAGTTTTCCGCATTGATAACAACGAAGTTAGCGAATTGCTCAAAGTGCCGGACGGCCAGAAATATTATTCCTTCAACCAGCTCCGTCCCCAGGCCGATGAAATCGAAAAGCAGGCGGCCCGCATTGACCCGATTGATGCTTCCAAACGCACTGTCTTCGAATCGCAGTTGATGAAACTTTACGAAATGATGAACCTGTATCAGCGCCTCGAAGTCAGCCTTAAACCGCCGGGTTCGGACGATTTTGCGGCGGAGCTGGATGCCTACCAGAAGAGCATTTTGCCCGGGGTCGCCGCGGTGAACGCCCGCGCCGCCGGGCAGAAATTTGACCAGGACGCCTTCAACAACCTCCTCAGTTTCATGGGCGGCTATCAAACCGTCGCCAGTTTCGCGCTGCCACTGACGATTCCGCCGGCGGACGCTAGCCTGCCGCGTGACGACTGGCAGAACATCGGCACCAACCTCATGCAGACCGCGCACACCGGTGAATTCAACCCGGCGACAAAATTTTATGCCGCGATGGTTACCGCCTACCGCTCTGACCAGCCGGATGAGTTCAACCATGCCGTCGGCGAATATCGCGCCTGGCTGGCGGACCGGTTTGCGCCACAGGCGCGCAAGACCAGCCAAGAGTATTTCTTCAACACCCTCCAGCCGTTCTACAATGCCACCGTCATTTATGTGCTCGCGCTCGTGCTGGCGTGTATCTATTTGCTTGTTGCATCTGAATGGATTCGGAAATCCGCATTTTATTTGGTGGTATTGGCTGTGGTGATTCACACCTTCGGCCTCGTATTTCGAATGTATCTCGAAGGCCGGCCACCAGTGACCAACCTTTATTCCTCGGCCATTTTCATCGGCTGGGCTTGTGTTTTGCTAGGGTTGGTTTTGGAAAAAATTTATCCGATCGGAATTGGTATATTGGTAGCGTCGTTCGTCGGCTTCGTCACACAAATCATTGCGCTCCACCTTGCGTTGAGCGGCGACACCATGGAAATGATGCGCGCCGTACTCGACACCAATTTGTGGCTCGCCACCCACGTCGTCACCGTTACGCTCGGTTATGCCTCGACTTTCCTGGCGGGATTTCTGGCGATTGTTTACATTTTGCTGGGTCTGTTTACAAAGCGTCTAACCCAACCATTGGACCCCAAGGCAGCCGTCGGCTTGACGGCAATCACGGCAATGGCTGCCCCGGTCATGGCTGCCCCGGCGATCGGCCTTGCAGTTGGCAAAGGTCTGTCGTCTGAAATCGGTAAAATGGAAATCGGGAAAGTAATGGCCAAAATGGTTTATGGCATCGTCTGTTTCGCCACGTTGTTCAGCTTTGTTGGCACCGTGCTGGGCGGCATCTGGGCCGACCAGTCGTGGGGCCGGTTCTGGGGCTGGGACCCGAAGGAAAACGGGGCGTTGCTGATTGTGCTGTGGAATGCGACCATCCTGCACGCGCGTTGGGGCGGCCTCGTGCGCGAGCGCGGCCTCATGAACCTCGCCGTCGTCGGCAACATCGTCACGAGCTGGTCGTGGTTCGGCGTCAATATGCTCGGCATCGGCCTGCACAGCTACGGGTTCACCGACGCGGCGTTCTGGTGGTTGAGGCTGTTCATCGGCAGCCAGATTGTCCTCATCCTCCTCGGCCTGCTGCCGAAAATAATGTGGCGCAGCTTCCAACCCGCCCGACCCGCCGCCGCCGCATGAGGTGGGGCGAGCGCGCTCGCGAGCCGTATCTCGGTCCGCAGATTTCGCAGATAAACGCTGATTTCCGGCGCGTGATGGGTGAATTTTGTTACCTCGTCATCTTTGAAATTGCGCGCGGTAAAAACATTTGCGGTTTTTGTGCCTCTTTGCGGCAAAGAAAATCCGCGCCTCTCTGCGCAATCTGCGGTTAAAAGAGTCCATTGGCGGTTGATCCGCTTCGCGACGCAATCGCCCTTTTACGGTCGAAATACCGCTGCGCCGGATTTCCTTGCAGTTCATGGCTAAACAGGAACACTTTGTGACCTTTAAGCAAGTAACGAAATGAAGAATAATATACGTCACCTGTTGACACTTAGTTTTGCGGGCCTTTGTTTTGTCAGCAACACTTTTGCCACCAATCCCCTCATCTTGGATCAGTTTACCGCCGATCCCACCGCCAGAGTGTTTGAAGGCAAGATTTATCTTTATCCGTCCCACGATATTCCTCCCGTTCCGGGCAGGACCCGCACCAACTGGTTTTGCATGGAAGATTATCATGTTTTCTCTTCCGAAAACCTGACGGATTGGAAAGATCATGGCGTCATTCTGAACCAGACGAACGTCGCCTGGGCCAATTCCAACGGGTACAGCCTGTGGGCGCCGGACTGCGTTTTCAAAAATGGAAAGTATTATTTCTATTTTCCAGCGCCGGCAAAGGAGGGGAGAGGATTCAGAATCGGAGCTGCCATCGCGGACAAGCCTTATGGTCCTTTCATGCCGGAGCCTAAGCCAATCGAAGGCGTGCGAGGAATAGATCCCTGCGTGTTGATGGATAAAGATGGAAACGCCTATTTGTTTTGGGCGGGAGGAAGCAGAGTATCTGTGGCGAAGCTGAAAGATAACTTGCTGGAACTGGATTCCAAGCCGCAGTTGATTACCAATCTCCCGGCAAAAGGACTCGTGGAAGGCCCCTTTGCGTTCGAGCGGAATGGGATTTATTATCTCACGTATCCGCACGCCCAGACCAACGCCGAGAGACTTGAATATTCGACCAGCACCAATCCGATGGGGCCTTACCAGCAAACGGGAGTCATCTTGGATGAATCTGCCAGTGGTTGCTGGACGGTTCAGCATTCAATCGTTGAGTACCAGGGGCAGTGGTATTTGTTTTATCATGACAAGGATTTGTCCCCGGACTTTGACAAGAACAGATCAGTCAGGGCGGATTATTTATATTTCAATGAAGACGGAACGATTAAAAAAGTCATTCCCACCCTGCGAGGTGTTGGGGTTGTGGATGCGAAAAGTAAAATCCAAATTGACCGGTATAGTGCCATCAGCAAGGACGGCGTATCGGTTTCGTTCCTTGATGAGACCAACAGGTTTGAGGGATGGAAAATCTCACTTAACGGAACGAATACCTGGGTCCGGTTTAATAGCGTTGATTTCGGCAAGAACAAATTGAAATCAGTGAATGTCAGGGCCGATTCAGCGATGGGTGGGTCGGTTCAAATCCGCCTGGATAAGGTGGGCGGGCCTGTGCTGGCAAAAGTCAAAATCGGAAAAGCTTGGAAAATCTATCATTCAAAGGCGGTCGGTGTTCCAACCGGCATCCACGATCTGGTTGTTACTCAGAGTGGGAACAACAATGTTGAGTTGGATTGGATCAGCTTTGAATAAGAGGAGCCTCCTCACCCACGCAGCGGCACAACGCGATTGCCGCCGGGATTTGATTTGCGAAAGTTGGAGCGGGCCAGACCCGGGCCGTTGCCATTCGCCGACGCCGAGCGTGGCAAGGTCATAACGGACACCGCCTTATTTGCCCGCATTGGTCGGCCCAGGGAGTTCAGCGTAGTGCAGGGCGAGATTCCGTGTCCGTTCGTGTGAATTCGTGGTTGGAAACGGCTCGCGGCCATCACCCTTCGCCAAGGCTACGGCACGACAGGCGCTCGCCCCGCCCAATAATTCTGCGTTCATCTGCGGTTGGACTCCCCCTGCCGCCCCTTCCGTCTCCGCCGTGCTTCGCCGCGACACGCCGGGGCGGGAATAATAAAGGGCGCCACTGTACCCAGAGTAGTCGCTCCGCGCCAACTCTGGGCTAATTTCCGGTACGCTTTTAGCGCAGCCGAATTCGCACCCATTCGCAAAGTTCGCGGATTGAGATTTTGCGCCTCTTTCCGCCTACAGCCCGCCCGTGTGGCAGTCGGAACAGGACAGGTCATAATCTCCGCCGGTGTGGATGAACGGCTGGCCGCCCGGCGTCAGTTTTTGCAGGTCTGCGCCACTGCCCTGGGCCAGGATGGTGTGACAGGCATTACAGTCGTTGGCCTTGATGGTCCGGCCGTCCTCGGCCTTGTGCTTCCCATCGTGGCAGCGGAAACAGCCGGGCCAGAGCATGTGGCCGAGGTTGTCCGGATAAACGCTCCAATCGGCCTTCATTTCGGGAAAGAAATTGTCACGGTATATTTGCTGCACCACCGGGATCACGTCGCGGATACGGGGGTCATTAGGGTAACGTTCGGCCAGCGCGGTGGCGATGCCGTCCCGCGCCTGGGCACCGGTGCTGTATTTGCGAGTGAGGACATAGACCGTGTTGGTTTTAATCCAAGGCAGGGTACGATCAATCTGGCCGAGTTCCATGGCCAGGTTGACGGCCTGATCCGGCGGCACATAACGATGCGACGGACGGTTGTGGCAATCCATGCAATCCATCTTCCGGATTTCCATTTTGGAGATGTCATTGGTGAATTTCGGCGTGCGATAAACCGTGACCACACCCTGTCGGTCGGTGATCCGCACCCAGGGAATTTTCTGCCGGGCCTCATCCGTGGCGATGTATTCCACCTCGTTCCCCACAACCATGTGCCAGTGAATGCCGCCGACCCGGCCGCGGGTGGGGTCGGCGCCGCCGACTTTGATCGAAAGCCGGATGGAATACGGCGAGTTGGATGCGTCGCTCTGAAAATAATTGAACGTGCGATCCAGATCGCCGGAGAATTTTTGCGGCCAGTGACATTGTTCGCAGGTTTCGCGCGCCGGGCGCAGGTTCTTGATGGGCGTGGGGATGGGCCGGGGATATTTGTTGAAGGCGACGGCATAGACCTGGTAGGAACCGGAGAGTTTTGAACGGACAAACCAATTCACTCCCGGACCGACGTGGCACGCCACACAGGCGACCTGAGCGTGCGGTCCGTGGTCGTGGGTTGTCAATTCCGGTTTCATGACGCCGTGGCAGGTCTCGCCGCAAAACTGGACCGATTCCGTAAATTCAAATGCGTTGTAACTGCCCACCGCCGAAAGCATGATGAACAGCAGGCTGCTGATGACGAAGGTGATCAGGATGCGCCGGTCGCGCGGGCGCGAAAGATCAATTTGCACCGCGGCAACCATGGAGGCGCTTCCCACGCGCTTGTGCCGAGCGCGCAGCACACCGATCAAAGTCAAAATGAACCCGAAAACGAGAAACGCCGGCGTTACCATCCAGGTCAGGATGCTGATGTAAGGATTGGAAAAGTGCCCGACTATATCTAACATGAATAGCAGGAAAAGGGAGAAGAGGCCGCCGATCACGATGACCAGCCCGGCCAAACTCATCCAATTTTGCAGCAGGGACGGCCGGTGAGGCGGCTTCCCTGCGTTCTCGTTATTCATATGTCGGTTAAGTTGCTATCGTCGGAATTTGCCCGGCTTTGCGTTTGTCACTTTTCCGCAGGCAAATAATCCCACTCCCGGCTGCGCAGGCATTTTCCACCTGGCACCGTCGGATTCGATTCGGCTCTTTCGGACGCAACCAACCCTGCCGCCGCGTTCACGGCCGGGTCATTCGCCTGGCAAGGGCTGCCGGGGTCACTTACTTCTTAAACGTCCGAATATAAGCGACCAGTCCCTTGATGTCGTCGTCCGACAGGCCATCAGCCGGTTTCATCAGGGTTTTGCCGTCCTTGTCCTGCACCCCTTCTTTGATGGCCTTGAACGCGGCATCGTCCTTCATTTCTGCCTGGACTTTGACATCCGTGAAGTCCTTGACGCCAAGTTTCTGGCCAATTTTGGTATCACCTTTGCCATCGGCACCATGGCACTTGGCGCAATTGTTGGCGTAGGTGGTTTTTGCATCGTCCGCGCGGGCGGACAATGCGGCAACGGCCATGGCCGCGATGCCAATAACGAGTAGTTTCTTCATAAGCTCAATTCGATTTAGTTAACCAATCAACTTCGGTCATTACCCATCATCGGGAACCCCGGAATTCTTGCGGAATTCCGTTCTTCATTCAAGCGCGTTCCGCAAATTGAGGATGTCAAGGTAAACCATTTCCTGCGGGCCTAGGTTGCGGAACTGCTCTGCGGCGAATGTCCGTTGGGCTGCAATTGCTCGGACAAAAACAGTTTCACCAGCACCGTCAGAATGATGAACGGCAGGCACATAATGATTGCGCTGATGAGCCAGCCTTCCTGGCCGGCAAACTCCATCTTGTAA
>DATNHI010000195.1:0-4052 GCA_035605035.1 Verrucomicrobiia bacterium
GCCGCCCGCCGATTGCAAGCCTTCCGAACATTCGAGCGTCGGCAAACCGTCGTTGATGCCGTAAGTCAGAAACGGCACCTCGGCGATTTCGCCGTCGGCGCAGCGGTTCAAATCTTTTTCGCTTGCGCGCAGGATGCCGACGTAGGAACTCATCCAGAAAAACCCGCGCCCGTCCGATTCGATATGGCCGATGACGCCGTTGGGCAAACCCTGGTCGCGGTTGACGACGGAAAATTTTCCGTTCTTGAACCGATTCAGACCGCCGCCAAACGTGCCGATCCACAGCGCACCGTCGGCGGCGAAATGCAGACACTCGATGACATCGGACGATAGCCCGTCGGATTTTTTGAACCGGCGGAAATTTCCATTTTCGCGGCGCACCAGGCCGCCGCCCGCCGTGCCGAACCACAGCGCGCCCGATTTGTCCTGCGCAATAGCGCGCACATTACCGAACGGCTTGCCGGCAATTTCGCTGAACCGCTCCAGTTTTCCGTTTTGATAACGCAACGGGCCCGCTGTGGTGCCGATCCAAAGTCCGTCGGACAGGAATAGAAGCGCGGGAGTCGGTAAAAGAAAATTTTCCAGCCCCGGCGCAAAATCAAACGCATCGTCTTTCTGTTTGAACAATCCGCCGCCCCACGTACCGGCCCAGATTTCCCCCTGGCCGTCCGCGGCAAGCGACCAAACGTAGGGATTGCGGAGGCCCTGCGCCGAATCGAAATTCGTCCAATCGCCGTTTTGCAGGCGATACAAGCCAGCGCCTTCGGTGCCGATCCACAGCGCGCCGTCCGGCGCCGGCAGCACGGAGAGCAGGGGACAGCTCTTCCATTTGTCCGGCGATGAAATGGTTTCAAGGTTGCTCGGGCGGATGACCACCAGCCCGGCGCCGGTGCCGCACCACAGATTTTTTTCACGGTCTTTCCACAACGAAATCACCCAGTCGGAGGGCAATCCGTTTGTGTGGTCAAGGTGCAACGCAGGCGTGTTCGTTTGATCGGTAAAGAACAGCCACAGTCCGTCACTCGACGTGCCGCCCGCCAGCACGCCGGCGGAGGTTTCCAAGAAGTTCGGCACGGTGTTCCATCCCCACGGCGCGGCCCCTAAATCGGCGGTCCATTGGCCGTCTTTCCATTTGCGGATGCCGCTGTTGCTGGCCACCCAAAACCCGCCGTCGCGCGCGGCGCAAATGCCCTGCACGTAGTCGTTCGTGGTCACTTCGACAGTCAACCGTCCATCCTTGAGCGCGGACACGACCCCCTCGCGCTCGACCCAAATCGTTCCATCCTGCCCGCGCGCCAACGACACCACTTTGGAGACGAGGCCCGATGGCGGCGACAGAACCTTGCTGTCGCGAGCGCGGGCCAGTTCGCCCGCCTCGTTCATCAGCCAAACGTCGCCGGCATCGTCGGCGGTGATGGCGTAAATTTTCCCGCCGCTCCAGTTGGCGCGCAGCAGCACGGAAGTGAAACGCCCGTCCTTGAATTGTGCCACGTCGCCGCTTTCCGTGCCGATCCACAGCGTCCCGTCGGCGGCTTCATACAAACTTGTGATGCGGCTGCTCCGCAATTCCGGCGTGTTGTTTTCATCGAAAACCGTGAAGCGGACGCCATCGAACCGCGCCAGTCCGTTGTAAGTGCCCAGCCACAAATAACCGTCGCGCGTCTGTGCCACGGCCGTGACTTTGTTCTGTGGCAATCCTTGCTCCACCTGCCAAGTGCGCATGAAATACTTCGGCGGCGCAGCCGACGCGGAAAAAAATCCAGCGGCAGCCAAGGCGAAAACCAGCGTACACCGGCCAAGAATTTTTTTTTTGGTGGCACGAGTGGACATCACTTCATTTTGTACGCCGCGCGGCTGAAGCAGCAAGCCAATTCAAAACCCGAGGCGGGACGCTTACGTTGGTCTTCCAGATGGCGGAGGTGGCGGTCCCGCGAAAGTTGTTCCGGGTCATTCTGGAAGGGATTGGGCGGCTGAGATTACCCGCCGGGGCATCCGGATGAAGGAAAAAGTGAAAGGACTCGAATGAAAACAATGGAAATCACGGAAGAGGTGTCTTCGCATCCGGAAGGAAGAGGGCTTGGGGGCACAAAAAGGCATCGGAACACCCCCTGCACCAGAGAAAAACCGATTGCGGACTGGAAAAAGACTTAGCAAATCAATGAAGCAGGAGGAAAATCACGAAAAATCCTCACGCTGGTCGTGGGCACGAAACCAAATGGGAAATCCCAATTAAATGTCCTTGGCAAAAACCATCTATCGGCCAAGTCCGCCCGGCTGAGACCCGGTCTGGCGGTTTGAACAACTCACATGTGGTCTGTGGTCGCGTTTTGCATCCACTGCAAATCATCCGAATTGGGATCTGCAGCTTGAGTATGGCTCGGATCATACTGCAGCAAGACCCATTTGTCGGACCACTTTTTTGCGGCGGCATGACCATCGGCGAATGCCAGGCCGCAGGCATTGCCATGGAGTACCGCCGGCATGTCCACCCAGACTTTGCTCGGAGGCATATCACAGACCCAGTAGCCGTCATTGATGGTGCCTTGACTCTCTTCCAGAAACACCCAAGTATCCGTTGTACGTCGGATGTCATAAGTGTGTCTGAACACGCGCCAAGGATTGCCATTGGGTCCACCTGCATCAAACTCCGTTGGATTCATGGCGGAGTTCATGGAATAACTGCGCATGCTATCGGGCTGCTTCGGGGTGCCATTGGGCGCGGGCAAGCCCTGATGCCGGAAATCTGCCGGGCATTTAAAAACCGACGCGTTATTCACGTAGGGATATAACAAGCTGTGGACGACGAAATCGCTAACGTTTATAGTACTACCGTAGGTCATCGTGACATCTCCGAGGGCCCAACAGGCATATTTTTGCCCCCATTGATAACCGTCTTGGCCGGGAGTCGTTTGAGGGTCAATAGCTGTCTGACCCTCGTTCGGGGGGATTTTATCGCTCATGTCTCCGGCGTACGCGATCCAGCCGGTGATCAGTTGTTTGACATTGCTGACGCAGTTGATTCTTTGGGCCCGTTTCTTGGCGGATTCAAGCGCCGGCAGCAAGATCGCCGCCAGGATCGCAATAATTGCGATCACCACCAGCAATTCAATCAACGTGAATCCCGGAACAGCGGACCGGCGACCAGTGGTTCGGGCACAAGGCGTAAAGAATCCTCTGGTTTGTGCTGACCGCATGACAGGTCTCAGCCACGACTGTGAGAAGCATGGTTTCATGCGATTAAATTTAACGGCGAGCCGGCTTTATGTCAACGGGAAACCCGGACAGGACTGTCCCCAGTTTTTCGTCCGGAATTGAATAATCCTCTTTGTTTTTAACGGGTTTGAGAATTCAACATCTGGAAAGCGCAAAATGAAAATTGGGGATAATTTATCCCCACTTTTCCGAGGCAATTTGAGAGCCAACGCCCCCGTTTTTTCAAAACCAGGGAAAGTCCTGAAAACCCGGAGACACGGAAGTTCGGGCCGTGTATGTCAAATTGTTTCTGAAAGTCTGCTTACAAGCTCCTCGATTGTCCAGTTGTGGTCTGTGAGGCGTGCGCCGAGTGCTGGCGTGCAGCCGAGCGTCTGGTGAATCTTGCAGAAGTTGTGCGCCACGACGAACAGGGCTGCGCTGTAGCGTAGATTGGCCAGCTTTACGTGAGGGAAGCCAAGGCAAAGGCGTGTAAAGCGTCTGTTGAACGTCCTGACGCTAAGCCGGAACGATGCAGTTGGCGCAAGAGTAGAAGCGACGCCGCGTCGCTTGGGCGTGGCGGCGACGCCTGCGTCGCCGGCCTCCCGTCAGAGAACCAATCGGTGCGTGTAAAAATGCGACGTGGGCGTCGCGTTCACCAGGTGGCGACGAGGCGTCGCCGCTACTTTGGCAACCGCCCAACTGCATCGTTCCGGCTGAGCATGCCACCAATGTGTTATCCCTTGCAGCATTTGAAAGGGTGCGGAACAGGCGTTTCTGAACCCTTTTTGCGATCTGGTGATCAAGGCCATAAGGTGGGATTGGCACCCTCCGCATTTGTCCGCAGCACTCGCGAAAAAGGC
>DATNHI010000196.1:0-31100 GCA_035605035.1 Verrucomicrobiia bacterium
CGCGGCCTTGGCCTGTTTGGCCAATCGCGTCAGCTGCTCGTTCAATGTCATGTGGAGAGAAGGTAAGCCAAAAAGGCAAAGTGAAAAGTGCGAAGTTTCCGGCATTTTTCAACGCCCGCGGCGATTTCATCTCACAAACAGTCCGACCCACGGCAGAAATCGCAATTTTTGCTTATTTGTTGCCAAAAAAGGGGAAGTCCTTTTCCACCGGATCACCGATCCTCACAACATGGTTACTGGCAATGGATTAACGACCGGACACGTTGACCGGACAATGCCTCTGGCGGTTGATAGTAACACCATGCGGAATGCAGGGCATAAGGTCGGGTTGTCGGTGCGCATCGTCGCGCAGTTGTGTGGGGTTATGGAATCCCAAGTGCCGGTCGGTTACGAAGATAAAGGTGGATTCCATTACGGCGCGAATTTCGCCAATTCGTTCTTTTCAATTTAAGGCCCGTTGCCGCGCATCACTTCGGGAGGCACGGACCAGGGCAGGCAAATTTTGATTCGGGCGGACAGCCGTTTTTTCAGCGGGATTCTTCATCCCCACCTCCTTGGCGGCTGTCGCCCGAATCGTCTTTTACATCACGCGAAGATCTTTTCGTAACGTTCAGACACAAAATCCCAATTGATGACGTGGAAAAATGCGGCCACGTATTCCGGTCGCCGGTTCTGATATTTGAGATAATACGCGTGCTCCCACACATCAACGCCCAGCAGCGGCTGCTTGCCTTGACTGATCGATGAATCCTGATTGGGTGTCGGCTCGATGCTCAGTTGTTTGTTTGCATCCACAACCAACCACGCCCAGCCACTGCCGAACTGGCCGACGGCGGCTTTTGTCCATTCGCTTTCGAAGGCACTGAACCCGCCGAAGCGCTGCTCAATCGCCGTGGCCAACGCGTCCTTCGGTTCGCCGCCATCTTTTTTGAGCATTCGCCAGAACAGGGAATGGTTGAAGTGACCGCCACCGTTGTTGCGGACAGCCGCGCGGATTTTTTCAGGAATCGCGTTCAAATCCTGGAGCATGGCTTCAACGGACATTTTCCCCACGTCGGGAAATTCAGCGACGGCTTTGTTGAGGTTGGCGACGTAGGCGGCGTGATGTTTGTCATGGTGAATCTCCATCGTGCGCGCATCGATGTAGGGTTCGAGCGCATCGTAAGAGTAAGGCAAGGGCGGCAGCGTGAATGGGCCGCCCGGGGCCGCGGGGGCGGGCGCCACGGAACTGGTTTGCGCCAGCGCGCCTGGCAACGCGGCCGGCGCGACGCTGGCGAACGCGGTAGATTTTATGGCTTGTCGTCGAGTCATCATATTTTTTCTCCGGTTGGTATTCGTGTTTGATTTTGCAGAACGATCTCCCACGGGCATGGGCTTGGGATTGACACGGACACAGTAAGCCGTCATTGGCCGGTCAGCCAGAGCCGCTCGGCAGTTCGGCAGAGATGGTCCTGAGCGTTCCAGCCATTCATCATTGCGTCGGTAAGCGGGCAGCTTCCAGCATCGCGTCGGCGAGTTCTTGCGGTGTCCATTTGTTCCCGTCCAATTGCCGGAAAATGCGCCCTTGTGGGTCAAGCACAACAGTCCGCATGCTGTGTGATACGATGTTTTCGCCGTCGCGCATGATCACCAGGTCAAGGCTCGGAGTAAGGTTGGCGAGAGTATTCGTGGAAGCGACGGCGAAGAGCCATCGGTCGGCGGCGGCGCCGCGATAGACATTGGCGTAATTTTCCAGCGTTTCGGGTGTGTCAAATCCGGGATCAAAGGAAATGGAAAGGAACTGCCAATTGGTCGGCGCCTGGGGCATGGCTGAAATCAATTCCCGCGTCGCGGCAAAGTTTCGGTTCATGAGCGGACAATAATTTGGCAACGGGCAGCGGGTGAAAAAGAATGTAAGCGCCACAGCGCGTCCGTGAAAATCGGATAAATGAATATGCCGGCCATCTTCCGCCAGCAATTCGCCGTCCGGCAATAAATCTCCCGGCTTGAGTTCGGGAAACATCGCGTGGGACATGTGCATGGCGTTGGTCATGATTTCTGTGGAATGCCCAACCCGCTGAATGTTTTCAACCCAATCATCATTTTCGCGCACGACGAGCGTAAAAGTGATTTTGTCGCCCGGCGAAATGCCGTTCAGTTCATTGGTGTTTTGCACAGGAAAACCCATCGTCATTTCCATCATGTAACCGGGAATGGCTTGATGGTGGATGGTGACTTTGCGCCGGTCGGGCGCAATTTGCTCAACGATTCCGCGCGCGGAATAGGATTTTGTGCTTTGAACGCTGCCAGTTGGCGCGGCGAGCACGGAAAGGGAAAACAGCAGAATGCAAGACGGGTTCAAGTACTTCATGACAATGGTTTCATAAATTCTGATTTTGCAGTTTTGCGATTTCCTCAACAACGGCCCCCGCCGTGCCCTGGTTCAAGCCATCAAAATACCCGCGCAGATGACCGTGCGAATCCATGACGGCTATGCGCTCGGTATGGGAGAAATTACCCGGCATGTAGCTGAAGACATTATTGGTGTCCGGTGCCAGGAAACTGGTTCCAATCAAATGATACAGTTCCGCTTTGTCGCCGGTCAGAAACAGCCAGCGATTGAAATCCGCGCCGAAGCGTTCGCCGTATTTTTCGAGCACGGCAGGGGTGTCGTCGCGCGGATTAACCGTCAGCGAAACCAGTTTAATGCCCGGCTGATTCGGCGTCAGTTGCTGGATTTGGGCCATGTGTTGATTAACCACCGGACACGTCAGCGAACAACTCGTGAACAGAAAATCCACGACCAAAAACTTGCCGTCCAAATCCACGCGCGTGACGGTGCGGCTGGCGCAGTCGGTGAGTGAAAAATCGACCAGTTGCCGGGGATGGTCCGGCGATATGAGGCGCGGCGCTGAATTTTCCACCGCGTAGCCCAATTCAGCCATGGTATTATTTTCACGGCTGTTCATCGCGAAGAGCAGGAAGCAAAAGCCGGCTCCAACGGCCAAAGACCCGATGATGGCGACAGCGGCAAAGAGTCGCTCGTCATTTCGTTGCTTGCGTCGTTCGGAGCCGGCTATCCTGAGCATACATTTATTTTTTCAATTTGGCTTCGGCATCTGCCAACTTTTTCATGTATTTCTCCGCGGATTTGTCAAAGTCCTTTTTTTCAGATTCGTTGCAGACCTTGATTTCCTGGCCTTCATAGACAAACACGCAAGGCTTGCCCATGTCACCAAGCTTCATGCCGCAGACCAGACAGGTGTCGAGCGGATACGGTTTGGGTTTTTGATCACCGGCACGGCTTGCCAGCGAGAAGGCGATGAGGGTTGCAGCCAGAATGATTGCGAGGATGAAATTTAGATTTTTCATATTGGGTTTTGTTTGGAATAAAAATTAAAACATGTAGCTCACGCTCAGTTTGAACAGCACTGGCGCGGCCAATTGATTGCCGGTGAAATTTTGGTAAACGGGAAATTCCGCGTCCGCGTAGATTTTCACCGGATGAATGTGAAATTCGATTCCCGGTGAAAGCAGGATGCGCTGGTAACCGGAGTTGCCGGGATTGGCGGCGTAACCGATGTCACCGGTCCGCTCCGAAAAAATCACCTGCGCCACCGGTGAAATCCTTGCGCGACCGAGCGACAATCCTTTGTAATCAATTCCCGCCGCCGTATCGAGTTCAACGCCCGGACGATATTCCGCTTGCGTCAGCACGGGCACATCCAGCAGTCCCTGCGCGAACCAGTCCCATTTTTGATCGCGATCCAGATTGCCGCGATAAAAACCGCCCAGCAAAATGTCCGTGCTGCCGCTGCCAATTTCGCTGTCCCGGTCCACATCGCCATAGGCATTGTTGTAAGTCCAATCACCGGTCGGCAGCTTGACACCAAATGTCACTCCGGCGGACTGGTCCGCAAAGAATCCCGTGTAAATGCCTTCCAGCCGGATGTCGCCCAGCGCGCCCCAGTTTAATGTCGTAACGGTGTTCGGTGGAACGCTTGGATTGGCGGTAACGGTTTTAAATGTGCGATAGTCATAAGGCACTTCAAGCTGAAGGCCCCAACTGGTGTTGAACATATATTGGAAACCGGCGGTGATGAAGTGCGTTGCAATTTCTTTGTCGCCATTGTTCACCCCCAGTCCCTGTGAAGACCCGTTCCAATTATGGTTCTGGTCCTGATAATCATATTGCAGCCAAGCCATCCCGCCTGTCCCATTGGGAAGCATCGAACTCGTCGCCACGTCAAACACGCCGCACCCGCACGCACAAGCGTGAACCACGCCTGGCGCGAGCATTCCGGCCAACAAGCCACAACTTACTTTTACCGGTCCTGAATCATTTTTCTTTTTTTTCATTTTCTAATTTCAAAGTTGCGAGAACGCGCCATGGCGTTCTCAAGTTAAAGGGAAAATTTTGTGAGGGTCGGCATTTTGCCGGCTCGATTATTGGGGATGGCGACACGCCGTCCCTCCCGTTTGAACTAAACGGAGAATCCGCGCGGCGGCGGCAGCAGCGGCTTTTGCGTAAGCAAATCGGCGAAGAAATTCACCTGCGGCAGAAGTTGAAAGTGTGACGGCGCCATCAAAACCGGATTTTCCTTCGCGGGCGGAAATTCCGGCTTCTGCGTTTGCGCGGTGAACTCGTTTTTCTTTTCCGATTTTTTGGCGGCCGCGATGGCCTTGCAAATCGGACAGGGATACTTGCCGTCAAATGTCCGGGCCACGGACTCGGAAAGCGAGTGTGTGCGCAGATTGTTTGCGAGCATCGTCGTCCACGCGACGGATTGCAGCAACACCCAGTGCGCGCCCGTGCTCACGATGAGCGCAAGAACCACAAACATTTTGCCGAACCGGATGAACACAATCTGATGGTAAACCAACTTTGCCAAGTCGCAAGCAAGAGTTGTTGAGGGGGCCTTGATTTGCAACCTCGACGGCCAATCAATCCGCCCGGTGAATAATGACATACTGAACAATGAAAAGGATTCCATCGCAAATGGCGATGACCGCAAAAATGGTCTTCAACACCATCGGATTCGAACGGCGGCTGAGGAACGGAGCCAGTCGGGCGCCAAAAACACAACCCACGCCGGTGAAGGCGGCGATGTTCCAAGGTATTCCTCCGAGGAAAAAATAATGGAGGAGGGTCAGGAAAATGGAATTGATTGACAGCAACAGTACTCCCAAGCCGATGCAGGCGGTGACGTTGACTCCATAAACGAGCATCAGGAGTGCCGCGACCAGCTCGCCTTCGCCAATGGCGATCCAGCCCGTAATGAGTCCGCCGACAAAGGAAATGACAAAAAGCGGAAGCGCCGCATTCGGCGGGATCTCCGCACTCATGGCAGGTTTCGTGGCCCTCCTTGAAAGGATAATCGTCAGGATGCCCAGCAAAATCGACACGGGACCGAAGAGCAGTTTGACCAGCAGCGCGCTGGGATGAATCACCAGGGAGCTGATTGAGCTTCCCAGCAGCAGCCCGGGCACGGTGAGCTTCAAAGCGCGCAACGGAACCACTTTTTTTTGAATCCACCCGATGGCGCCGCTGGTCATTCCAAAGGACTGGCTGGCGAGCGCAATTTTCAGGGCGGTGACCGGGGGCAGATAAAAGACAAACATGATGACCGGAATGAACACAATGCCCCCGCCCACAGCCGAGATATTGCCCAAAACCGCCCCGCAAAAGCCGACTGGAATGAAGACCCAATTCCGTTTGAAAAGGGCCAGGGGGTCATGGGCCAAACTGAAATAGCCGGCCAGCCAAACAGCGGCAAACAACAACAGCCAGGGAGACCAATAATGAAAATGACGTTCGCCTCCCGCGGCTTCGCTCTTTTCCATCCTGAATGGTGCCTGGTATAAGTCTTCGCCAACGGACTTCATAACGGAACATGCGCTCTGGGCGAATTCAGGTTGAGCTGGAGTTGGCACCAAATCAAGCCATGATATTTACTGATTTTTCAAATTAATCCACCACCCCTGGCCAGGCTGTTTCCTGCTTCCGCGTCCGTAATCCACACCAACGTGCCGATGGGTAGCTTATCGAAGAGTGGAATCAAATCGTCGGCCGCCAGATGGATACAACCGCACGACGCCGGACGGCCAATCGTCGTCTCATCGCCCGTGCCGTGAATGTAGATATAACGCGCATGCGAGTCCACGTTGCCGCCGCGATTGAAACCGGGTTCGAGTCCTTCCAGCCACAGGATGCGCGTGGTGATTTTTGCGTCCGGCATTCCCCGCCAGGTGTAGCCGACGGGTTTGCGGCTCTTGAAAACAGTCCCCACCGGCCAGCCGCCACCGATTTTTTCAGCGATGCGATGCAACCCAAGCGGCGTGCAGTTCGAACCAGCGTTCTGACCGATACCAAAACGCGATGTGGAACAGCGGAATTTTTCGACAAAGCGGTATTTGTTTGGAGTTCCGGCCTCAGCCGGTTCCGACCGTCCCGCAAGAGACGGGACGGGACTCCGAACCTTCTCAAAAAGTGAAACGGTTTGGTTGGTGATGTTGACGACGAGAAAAAATTGAGTCGGAGTAATCCCGTTCTTCTCACAAGCAGAAATAAAATTAAGCAAAAACTTTTTCAAATTGATCGCAAAGTGATCTATCTTTGACCTTTGAATTTGTGGAGAAGAAATAATACCGCTGTCACGCAGGCTAAAATTACAAATCCAACGGCAACAAACATGTAAAACCAAAACGCAATTGGATTATCTCGGCGCCGATAAACAGCAATTTTATATTTATAATTCACAGGAAAGGAGCCGTTTTTGTAATTTCTGTATGTGACGAAAAGTATCGCAATTCCAATGGAAGAAAGCACAACGAATCCGGCAACTGACGGGAAATAAATTAAAAGAAAAATAACACCGGCGATTCCTCCCATCGTTAAATAAAATATCCGTGGTGGAATATCCATGTTAATTACCTCAATCTCTTCACCAGCTCCTTGGAATTTCTTCCGCTCTGCTCGTATTTCTCGCAGCGGGCGGGCGGCAAATCGTCGGGCGCGCTGTCGGCAGAGTTTTAAGCCGGTTGCAGTTTGAATTTTTCCAACGCTGTTTTCGGCAATCGTTTTAAACGAACGGCGCGTTCGACCGCTTTGCGCGCGTAAAAATGATGTTCGCGCGCGCCAGCCAGCAAACCTTCGACGCCAATGTCCGCGTCCAGTGCCGGCCAATAAACGGACGAGCCATTGATTTCAAACTTGCCGCGTTCCTTCGCCGTCGCCAGCGCGAGCGTCGGATAAAACGCGACGGGAACGCTGATAAACCGGCCGTCTTCCAAGTGGAAGCCCAGCAGTTCATCGTTCACGACCACGTCCGTGATGATTGGCGGAGTTTGCATCTACACTGGGATTCTAGTTCTCATTGCGCCCGTGTTCAAGCCATCGTTCGACAATTTCCGCGCGGCGTTTCGCAATCATCCGCCGGATTTCGGCGATTTCATGCGGCTTGAACCCCCGATTGAAGGCCAGCGCAAGATCATCCAGCCAGAGTTTGCATTCGTGCCTGTCTCTGAAAACATGCACGTGCATCCGCTCGGCCAGATCGTAACTGTAAAAGCTGACCCGGTAGCCGTTGTGAATGAAAACCGTTGGCATGGCGCGGTCTCACTTCAATTTCTTCACGAGCACCTTGGAATTTCTTCCGCTCTGTTCGTATTTCTCGCGGCGGGCGGGCGGTAAATCGTCGGGTGTGCCCTCGGCAAATCCACCTTTGGACTGAAAATACGTGAACGCCTGCGTCGAAAGGGTGAGCACTTCGGTCAACCCCATCTCCCGCGCCTTGTTTTCGACGTACTGAATCAGCTTGCGCCCGATGCCGCGGTTTTCGTGCAGCGGGTTGACATAGAGGCACGCCAACTCGCCTTTTTTCTGTTCGGGATAAACGTGCAACGCCGCGCACGCAACCGGGTTTTTATCAATCTCAAAAATGAAATAGTCGCCCAGGTTTTTTTCAATGGCCGCCCGGGTACGCTTCACCAGTTCCTCCGCTTCGACCGCTTGCTTCGTCAAAAGTTGAATGGCGCGCACGTCCTTCTTCTTCGCCGGCCGGATCTGCTGATACTCGTTTGCGTAAATCAACGTGCCGATGCCGTCGTTGGAAAAAACCTCGGCGAGCAGGCCTTCGTCCACCTTGCCGTTGATGACGTGGACGCGCGGAATTCCGGCCTTGCACGCGGCGACGGCATGTTGCGCCTTGGACAAAAGTTCCGGTGCGAAACCGGCGCTGTTCGTCTGCAGCAGATGTTGCAATTCGGACACGAGCATCTGCTGGATGATCTGGCCATGGTAAATCAAGCCGTCGCGGGAGGTGATGAAAATCAATTTGATGGCTTTCAAGGCTTCAGCCACCGCGACCGCCACGCCGTCGGAATTTACCCGATAGGTTTTGCCGTCGCCGTCAAACCCGAGCGGCGGAATGACCGGCACGACGCCCTGCGCGAGCAGCGATTGGAGCAGTTCCACGTCCACGCGTTCGACCTTGCCGGTGAACAGATGGTCCACGCCCTGGAGGATGCCCATCGGATGCGCAACGATGACGTTCGTGCTGGCGGCGCGGAGGTCGTTGGCCGAAAGGCCTTCGAGGATTTCGTGCGTGAGCCGGTTCGCCGCCGTCAGCGCCAGCTGAAGCGTGGCCGCGTCCGTGATGCCGGAACCGTCGAGATTGGAGGGCTGGATTTTTTGCTCCTCGGCGAGCGCCTTGATTTGCGCCGACGCACCATGGACGAGCACGACGCGGATGCTCAACGACCACAACACCGCCACGTCCAGCAGCAGCGTGGCGAAATTCTCATCGGTGACGATCGCGCCGTCAATCGCGAGAATGAACGTCTTCTCGCGGAATTGCGGAATGTATTGCAGGATGCCCCGCAGGTCGGTTGGCTTCACTTTTACTCGTCGGTTTTCTGTTTCAAGCTAAATAAGTATTTGGTTTTGTGGCAGATTCAACTCTTATTTTCAGGCTTGACAGATGAAGTTAGAAAAGCGTATAAACGTGTTTACTCGCATAAGCTCTAGCGTTTTGCTTTAAGCCGTGACGTAATTCAGCCGGGCCGGAATGGCCCATGAAAACGAACGCAAGACAACTTCGGATTGTACAGGTTTGTGCCGACAGAACCGCGGCTCTGCCGAATACAAGGGGGAGTTCTTTATCTCGTTTGCCCACGCGGCAGAACCAACCGGATCTAATCACCCCCTCGATTCTCAATTTCTTTCCACTCACAAACTCTTTTTACACCAAACGACCGTAAACCGGAGGAAAAAGATCATGAAAAATTCACTCAAAAGCGGCTTGCGCCAGCGAGGAGCGAACTGGAAATCAATGATTTCCATCGCAGCCGCGCTGACCGTGATGACCGGGGATGTGTTGGCAGCGGCCCAGTTTGTACGCGCCCTGGCGCCGGACTGGAACCAACCTTACCGATATGTAAACCCAAATGGGCCGGGGCCAGATCCAGGCCCTTTTGCGCCCAACCAATGGAACGACTGGTGCGCGCCCTGTTCCGGCGCCAACCTCGCCGGCTACTGGACCGACGTTCGTGGCATCCCGGTAGCGGACACGGCCAGCTTCCCCAACAGCACCGTGGCTTGGGCTGCCGGCCCGTCCTGGCAGGATTATCTCGCTGACGGCACGCTCAACCGACCGCTCTTCCCTGCGGGGGCCTTGCCGGCACAAACGACTGACATTGGCTGGTACATGGACGCCAATTATGGCATCGCCTACGACGCTGGCGGAGGTAAAGTAATGGGCGGCTATCCCCTTGGTAATCCGCAGCATCGCGGCACCTACCTCAAAGACATTCATGCCGGCCTGCAACTTTTTTTAAACAGCCGTTACAGCCTCTCCGGAGGCGTCTATTGGAAAACCGGAACCCGGGGAAGCGGGTTCGCCGCCGGGACCGACCCGACCGGAGCCCCGGCGGTAATCCATCCGAACCTGGCCAGCGCCTTTGGCGAGGTCATGTCGGAGATCAACACCAATCGCCCACTGGTTGTCTGTTTCAGGCATTGGAACCTGCTTCCGACGGGCCAGTCTCTCGCGCCCGTCGGGCCAACGAACAGAGAGTCCGGTTATGGCGGCACTTATTACACGTGGGGCTCAACGCCAACGCCGCCCTACACGAACGCTGAAGATGAGGTCTGGACCAACCTTGACAACGGCCTGGCTCTCGGCCACGCGGTGACCGTGGTCGGGTATATTCCGGCTGGCGATCCGGACGACCAGGGCCCTACGCTGGGACTGGGGCCAACCGATTGGGTCATCGTCCATGACAACTGGTTTTCCACACCCCGGAACGTGATCGTTCCTTATGGTTACCTCACTCCATTACCGGCTTGGGTCGCAACTTGGGTCGCTAACACCACTGCCGAGACTTGGCCAACAGCAGCAAAGTATGTCAAAGGCACCGTGCCAGACTGGAATCAGCCTTATCGCTACACGGTCAATTCACCCAAAGGCGGGCCCGGGCCGGACCCCAACAGTCCAGCTCAGCCATTCAACCCCGCTGACCAATGGAATGATTGGTGCGCGCCCACCGCCGCCGCCGATCTGGCCGGCCACTGGGCTGACTACCACGGTGCGCCGGTGGCAGACACCACACCGTTCGATGACAGCACGGTGGCATGGGCGGCAGGCCCGTCATGGCACGATTATCAGGCGGACGGATTTGCCCGGCCAGCCCCGCAAGGCGCACCGGGACCGCTGCCCGCGACGACAACGGACATCGGCTGGTATATGGACAGCAATCTCGGTGTTCTGTTTGATGCGCCGGCCGCAGGAGTAATGGGTGGGTTCTTCTACGCCAATCCGCCGCATGTCGGCACCTATCTCAAGGACATCCGGACGGGCCTGCAAAGTTATCTGAACAGCCGCTACACCGTCGCCGGTGGCGGCTGGGACACCGGCACTGAAGGCAAGGCCTTCGCCGCCGGCATGAATCCAACCGGCGGGCCGGCTCAGATGCTTGGCGACCCGATTAGCGCCTTCAACGCGGTGCAATTCGAGATAAACCGGAATCATGCGCTGATCCTGTGCTACCTGCACTGGAACATCGGCATGGCGCCGACTAACAGCCTGCCGTCGGTCGCAACCAACACCGAATCGGATTTCGGCGGTACTTACTACGAGTGGGGTCTCCCGCCAGCTCCGGGCGCCACGAACGACGAAAACGAAGTGTGGAACCTGTATGAAGGCGACTTGGGTTTGGGCCATGCAGTAACAGCAGTGGGCTACGTCCCGAAAGGTGACGTCCTTGACCCGGGGCCAGGACTGGGGCTGGGGCCGACTGACTGGGTGATTGTCCACGACAATTGGTTCTCCACGCCGCGAAATGTCATCATCCCATTTGACTTTATTGACGGTATGGGCAACCAAAATTGGGTGGCCAACACTTACGCGTTTCCTGATCCCGGTTTCCTGCAATTGACAAACATCGTGGTGGTGAATCAGACCAACGCGGTGGTCAGCCTTAGCGGCATACCCAGTTGCCATCACGACCTCCTGTGCACCACGAATTTGCTCACCACGAACACGTGGTCCACCGCCGTCAGCAATGTCGCCTTCGCGGCGGGAACGATGCGAATTACCAACGTCGTCCCGGCCGGCGACCTGCAACGGTTTTATCGCATCAGAGCGAGTTACTGACTACGGGCCACAGGGCATCGCGCGGAAGAGAGAGATTCAGGGGAAGTGACCCTGACCTCGCCGGAATTCCTGCCAGGCCGGCGCGCTTTCCAGGCCCGGCAGACGGCGCGGCGGCGGCCATAATCTCCCGACCATGCCGCGGCCCATCCCATTCCGTTGCGATCCCGGCGCGACCAATTTCAGTTCAAATGCATTGCCATCGAACGCGAGGCGAGGCATTGTTGTCAGTCGTACAATCGAACGAAATATGAATGCTGCCATTGCAACTGAAAAGGCGCCCGCGTCAACGGCGTTGAGCCAGCTCGACCAACTCAAAAAAATCACGACGGTCGTCGCCGACACCGGGGACTTCGCCGCGCTCAAACAATACGCGCCGCAGGACGCCACCACCAATCCCTCGCTTATCTTCAAAGCCGCGCAAATGCCGGAATACCGGTTCCTTGTGGAGCAAGCCATCGCCGAAAACAAAAAATCCGGCGCCGCCGGTGAGAAATTGCTGCGAAACATCATGGACGATTTGCTGGTGCTGTTCGGGGTCGAAATTCTGAAAATCGTGCCGGGCCGCGTCTCAACCGAGACCGATGCGAACCTTGCCTTTGACACCGAAGGCCTCATCGCCAAGGCGCGCCGGTTCATCGAGCTTTACCGGGCGCACGGCATCGGGCGCGAGCGCATCCTCATCAAAATCGCGACGACGTGGGAAGGCGTGCGCGCGGCGGAAGTTCTCCAGCGCGAGGGCATCAACTGCAACCTGACGCTGCTGTTTTCGCTGGCCCAGGCGGTGGCGTGCGCCGAAGCGAACGCGAAATTGATTTCGCCGTTCGTCGGGCGGATTATGGACTGGTACAAGGCGAAGGAGAAAAAGGACTTTGCGCCCGCTGAAGACCCCGGTGTGCTGTCGGTGAAGGAAATCTATGCCTACTACAAAAAATTCGGACACGCGACGGAAGTCATGGGCGCGAGTTTCCGCAACGCGGGGGAAATTCTCGAGCTGGCCGGTTGCGATTTGCTGACCATCAGCCCGCAATTGATGGGCGAATTGAAAAAAAACACCGCGCCCGTCGCGCGCAAACTCAGTCCCGAACTGGCGCGTGACAGTCAGATCGAGCGGCTGCAACTGGACGAAAAGAAATTCCGCTGGCTGTTCAACGAAAATGCCATGGCCACGGAGAAAACCGCCGAGGGCATCCGCCTGTTCAACGCCGACGCGCTGAAGCTGGAGCAGTTCATCGCGGCGAAGCTTTAATTTCTGGACTCGCACGCTGTCATCTGCGAGGTTCAGGACATGGATGGAGACGAGCGCGAAATTTTTCAGTTTCTGAAGAGCCGGGGTGAAGACTATGTCAACGCCGTGGAAATTGCCCGGCGCGCCAGTGGCAAAAAGAGGTTTCATAACGATCCCGAATGGGCCAGACCGATTCTGGTGCGCATGACCGAACGCGGAATTCTCCAAAGCGACGCCTTGGGCCGTTACCGCGTCAAGCCCGTTGGCCGAAAGGGGAAGGAAAAACGCTGGGTCTCGCCCGACATCGCCAAAATCCTTCAGGAAAGCGGCGTCGAAGTCGAAAGCGCGAATGAACTCGGCTCGGACGACTATTACGAGGAACTGTAATCGCCCGTCCCGGTTTTGCCGCGGCAGTTTGCAAGTCGCCGCGTCAGACTTTTTCCGTCCGTAACCATCATGTTTGCGGCGCTCCTGACCACGCTGTTGTTTGCCGTGTCCGCCATTTGCGGGCATCGCACCGCCACACGGTTGGGGGGTGTCGAGGCCAATTTCTGGCGCATCTGCGGCGCGTTTCTTTTCCTGGCGGTCTGGGCGAACATTTATGGCGCGGGCACGGCCGGCGCTGCGTTTTTTATCTTCGTTTTGAGCGGCCTCGCCGGCATCGGTCTTGGTGACACGGCATATTTTCAAGCCTTGCCACGGCTGGGCAGCCGCCGGACGGTTCTCCTCGCGCAATGCCTCACCGCACCGTGCGCCGCGGTGATCGAATGGGTCTGGCTCGGCACAAAATTGAATCTCGCGGAAATTATTTTCATCGGTGTCATTCTCGCCGGGGTGGCCATCGCCATGGCGCCTGGTGACCATCTGAAAATTGCGCCGGGCCGGCTGTGGCCCGGGATTCTGGCCAGCGCCATCGCCGCGATTGGCGGGGCGCTCGGCGCGGTTTTGAGCCGCAAAGCTTACGCCGTCGCGCATGCGGCCGGCGAACATCCCGATCCCGGCACGACCGGTTACCAGCGCGTCATCGGCGGCGCGGTCGCCCTCGGCCTCGTTTTTTTGATCGTCAAGTGGCGGCACGCCCGCAGACACGGCGACGACGCACAAATGAAGGATTCATTTTCTCCGCGCGAAAAATTAAAACTCTGGCCGTGGGTGCTGGTCAACAGTCTGGCCGGCCAGACGGTTGGCGTGAGTTGCATGCAGTGGGCGCTCGAAACCACGCCCACGGGCATCGTCACCGCCATTATTGCCATGACCCCCATCGTCATGCTGCCGTTGGCGCGCCTTTTCGAAGGCGAAAGCATCATGGCCCGCGAACTCGCCGGCGGTTTCGTTGCCATCGCCGGCGTGATTGGACTGGCATTTTGGCATTGAAATTCCTGTTCGTCCTCGTTTTCGTGATAGCATAATTGAGGACGAGGACGAATTTTTATGAAAACCGAACTGCAAACCGCCGTCGAAACGCTCGGTCTCGAAAAATTCCGGCGCCACATTTTTCTGTGCGCCGACCAGACCGAGCCAAAGTGTTGCGCCCGGGAACAAGGCCTGGCCGCATGGGAATTTTTGAAGCGGCGGTTGAAGGAATTGAATCTGGCCGGGCCGGTACCGCTGGTCTATCGCACCAAGGCCAATTGCCTGCGTGTCTGCGCGTGCGGGCCGATCGCCGTCGTTTATCCCGAGGGCGTCTGGTATCACTCCTGCGCGCCGGAAGTGCTGGAGCGCATCATTCAGCAACATTTGATCGGCGGGAAAATCGTCGGGGAATTTGTCCTGGCTAAAAACCCGTTCGGGCGATAACGGCGTCCGGACCGTGCGGCGGGCCGTTCCACCTATTACATTTTCTCCTCGACATTTTTTCCCAAACGTGCATGCTCGTGTCAGATTGGATAGTTGGGAGGCCGCATGGCCAGACTGCTCATCAAATCTGACGGTTGGGAAAACCAGACGCTGGAACTTCGTTTCGGCGTCAATCACGTTGGCCGCGACCCGGCCTGTGATTTTACCATCGCCCACCCCAGCGTGTCGGCCTTGCATTGCGAACTGGTGTTGTCCAACGACGGCGTGCTGATTCACGATTGCGGCTCGACCAACGGCACGTTCGTTAACGGCGAGGGCGTGAAAGACGCGTGGTTGCGCGCGGGCCAGACGGTGCAACTGGGCGAGGTGACTTTGTTCGTCGAAAACACCGACATCGCCATCGCCATCCCCCAATATGAGCGCGAGCGCCCGAAACCGCCGGTGGTGCTCCCGGGCGGCGTGATTTTGTGTGCGCGTCACCCGCAAACGCCGGCCACGTACAAATGCACGCATTGCGGCGAAGTCATGTGCGGCGGTTGCGTTCACGCAGTGCGGCTCAAAGGCGGACGGCCGCTGTTCCTTTGCCCGCAGTGCAGCCATCCGTGCGAACTCATCGGTGTCGTCGAGCCGCCCAGGAAAAGACCACCCGTCCTGCAAACGCTGCATCGCACGGTGAAACTGCGACTGACCCAATTGCTTGGCCTTTCCAAATCGAAGCGATAACCCGCCCGTTCAGGCTAAAAAGTGCCGGACCATCTCCTCCAGCGCGGCGAGCCAGAGCGGATGCTCGTTCAAACATGGAATCGGTGTAAACTCCTTCCCGCCCGCCGACAAAAACGTCTCGCGCCCGCGGATGCCGATTTCCTCGAGCGTCTCCAGACAATCGGAAACAAACGCCGGGCAGATGACCAGGAGTTTTTTGATCCCGCGCTTGGGCAATTCGGCCAGCACCACGTCCGTGTACGGCATCAGCCACACGTCGCGGCCCAGCCGGGATTGAAACGACACGGAATATTTTCCGGCGGGCACGCCGGCTTGCTTCACGAAAGCGGCAACGGTCTTGAAACACTGGGCGCGGTAACAGGTCGCGTGCGCCGGGCTGGCCACGTTGCAGCAGTTCAGCGCCACCAGACAATGGTCGCGGGTCGGGTCCGTTTGCCGGAGATGCCGCACCGGTACCCCGTGAAAACTGAACAGCAAATGGTCGTAGCCCGCTTCCAGATAATTCTTCGCGCTGGCCGCCAGCGCCGTAATGTAGTCCGGCGCGTCACCATAAGGAGGCTGAACCTCAATCCGCATTTTAGGCGCGACCCGGGCGGCGACTTTCTTCACCCGGACCACGGCCGTCTCGTAACTCGACATGGCGTAGTGCGGAAAGAGGGGAATCACTAAAACTTCATCAATCTTTTCCGCCGCCAGCTTGCGCACCGCTTCGCGGATTGAGGGCGACTGGTAGCGCATCGCCAGTCCCACCGGCACGGTGACCCGCTCCTGCAATTTTGCCTGGACAAGCCGGCTCGTGACAACCAGCGGCGAACCTTCGGGCGTCCAGATTTTGTGGTAGGCCTCGGCGGATTGTTTCGGCCGGCTGATCAGCACCAGGCCCACGATGAACACCCGCATCGGCCACGGGACGTCAATCACGCGCCGGTCCATCAAAAATTCCCGGAGATAACGCCGCACGTCGCCGACCGCCGTCGAGTCCGGCGAACCCAGATTGACCAGTAAAACGCCCTTGCTCATTTGGCTGTCAGGAATTTTCCCACGCGCTCGGCCACGTTGCAACCCGACAAAATTGAATCCCCCAGCGAAACGCCATCACGATAATGGCCGGCAAAAAACAGACCGGGCGCCTGCTTTTCAATTTCTGTCAGCAGTCCGCGGTAACGACCGTAACCGAGATTATATTGCGGTATCGCCCGGGGATAGACAACGCAATGCGTGAACGCCGGGCGCCCGCGCACCCCAAGCAATACGCGCAAATCCTCGCACGTCAACTCGATCAATTTGTCTGCCGGCAGCAACGCGAGTTCAGGCTGCCGCTCGCCGCCGAGGTAGCTCGTCAATGTGAGATGCCCGGCCGGTGCGCGATGCGGAAACAGCGACGACGAAAAAATTGTGCCGAGAATTTTGAAGCCCTCGACTTTCGGGATCAACATCCCGAAGCCTTCGCAGGCATGCGCCACGTCTTCGCGCCGGAACCCCAGGACCACGCTGGCCACCGGCGGATAATGGATTTCAGAGAATGCAGTGAAATCAATTCGGTTGGTAGGGCGCGTCACTCCGTGCGCGCCGTCCGCGGGCAGGGGACTCCCCGCCCTGCCGATTTCCACTTTCAACTCCGCCAGTTTGTAAGCCGTGCCGCAATAAATCACCGAGCTGTGCTCCACTTCTCCCAATGAACTCGAAATGCGCCATCCATTCTCCATTTGCGCGAGCTTTTCGATCGGGCTGTTCAACTTCACTGCATCACCGAGATTTGCTGCCAACGTGTCCGGCAACACCTGCAGGCCTTCATCGAACGAAAATTTCGGCGCGCGGTCTTTGGCGATTTCGCCTCGTCGCTTGCGTTCGCGCGCCCCGAAAATCTGGCCCTTGATCAGCGAGCCGTAACGCGCTTCGAGTTCCGCCAGCCGCGGAAATGCCTGCTGAACGGACAATTGGTATGGGTCGCCGGCATAAACACCCGCGGCCAGCGCGTCAATCGCCTGGTCAAGAAATTCCTGGTTCAGCCGGCGTTTCACGAACCCGGCGATGCTCTCCTCCACGCCGTCGCGTCGCGGCTTGACGAACGGCTCGCGCAACACGGCGAGTTTGGTTCCGGCCGTGAAAAGTTTCGTCGTGAAAAACCCCCAGGGCGAACCGGGCATTTCAATCGGGCGCCGATACCGGACGATGAAGCGTGCTTCGGCCTTCGGATCGGAATAGAGCCGGCGCGATTCCAGCCCGGCGTCGCGGATGAATTGGGCGATTTTCGGCGAGGTTTCGAGAATCGTGTTCGGTCCGCATTCAGCCAGAAACCCATCCTCGCGGATGGATTGGATGACACCGCCGACGCGCCCGCCCGCCTCATAAACAGTGACCGGCACGCCCTTGCGTTTCAGGGAAAATGCCGCGGCCAGGCCCGTGATGCCGGCCCCGATGATGGCGATGGATTTCATGGCCGGCTGCGGGTCAACTCAATCTGGCTGGCCGGTGAGTTCAGTGCGGCGATTTTTTTCATTGTCCTTCGCCAAGTGTGTTTGCGATCTGGATTCCGGGCTAGCCCGCACAAAAGTTGCCGGCGCCGGCACAAGCGCGCGTTTTTTCACCCGGCGCTTGAGCGCATCGGCGTAGAGCCGCGTCCAGCCTGCGTGCGGCGATTTCAGGAAATGCGATTGCATCATATCCCAGCCGCCCAGCAAGGCGGCACGAGCCAGGGAGTTGGCAGGACTCGACATTCCCGCCGCGGGATACACCGTGATTTCGCCGCCGAACAAGTCCCGCCCGTTCCACATAAAATCAAAACGCGCATAATCCACCCGACGCTGAGCTGCTGCGCATACCGCACGGCGCGGCGATAGGGTTCAATCACCGCAATCACCCGGGGCGACGGCACGACCGGGCTTCCCTCTGGATCATTCATTCCCAGGGTGGGCGTTCCTTCGGGATCAAGATAGGCGTACCACTGGGCGGGTGTTTTGGCGTGCCCCATCACCGAACCCAGGAGGGCCTTGCCATTGCCGGCGCGCACATGGAATTCCAGCAAGCCGGCTTCCACATCTCCGACTGCCTCTTCAACGAACAGTTTGGGTTCAACTGCGGAATAACTCCACTCTCCGGCTTTTTTCCCATAAACGGAGGCGAGCCAGCGGCGGGTCTTTTCCCGGAGAACGGCCCGGTCATATTGGCCGCTGCGGACACGGTGGTTGAAATTGCAACCGTGATTCGCCTTTACAAAGACGTCGCCACGCAGCAATTCGTCCGGAATCGCGTCGGCGTCGCGGCCAATCCAGAGCGTCCGCGGCAGCGGCAAATCCGGACAGCGGCTCCGGATAAATTCCTTGGCCGCCAGCTTGTCGGAAAAAAGCACGAACTGCGGGTTGTGATCCACCAGTTTCCGCCAAAGCATCCGTTCGGAAAACAGATTTGGATTGGCAACATTGGGCAGACGACCGATTTTCCGCCAATAACGCCCCACCTGCCGGGCGTTTTTGGCGTAAAGAACGGCGTTGGCAACCGCAAATATAAAATCGTCGTTGAACATGGAAATCGCCACGCGGCTGAGACTAGATCATCTCCTTCCATTTTCCAGCGAAGAATTCCCGTGATATCGTCTTCGAATGCCCGCATTGTCAGGAATACCTGCACTTCCGCGCCTTTGGGCACGCAAGATTGGCAGTTGAATCGCCCGACTTTTTAGGGCACATTAAACGCGTGAAAGCGACCACGAAGCGACAGACGAAGACCGAGGCGGAATTGTTGGATCACGCCACGGACAACCTGTTGCGGGGGCTTAAGCGCGATATGAAAAAAAAAGACGGTCGCGTGAACTACGACAAACTTCGCAAGGAAGGCTACAGCGACCGCTTATTGGCGCGACTGGAACAGGCTTGATGCCTACTCGTTTCTACGGAAGCGCATGAATTCCGAAATGGTAATGTCAAGCAACGGCGCGGCCTTGCGCGCCAGATTCATGGCCTCCGTGTAGGGCAATCCAGCCGACATTTCACGCACAATCCGCTCCGTTGGCCAACCGCGTGATTTTGCCATTTGAATGAGCGCCGCCAAGTCGGTGTAACGCAAGATGTGTTCTTCGCTCATCGCGGTGGCAGCATAACTAATTTCATTACATCGTCAAACCCGTGATGCCAGCGCCGATGATGGCGACGGATTTCATTTGTTTGTGATTGCGCTTGGCCAATCCCAAACAATTTGGTTCGGGTCCTTGAAGACCAAAATTTTCCCAAGAACACTTCTATCAACGGGACCAAAATCCCAGTCCTTTTGCAGTAAGTAACCGGGAGTATTCGGATAAAATGTGTTCACATTGCAGTATATCCTTGCCTTCAAATACTCGCGGAGTTGAGGAGTTAAATCAGCGCCGTAAAATCTAAGATTGGCTGCTGCCACTTTGTTCTCTTCAAGAGCAGCTCCGAAAGAAGTTTGTTTGGAAGCAAAAATAGACCCAACCAACAAGCCAATCGCCAATCCTAATACAAAAACAAGGGCCAATTTTATTTTCATATCGTCTTGGAGTGCCTCCGTTCGCCCGGCGGCGCGAGGGTGTTATCGAAACACATCGCGATGTTGCGGATGAACAGACGGCCGGTGTCCGTGACTTCGAGACCGGTCGGCGCACGTTTTATTAGACCATCGGCTTCAAAAGGCGCGAGCGCGGCGAGTTCCTTGGCAAAATGTTGCGCGAAATTGATGCCGAGCTTTTGCGACATCGCGGCGTAGTCGAGCGAGAGGTCGCACATCACGCGCATGATGGTTTCGCGGCGGATTTTGTCCTCGTCGGTCACGAAACAGGCGCGCTGCAGGGGCACCCGGCCTGCATCCACGGCTTCCTGCCATTTCGGCAGTTCCTTCTCGTTTTGCCAATAGGCGTCGGGAATCTGTGAAATGCTCGACATGCCGAACGCGTAAATGTCCGCCCCGGCGCGCGTGCTGTAACCCTGAAAATTCCGTTGAAGTTTTTTCTCGCGCTGGGCGATAGCGAGTTCGTCGGCCGGCTTCGCAAAATGGTCCATGCCGATGTAAACGTACTGACCGTTCGCCGTGAGCTTTTCGATGACGAGCTTGAGCACCTGCAACTTGGTTTCAGGCGCGGGCAGGATTTTCTGTTCCAAAATTTTCTGGGACGGCTTGATCCACGGCACATGCGCGTAGCTGAACACGGCGAGCCGGTCGGGCTTCATCTCCAGCACCGTGTCGAGCGTTTCGTTGAACGACTCCGGCGTCTGGTGCGGCAGGCCGTAAATTAAATCGAGGTTGATCGAGCCAAAATCGAGTTCGCGCATCCAATCCATCGCCTGCTGCGTCATTTCGCGCGGCTGGATGCGGTGAATCGCCTCCTGCACTTTCGGGTTGAAATCCTGCACGCCCATCGAGGCGCGGTTGAAGCCGATTTCGCGCAACGCCACCATGTGGTCGCGCGTGAGCCGGCGCGGATCCACCTCCACGCCCGCCTCGATGTCCGGCGAAAAGGTAAAGTGTTGGTGGATGATTTCACCAAGTCGGCGAATTTCGTCGGGCTTTAAAAAAGTCGGCGAACCGCCGCCGAAATGGAGTTGGACGACCTTCCGCTGCGGATTCAACCGCGGCGCCATCTTTGCCACCTCGCGGCCCAATGCCTCGACGTAGCCCATGCCTCTATCGTGGTTGAGCGTGATGACCGTGGTGCAACCGCAGAACCAGCAGAGCGTTTCGCAAAACGGGATGTGAAAATAAATCGAGAGGTCGCGCGGCGCGCGGTTGTTCCCGTCAATCTTCGCGGCGAGGTCGTCCCACGAAATCGCGCCGGTGAATTTCGTCGCGGGCGGATACGACGTGTAACGCGGCCCGGCCACGTTGTATTTCTTCACCAGATCCAAATTGACGTTCAATTGGCTCATTTCCTTTTTCCGTAGCAACCGGCGCAAGTCGGCTCCGATTAAAATAGAGCGGATTCACGTCCGCTGCCACGAAAGATTCATTTGAAACTCCGCACCGTTTCAACCAGGGCGGCGATATTTTCCAATCTGGCCTCCGGCGGCACGCCGTGACCGAGGTTGAAAATATAACCCTGGCGGCCGCGCATGGTCTCCAGCAGACGCGACGTTTCCGCGGTGACGATCTCCGGCGTGGCGTCGCCGAGCAGCGCGGGAGCGAGATTGCCCTGCAACCCGACATCGCCGGGCAGCAACCGGCGCGCGTCCGCCAGCGGAAACCGCCAGTCAATGCCCAGCACGTCCGCGCCGGTGGCCAGGAGGTCGTCCCAGTTGCCGTGCGTGCCGAGGGAAAAAACAATCACCGGGAGTTCGGCGTTCGACGTTCGGAGTTCGGAAATAATTTGCCGTATCCACCGCCCGCTGGCTTCCTCGAATTCCGTCGGGGCCAGCAACCCGCCGTGGCTGTCGAAAATCTGGACCGCATCCACGCCCGCCTGAATTTGCATTTGCAAATGGGCCACGACGGCGGTGGTGAGTTTTTCAGCCAGTTCAAAATAAGTTTTGCGGTCCCGGCGAAACAAACCCAGTGCGCGGGTGTATTTTTCGGCGCTGCCGCCTTCGGCCATGAACGTCGCCAGCGTCCACGGCGAACCGGCAAAACCGAGGAGCGCGGTCTGGTCGCCGAGCGCGGCTTTGACGCGCCGTAACGCGCCCGAAACGTATTGCAGGCGTTCAGGCAGCGCCCCGGCGTCGAGCCGCGCAAGGTCTGCCGCCGAACGCAGCGCGAAGTCCATGCGAATGCCCTGATCTTCGTCGAAGCGATATTTTTGCCCCAGACCTTCAGCGGTGACGAGGATGTCGCTGAACAAAATCGCCGCGTCGAATCCGAACCGGCGGACCGGCTGAAGGGTGACCTCGGCGGCGAGATCGGGCGTTTGCACCAGTTCGAGAAAGGAATGTTTTTGCCGAAGCGCGCGGTATTCCGGCAAAGCGCGCCCGGCCTGGCGCATGAGCCAAACCGGCGGACGATCCACAGGTTGGCACGCACAGGCGTTGAGAAAACGCCGGCGGCAGGTCAGCCCGGCGGCAGCGGGCCGGGGCGGTCCGGCGGAGGCAGCGGTTGTTTGCATTTCGACCCCGTTGTTCTAGCATATCTCGCGGGGTTTGAACAGACGCGGTTTTGAAATTTTCCGCCGCAACTTTGTCCCGTGGACGGTTTTTAATTCAAAGGACACCATGAAAAATGAGCCGCTCCAAAACCGACTACGCGAACTGGCCTGGCGCCGGAAGCTGACCGAGGCCGAACGGGCGGAACTGCGCGCGCAACCGGAGGCGCAGGCTGACATGAAGCTGGAATCGCGCCTGAGTGAGGCACTGGCCCGCGTGCCGGACGCACCCGTCCCCTCGAATTTCACCGCCCGCGTGCTTCAGGCCATCGAACGCGAAGAGTTGCGCGGCGTCCGAGCGCGCGACTGGTCCTGGTATTGGCGCGTGCTCATCCCCCGGGCCGCCGTGGCGGTGGCGGTTGTGGGATTCGCCGGTCTGGCATATCAACATCACGAATTCGACAAGCGCACCCGACTCGCCAGGGACATCGCGCTCCTGGCCCAGGCACAACCAATGCCGAGCGTCGAGGCGCTGAAAAATTTTGACGCGATCCAGCGCATGAGCCAGACCACCCCGCAGGCGGACGACAAACTGCTGGAGCTCGCGAAACAAATCCAATGACCCGTGCGCCTCGGCCAGACAACCTCGCAAGCGGACGACAAACTGCCGGCCTTGCTCCAATGAAACGGTTGCGGCTGGCGCGTGGATGGCTGATGGGCTTGGTGGCGGCACTGGCCGCGTTTCCGCTGTTCGCCAATACGATCACCAATCCTCCTCCGCCAATCAAACTGGTTTCGGCTTCAACCAATTCCGTTCCACCCCATCATACAGCGCCGATCGGATTTTTCCGCACGCTGCTGGCGATGGCGCCGGAAGAACGCGCGCAGCAGTTGGCGATTTACCCGCCGCCCATCCGGGAAGGGATCGAGGCCAAAATCCGGGAATACGAGCAGCTTGATCCGAACGAACGCGAGTTGCGCCTGCGCGCGACGGAATTGCGCTGGTATTTGCTGCCGTTGCTGCGGGAGTCGCCGACGAACCGCGCCGCGCAATTGGCGCAAGTCCCGGACGATTTGCGCGACCTCGTCCAATCCCGGCTCGACCAATGGATTATCCTCCCGGAGCAGTTGCAGCAGGAATTCCTGGATAGTGAACGCGTGCTGCACTACTTCGCGCGGGTGGGTTCCACCAACGGCGCGCCCGCGCCAGGTGATTGGGGACGCACTCCGCCGGATTCCGAATTGGCCCGCTGGAATGCGCTTCCCGAGGACCAGCGCAAACGAATCGCCGAGCAGGTGAACCGCTTTTTTGCGCTCACCCCGGATGAAAAACAGGAAACGCTAAACACGTTGTCTGACGTCGAACGGGAGCAAATGGAAGAAACTTTGAAGACGTTTGACAATTTGCCGGCGGCGCAAAGAACCGAATGCATTCGGGCCTTTGCCAAGTTTGCGAGCATGAATGCAGCTGAAAAACGGGAATTTTTGAGGAACGCCGAGCGTTGGTCGCAAATGACCCCGGCCGAACGCCAGACCTGGCGCGATCTCGTCGCCAATGTGCCCAATTGGCCGCCGATGCCGCCGATGCCCGATTCGGCCCTGGAATCGGCGCCCCCGCCGGTGGCTACCAATCATTAGTGATTTATGATTTATGATTTATGATTTACGATTTGAACGGCATGGCGCGGCAACAAATCATAGATCGTAAATCGTAAATCGTAAATAACCTCGTGCATCCGATTGCGTTTCAACTCGGCTCCTTCGCAATCCATTGGTATGGCGTGATGATTGCGCTGGCCTTCCTCGCCGGGCTTTGGACGGCCACCCGCCGCGCCCGCCGCGAAAACATCCCCGGCGAAAAAATCACCGATGTCGTCCTGTGGCTGATGCTCGGCTCCATCATCGGCGCGCGCGTCGTCTATGTGACGACGTATTGGAAGGACGAATTCGCCGACCAGCCGCTCTCGGAAATTTTCATGATTCAACACGGCGGGCTGGTTTATTACGGCGGGCTGATCGGCGCGATCCTCGCCACTTTTATTTACCTGCGCTGGAAAAAAATGCCTCTGTGGAGAACCGCCGACGTGCTCGCGCCAAGCATCGCGCTGGGAAATGTTTTCGGCCGTATCGGCTGCCTGCTCAATGGCTGCTGCTACGGCCGCGCGTGCAGCCTGCCCTGGGCCATCCGGTTTCCCGCCGATCATGCCACTCATGGCGCGCCGGTGCATCCGACGGAGATTTACGACTCGCTGGACAATTTCATTCTTTACCTTCTTCTGGCCTGGCTTTTCCGGCACAAAAAATTCGACGGGCAGGTGTTCGCCACTTACCTCATCGGCTACGCCATCACCCGCACGATCATGGAATGTTTCCGCGGTGATTATCCATCCGACCAAATGCATTACGGCCTCACGCCGGGCGAGCTGGTCAGCATCCCTGTTTTCATCGCCGGTCTTGCCCTTGCCGCCGTGCTCGCGCGCCGTCCTGCCGCGAAGCGAGAATAGAGGATGGAGGATCGATGAACAAAAACGAAGGTGGAGGATGGAGGATAGAGGATGGATTTCGCCATCCTCAATCCTCTATCTTCAATTCTCGTCTTGTTCTAATCGCCGGCCCCACCGCCGTCGGCAAATCCCAGATCGCGCTGCTTCTCGCCGAACGACTCGGCGGCGAAGTTATCTCCGCCGACTCGATGCAGGTCTATCGCGGACTCGACATCGGCACGGCCAAACCGTCACCCGCCGAACGCGCCCGCGTCCCACATCACCTCATTGACATCTGCGATTTGACAGAATCGTTCGATGCCGCTCAATTCGCCCGGCTCGCGCAGCGTGCCGCGGCGGAAATCCAGTCGCGCGGCCATGTGCCAATTCTCTGCGGCGGCACCGGACTTTATTTCAAAGCTTTTCTTGAAGGACTGGGCGAGGCACCGTCCGCCGACTCCAAATTGCGCGCCGAACTGGAATTCACGCCGCTGGAAAATCTGCTGGCCGAATTACGCGAACGCGACCCTGACACGTTCGAGAAAATTGATCGGAAAAACCCGCGCCGCGTCATCCGCGCCGTGGAAGTCATCCGGCTTACGGGAAAGCCATTTTCGGAAATCAGAGGTCAGAGGTCGGAAGTCAGAGGTCAGAGGCTGGAATTTTTCTGTTTGACCCGTGCACTGGCCGATTTGCACGTCCGCATCAACGCCCGCGTGGACGCCATGTTTGCGCACGGTTTGGTGGACGAGACGCGCGAATTGCTCAAACACGGCTTGGAACAGAACAAAACGGCGATGCAGGCCATCGGCTACCGGCAGGTGGTGGAACAGCTGCGCGGCAAACGTGGTTTAGCAGAAACGATTGAGTTGGTGAAAATCCGGACCCGGCAATTTGCCAAGCGCCAACTGACCTGGTTCCGTGCCCAGAAAGGTCTGGAAAGGATTGAACTGAAACCGGAGGAAACGCTTAAAAACCTGGCTGATCGTTTCTGCGAGACACGCCAAAGGTCTGCCGAAGAGATTCCGCGAGTGTCACGGTAACGCGGGCCGGACAACTTGACACTCTGGCCGATGGCCGGAATCTTAAAGGGCTGGTAGGATTTCGATTGAATGATTTCATGCGATTAAACAGGTGCAGCTTTGTCCAGCCGCGGCGACAGCCAGCGCAGGATGCGGTCCGGCAAGCCAAGCATTAAGGCGGTTACGGCTGCGCTGATATGACCGTGGGGCAATCGGCAGATCTCGGGCTGGCCCCACGACTGCCAGAGTTCGATCGGGGCGCTCGACACCATTAGATCATACATCCCTCCGATCAATAATACATTTTCCTTGGAGATCGCCGGCCGGACTGAGGTCAGGTTTAACGGAGTCCTGTCCAGTTCCTCACACGCCGCCCGCCGCCGCAGTATCGCCTCTCGAACGCGCCGCCTGCCGACCCGTTCCGCCTGCGAAAACAAAAGACCCATGCGCGCGGCTGGCAAGATCATAACGATCGAGGCCAGACGCGCATCGCGGCACCCCGTCAATCCTGCCAGGTAAGCGCCGAGCGAAGCTCCCACCAGCGCCACGCCGGGGCAACCTTCCGCCAACAACCACCCGCTCAGACTGCGGATTTCGGCCACCGCCTGCGCATAGGTCTTGGCCATCTGCAAATAATCCCGGCTGATCCCCGGACCATACTGGCAAAGGATGTTCAGTGGACCATACTGGCGTGGACGGCGTTGAAAGTGGTAAGGCAATTCCAAGGTCGCCGCATTGAATCCCGCCCGCTGGCAACGGCGGGCGAACAAGTGAAATGCGAACTGATAACCGGGAAAGTCACCGCCACCGTGCAGCAAGGCGATCACCGGCCTTTCCTGCCAGGCGTCTGCGCAACGATATTGCCGGCCATGAACGACATTGTTCTCCGCGAACTCGCACGGTCGCGGTGTGGGAAAGCGGAAGCGCCCGCCCGGGGCGTCGGGACCAAAATCGAGTTGCGCCGGCTGGCTTTCGGCGGGGATGAACTCCGGCCCCTTCAGGAATTCGAGCGCTTCCTCCAGCCGGAGATGTTGCATACGGTCAGACGGCATCATCACGGACAAAGCCTGAATGGCCGACCAGTCCATCAATTTTGCCAACGGCGCGATCATGGGTTGGTTGGTTGTGGCATTTCCGCAGTGGAATTTTCGGCTAGACGCTTGAGGACGCTTACGCAGCCACGGTTTCCATCCACCCGCACCAGGTCGCCCGTGCGGATGACCCGCGTGGCTCCCGCCACATTGGTCACGGCCGGCAGGCCGTATTCGCGCGCCACGATGCTGCCGTGCGAGAGCATCCCGCCTTGTTCCACCACCAAGCCGGCGGCGGCGATGAAATAAGGCGACCACGCCGGATCGGTGAACGGCGCGACGAGGATCTCGCCGACGAGAACCTGCTCGTGGTTGTCGGCGCGCAAAATCACGCGGGCGGGACCGGTTACGATGCCGGGAGAAACCGGAATGCCGGTCAAAAGTTTCGCGTCCGCGTTCGCCACCGGCCAATTTGGCGCGTTTGGATCGAACTTGCCGACGACGAACGGCGGGGGTGTGAGCTTCAGGTTCTTTTCGTATTCCCGCCGGCGCAATGCGATGCGTTCGCGCCAGTCGAACGATGCGCTGCCCGTCGCGACCGGTTCAATTTCGGAAATTTCCAGGAAGAAAATGTCGTCGCGGCAGGACAGGCTACCGTGCTCGGGGAGCCGTTGGCCGAGGGCCAGGAGAACGCGGCGCATGAAGGCGAACCGCCGGACAAACTGGTTCTTCAATTCCTCGCGAAAGACGGCCAGTTTTTGCGCGCGGCGCAGCGACCAGGAAAAAATCCAGCGTTTGATCGGGTTCTCCAGTCGCCGGCGGCATTGCTCCGTCAACCGTTCCCGCTCGCCGGCGAGTTGCCGCTGATTTTCCAGCGGATCGGACTGGCCGATTGAGCGAAGATAGCCGCGCACGACCCCCAGAACGTAATCGGGCGTTTCCGACCAGCGTGCGTTGAACAATTCGAGTTCGCCGCGGCAATGGTGTCCGTGTTCGGCCATGAATATGTGCCAGGCGGCCAGGAATCGCCGCCCGGATTCGGTGCGCTGAAGCGTGTCGCGGACCTGTGGCCAATTACTTTCGGAAGACACGGCAGCCTCGGTGTCGCGGTCAGCGCGAGCCAACACCGCCAGCCGCCAGAGGGCCAGGCCGGCTTCTGCTGTCGGCATGCCTCCCAACGCCGAAAACAAACGGTAGCCGAGCGCCGGCTCCGGCTCGCCCAGCCAATCGCGGCAGGCTTTATGTAACACTGGCAGCACCGCCGTCGGCGTCGCCAGGTAGAGCAAATCCACACCCTTGAAAGGCTCCCGAATGAGCCGGACGCAAAGACGAACCAACTCCGGCGTGGATATCGCCTCAACGTCCACGCGAACCCGTTCGTCTGTTTCAGTTTTGAAGCGGGCAATCCACGCTTCGCCTTGGCGGGGCAAATGAGTGATTAAATCGAAGAGAATGCGGGGCCAGGAGAGAATGTATTTCGGCCAGCGGAAACCCAAATCGGGAAGATCTTCCGGCGGGATGGCCAGCACCTGCCGATAGGCCTCGACCTGTCCGCCTCCGAGCGCCAAGCCCACGTCCGTAGCATTCTTGAGCAGGAAAGAAAATGGTTTGAGCGCGGCCATTGGTGTATTGGCGTTGAAGTAAAGTCTGCCAGCGACCAGACCAACCAGCGGAGCGTGCCGGGCATCTGCACCCAGCAGGCGAGAGGCGGAACGCAACACAACGCCTCCCAACAGCGATTGCCACAAGGACCAGGTGATGGGCGTCATCACGTCCGGCATCACTTCGCCGGTGTTGAAATTGCTCCAGACCTGCCGGTCCTCCCACGTCTTGACCGGAGCTTTGGTTGTGATCGGACGGGACTGCAACAGGAACAACGCCCCATCCCGCTGCGCCCACTCGATGTCCTGCGGCGAACCAAAGAGGCGTTCGGTCTGACGGGCGAGGTCGCACAGGTTTTTGAGAGTTGCGCACGAAAGCAGTTTATTTTCAGGCAAAGCCAGCACGCGCCCGGTTCGCTTTTCAACCACCATCCGCTCCGGCTGAACCGTCCCCTGCACCAAGCCTTCGCCCAGGCCGCTTACGCACTCCACGACGAGCCGGTCGGTTGCTCCCGTCAGCGGATCGGCGGTGAACACAACCCCGGCACGCTCGGCCTCCACCATTTCCTGCACCACCACCGCCATCCTGACCTTCTTCGCAGGCACCCGCTGCCGGGCCACGTAAACAAGCGCCCGCTCGGAGAAAAGCGACAGCCAGCACGTCTTGATGGCCTCCAGCAACGCGTCCGCCCCGCGCACATTCAGAATCGTCTCAAACTGACCGGCGAAAGAGATCCCGGCGGCGTCCTCGACTGTCGCGCTGGAACGCACGGCAAAGCTCCGTTCTCCGCCCGGTTCCCGCCACGCGGACAGCACCGCGTCCTTCACCGCCTCCGGAAGCTGATCCTCCGCAAGGCATGAACGGATTTTTCGGCTCAATTCCGCGATCCGCCCGATTTCATCGCCGGAACATTGCGCCAGCAGATTGGATAATTCAGTCCGCCTCGGACACGAAGCCAGGAAGTGATCGAACGCCGTCGTCGTGACGCAAAAGCCAGGCGGCACCGGCAGACCCGCCGCGATCAATTTGCCCAGGTTAAACGCCTTGCCGCCCACCAGCGACAACTGCTTGTCGCCGGCTTCCTTCAGGCGAAGCACGAGCACAGCGGCTTGGTCCGTTGCCGCCCGCGTCGCGGTGTTCCGCCTGGAATTACTTGAATCCATTTTTCTCATAAACACATAGACAGCGTCAGTGATGTGGGCCGGACAGCGTGACGGTCTGTCCGATGGCCGGAATCTTAAAGGGCTTGCTGGAAGATTTCCGCCAGTCAAACCAGAGCCAGCGGAAATCAGGCGAATCCAGCGAGGTATCGAAATGGAACGCAACCCGGGAAGGTAAATCCGATGCATCCGATTCCAGAACTTCGACGGTAAGGTGCCCAAAATTGCAGCGGCTGCCATTTTTGTATTTCGAGCCGGCAGACAGGAGCCGGTCGCAAGCGCTGAAGGCATAGGCGATGTGAATGGGGCCAACGCCGTCGCAGGAGAATATGTTTGAACCTTGGGATTGAATCACCAGCGTTTTGTCATCGGTCCGTTGGGCATCAAAGCCCGTGCAACCCGGCACCAGCACCCGCAAGGTTCTGGGCAGTAACTGGTGATGATACGCCCGGTAAGCAGGCACATAAGCCGACTCAAGCGGTAATCCCATATTTCTTCCACCGTCACTGGTTCATTTGCTTCTTCAAGCACTTTCTTGGCTAAATCGAGGAATGTGATTGTATTCATTTTTGCCCTTTAATTTCAACTTTCTCTCGGCCGTTTGACGACGACATCAATGCCCGCCTTGTTCTTGGCAATCATGTTCGCGGGCAGGATGCCGCGCCAGAAAACGTTCGGGTAAATCACCGCGCCGCGCCCGATGATACTGCCGGGGTTCAACACGGCGTTGCAGCCGACTTCCGCGCCGTCGCCGAGCAGGGCGCCGAATTTCCGCAGGCCGGTGTCGGACGGCTGGCCGTCCATCTCCACCTCAATGTTGCCGGGCAGCATCTTGAAGTTGGAAATTTTCACGCCCGCGCCCAGGTGCGCCTTGTGGCCGAGAATCGAGTCGCCAACGTAATTGTAGTGCGGCGCGACGGCGTGATTGAACAGCAGGGAGTTTTTGATTTCAGTCGAGTTGCCCACGACACAATCGTCGCCGATGATGACGTTTTCGCGAATGTAGGCGTTGTGGCGGATTTGGCAGTTTTTGCCGATGATGGCCGGGCCTTTGATCATCACGCCGTCCTCGAGCACGGTGCCTTCGCCGATGAATACTTTTTCGCCGATGTAGGCGCGGCCGTCGCATTTGTTTCGCAGTTCCGGTTTCAAATTCGCGGTGAGGTAGCCTTCGATTTTCTTGAGGGCGTCCCAGGCGAATTTGCACCCGTCGAAGATGGCGGCGTGCTCGGTCTGGTTGAGGTCAAACAAGTCGGCTGGTTTGAACATAGCGGCAGGTTAGGCGAAAGGACGGCGGCGGAAAAGTGAAATGACGGCGGTGCCGTCTTGGTGAGTGTTGCCTCATCAGCAACTTCGTGGGGCGAGCGTCCCCCCATGAACCCAGATCGCCTTGGAAATAGACGGCT
>DATNHI010000197.1:0-10966 GCA_035605035.1 Verrucomicrobiia bacterium
TGACCGAGTCAATTCACAAATCCGTTGCTTGCCCTCCGGCTATGGTCAGCAATATATTGCCTGTGCCATTCAGCTATGTTGCACAGCGTCCGCCAGTCTATCAACGTCAGCAACGTCCTCTCCGTCATCATGGGCGGCGGGCAGGGCACGCGGCTGTTCCCGCTCACCAAGGAGCGGGCGAAGCCCGCCGTACCGCTGGCCGGCAAATACCGGCTGGTGGACATCCCGATTTCCAACTGCATCAACTCCGGATTCCGGCGCATTTACATTCTGACGCAGTTCAATTCCACTTCGCTGCACAAACACATTTCGGGAACGTATAAATTCGACCACTTTTCGAGCGGCTTCGTGGAAGTCCTCGCGGCGCAGCCAACGCTCACCGACACGTCATGGTATGAAGGCACCGCCGACGCCGTGCGGAAGAATCTCATACACTTTCTCAATAACGATTTCGATTACCTGCTCATCCTCAGCGGCGACCAGTTGTATCGGATGGATCTTCGCCGCATCATCGGCCAGCACGCCGGGACCGGCGCGGACATCACCATCGCCACGATTCCCGTCAACCGGCAGGACGCGCCATCGTTCGGCATCCTGCAAATCGGCGAGGATCGCCGCGTCACGCGGTTCGCCGAAAAACCGGCCGACCCCGCCACGCTTGACTCGCTCCGGCTGCCGTCCGAATGGTACGCAAAATTTGGCATCAAAGGCGACGGCGAATTGTTCCTCGCCTCGATGGGCATTTACGTTTTCAACCGCAGCCTGATCCGTGAATTGCTGGACAATCCGCTGACCGATTTCGGCAAGCACGTCATCCCGCACGCCATCAGCTCGCGCCGGGTGTTCGCCTACATTTTCCAGGGCTATTGGGAGGACATCGGCACCATCCGCTCGTTTTTCGAGGCGAACCTCGACCTCGTTTCCGACCTGCCGCGGTTCAATTTCTTCGACATGAGCGCGCCCATGTACAGCCGTCCGCGGCAACTGCCCAGTTCCAAAATCAACGGCGCGCAGATCGACCACGCGCTCGTCGCCGATGGCTGCATCATCAATCCGGCGCGCATTACCAGGAGCATTATCGGCCTGCGCACCGTCATCGGCGCCGGCACCGAGTTGAACCGTGTCGTCATCCTCGGCTGCGACGATTACGAATCGCAGGAATCCGTCGAAGCGTTCGCGCGCGAAGGCAAGCCGCGCATCGGCATCGGCTCGAACTGCAAAATCGAAAACGCCATCATTGACAAGAACTCGCGCATCGGGAACAACGTGACGATTTCGCCTGCCGGCAAACCGGAGAAACTCGACCACGAACTTTATTATATCCGCGACGGCATCGTCATCATCCCCAAAAACGCCGTCATCCCGCACGGAACGGTGATTTAGTTCCAGCAGCAAATGACATATAAAGTCATAGTCCTTGCCGGTGCCATACTGGCAGCCGCCGTGGCCTGCGAAGCCGCTAACCAAACGAAGAACATCACGGTCGACGAGGCCATTAAAGTTGTCTCAAAACCCGGCCATGCTTTTGACAACATGGACGACGATGTTCAAACTTATCTACGGCTGGCCGAATTATCCTACGAATATCACTTTAAGAAGGAAGATGCCGCTAAATGGAAGAGTTTCATGCTGAATGGCAAGGCAAACCTGTATGGCAGGATGTGTGCAGCGTATTTCCTCCTGGGTGATGCTCCCGAAGCCAGAGAATTTCTAAAGCAGCAGTCAAAATCAGGAAATGTAAGACACCGGTACAACGCCGCGCGACTTCTTGGTGTGTATTTGGAGGACAATCCCTCGCAGCAGTGGGTGGTTACGGAACTGGTTGAATTAATTGACAGTCGTGCTCTTGATGGAAGCGGCGTCACATCTTCAACGCAAATACCGTCATCATCGTGGGAATCTCCTGATGAGGACGCACTCGACATCATGGAAGAGCCCATTCGTCACATATGCTGGTGCTTTGGTAACCAACAAGTAAAGAAAGCTGTTCCCGCGCTTATCGGCCTTGTTGATCGAAAACCGAATCTTGTTTGGGTTTGGGCGGTTGAAGCGTTGGGAAAAATAGGAGATCAGCGGGCCGTTCCTATCGTGCTGAAGAAAGTGGATGACAAAGACGATGCCGGTTGTTTCGTGATCGACGCGTTAGGCGAGCTGAAAAGTGAAGCGGCGGTTCCGATCCTAATTGCAAAGCTGGAGCATCCCAAAAAAGAAAGCTTCGGAAGGGATGTCATGGAAGTGGAAACCCGGGCGGTCCTGGAGGCGCTCTCGAATATCGGTGACAAACGAGCCGTAGAACCAATTAAAGCATATCTAAAAACGGATCACGCCCCGGACTTGATCAGGAAGGCAAACCTCGCGTTGATCCAGCTTAACAGTGCAGATCCCGCCAAAGAACTTTTGGATTTGTTGCACAATGATGCGTATGCCTCTGAACAGGTGGAAATTTTTCATATTCTCCCCAAATTCAAAAATACACTGGTCATTAACGCTATGTCAGAAATGGCCAAGTCATCGGACTCGGCATTCATGCGTCGAGAAGCGATAGATGTTCTGCATCAAATTGGCAACCGCCAAGCACTGCTCGAATTGGCGGACTTGTTGAAAGCTGATTTTCCGCAAAAGCTCAGGCCGGACGGGGGATGGAAGATGTCTCCGCCAGATTTCTCGAAATATTTCCCGGACTCCATTGCCCAAAGTCTGGCCGAGAGCACAAAACAAGACTTTGGCCTCGATGGCAGAAAATGGAGTGAATGGATAAAGGGAAATGTGAAAGATTGATCGCTTGGTTTCATGTCATTTACTTTCCCTTGTTTCGCTGCTAAAACTCCCCCGTGCTCAATGACGCCGCCATCTGGAAAGCCCTCAATTCGCCGCGCCGGTTGTTTTTGATTGCCGGGCCGTGCGTGATTGAAAATGAAAAGCTGTGCCTGCACGTCGCGGCTGCGCTGAAAAAAACCTGTGCGGCGCTTGGCATTTTTTACGTCTTCAAGGCCAGCTTCGACAAGGCCAACCGCACCTCGGCCAACTCCTTTCGCGGGCCGGGCCTGGACGAAGGTTTGCGCGTGCTCGCCAAAGTACGCGAGAAAACCGGCGTGCCGGTGTTGACGGACATCCACACCGAGACCCAGGCCGCCGTCGCCGGCGAGGTGGTGGACATTCTGCAAATCCCGGCGTTCCTCTGCCGCCAGACGGATTTGATTGAAGCCGCCGTGACGACCGGCCAAATCGTGAACCTGAAAAAAGGCCAATTTCTTTCGCCGGCCGAAATGGGGCAGGTCGTGGAAAAGGCCCGGCGCGCAGGCGCAAAAAAAATCCTGCTCACGGAGCGCGGCACGACTTTCGGGTACAATAATCTGGTCGCTGACCTGCGCTCGATTCCTCTGATGCAGCGGTTGGGCTGTCCGGTGGTGTTCGATGCGACACATTCGGTGCAATTGCCCGGTGGCGGCGGCGACAAATCGTCCGGCCAGCGCGAATTTGCGCCGGTGCTCGCCCGCGCGGCGCTCGCCGCCGGCGCAAACGGCCTGTTCATTGAAACGCATCCCAACCCCAACCGCGCCTTGAGCGACGGACCGAACATGATTCCGCTGGCGGAAATGCCGGCGCTGCTGCGAAGGCTGTTGAAAGTGTTCAACGCAGTGAAATGAAAAGCCCCAAATTCCAAGCTCCAAGCTCCAGAGAAACTTCAAGCACCAAACTTCAAAAAGCCGCGTGCGGACAAAGTTTGGAATTTGAAGTTTGGAATTTCTCTGGATGTTGGATGTTGGCGCTTGGTGCTTAAATTTAATCGTGGCAAAAGTTTCCAAACAACTCGCAACGCGGCTGAAGCGGATAAAGTTGTTCCTGTGCGACGTGGACGGCGTGATGACAGACGGCGCGGTGTTCATCGGCGGCGCGCGGGAAATCAAGCGCTTCCACATCCGCGACGGCCTCGGCCTGATATTTTTGCGCCGGGCCGGCTTCAAAGTCGGGTGGGTTTCGGCACGGCCATCGCCGGTGACGGAAGCGCGCGCCGCCGAGTTGAGAATTGATTTTCTCATCCAGCAAGGCGACCGGACGGGCAAGACCGGCGCGGTCGAAAAACTTTTGCGGCGGACGAAGCTGGATTGGAGCGCGGTTTGTTTTGTGGGCGATGACGTGGTGGATTTGGGGCCGCTGCGGCGCGCCGGTTTTGCGGTGGCGGTGGCCGACGGGCGGCCGGAAGTGAAGGCGGCGGCGGATTACGTGACGCGCGCGCCGGGCGGGCAGGGCGCGATCCGCGAAGTGGCGGAAATGATTTTGCAGGCGCAAGGGAAATGGGATTCCATTGTCGCCCATTATCAGGAGTGACAGGTGACGTGTGGCACGTGACGAGAAAAAAGCAGACGCGCGGCTGATGACGATTCCCGTCACCCGCCACCCATCACTCATCACCCGGCTTCTGGCCGCCAGCGCGATTTTGTTTTTTGCTATGCCGAACGGGCGCGCGCAACCGAGCGGCGTCCAGCGCGCGAGCGATTTCACGTCGGTCGAATACTTCGAACCGCCGAACCAGCAGCAGATGAAATCGCGGCTGTCGGGTGCGGAAGCGCAGCCATTGGCCGGCGGACTGCTCGCCATCCGGCAGCTCAAACTCGAAACGTTCGATGCGGGCGGCAAACCGGAAATGATCGTGAACGCGCCGGAGTGCGTTTATGATACGCTCAATCACACGGCGAGTTCGCCGGGGCATTTGACGGCGCAGACCGGTGACGGGAAGTACCGCGTGGAAGGCGACGGTTTTTTGTGGCGGCAGAACGATTCCAAGCTCACCATCTCAAACAACGTGCTGACGACGATTGAAAAGACAATGAAATGAAAAACTGGCACGTCAGAATTGCTTGCCTCATCGCATTGCTCACCCTGGCGAACACGGGGATGCTGTGCGCCCAGACGAACACAAACGCTGTCGTGGCAACAGCCACAAACGCCGCGGTTAAAGCTTCCCTGCCGGCCGCCGCGAACATCGCCATGGGGGTTTCCGCGCCGGCGGCCACCAACGCCCAGCCCGGTTCGCTGCCGCCCACAACGCAGACGCTGATTTCAGCGGACCGTGGTGAATTTGACATGGCGGGACGGGAGGTGACCTATCATAGTCACGTGCGGGTGGACGACCCGGAAATGAAACTGACCAGCGAATGGCTGATTACGGATTTGCCGCACCCCGGCGAACACGTGAACCACATCGTTGCCGAGACGAACGTGGTCATTGATTTCCTGGACGACCGCAGCCAGACCAACCATGCGACCTGCGACAAGACGGTTTACAGCTATGAGGTGAAAGACGGAATCACGAACGAATCAGTCACGCTCTCGGGCCACGCAAAAGTGGCAAACGCGGATTTCGTCATGACCGGCGAACCTATCGTCTTGAACCTGACCACCCGTAAAATCAATACTGAAAACGTAATGATGACGCCCCGCCAAAGCCTCATTAAGCCAAACGCCGGAACCAATTCGCCGCCGGCCGAGCGGAGCTTGACGTTGACGAACACGAATAATTTGACCAAGTCGAAGGAATGACGAATGACTGAATCCGCGCCATCCTCGAACGGCGTGCTGCTCGCCACCGAAAAGCTGGTGAAGGAGTATAATCATCGCCGTGTGGTGGACGAAGTTTCCTTGAACGTAGGCGCGGGGGAAATCGTCGGCTTGCTCGGTCCGAACGGCGCGGGCAAAACCACCACGTTTAACATGGTGGTCGGTATCGTGAAGCCCGATACCGGCGCGGTGAAATTTCAGGCCCGCAAAATCACGCGGCTGCCGATGCACCGGCGCGCGCGGCTGGGCATAGGTTATTTGACGCAGGAACCGTCCGTCTTCCGCAAATTGACCGTCGAAGAAAACATCCTGGCCATCCTTGAAACGTGCAGGCTGTCGCGCGACGAACGGGCGGTGCGCCTGAAATACCTGCTCGAGGAATTGGATTTGACGCCGATTGCCAAAAGCAAGGCGTACCAAATCAGCGGCGGCGAGAAGCGGCGTTTGGAAATCACCCGCGCGCTGGTGACCAGCCCGAAATTGATGCTGCTGGACGAGCCGTTCAGCGGCATTGACCCGATTGCGGTTTATGAGGTGCAAAAGATCATCCGGCGTTTGAAGGAACGCGGGCTGGGCATTCTGGTGACCGACCACAACGTGCGCGAAACCTTGAAATTGATTGACCGCGGCTACATCATTCACAAGGGACAGGTGCTCGTGGAAGGCTCGTCCGAATTTCTGGCGAACGACCCGAAGGCGCGCGAGATTTACCTGGGGCCGGAGTTTAATTTGTGAACTTGAGAACGCGGTTAAGAGTAAGATTATGATTAAGATGATCGTCAGGAAATTGCCTGCGCTGTCTGTTGCTGTTTCTTAATCTTAATCCTGATCCTGATCGCCAATCGCCATGCAACACGAAACCGTCACCGTTGAACAATTTTACAAGGAACACACCGACGCGCTGCAAATGAAGCTCGTCGCCGGCGCGGCGAATTTGCGGCGCGTCATCCGCGAGCCGACCGTGAACCGGCCCGGCCTCGCGTTGAGCGGGTTCACGCAATACTTTGCCTACAAGCGCGTGCAGGTCATGGGCAACGCGGAGGTGTATTACCTGCGCTCGCTCTCGAAGAAACAACGCGAGGCGCGTTATGCCTATTTGTTCGCCTACAAAATTCCGTGCGTCATCTTCAGCCGCGGTTTCCGTCCCGATGCGGAATTTCTGAAGGCGGCGGAGGAGGCGAAAGTGCCGATCTTCCAAAGCCCGCTGGTGACGATGAAATTTATCAATAGCGCGACGTTGAAGCTCGAAACCATGTTCGCGCCACGCGGCACCGAATTGGGCAGCATGGTGGACATCCTCGGCGTGGGCGTCATCATTCGCGGCGAGAGCGGCATCGGCAAAAGCGAGGCCGTCCTCGCCCTCATCGAACGCGGTTACAGCCTCGTCGCCGATGACGTCGTCAAGGTCGCGCTCGTGGACGGCCACGAGGTGGCCTGCACCAGCGCGGAACTCACCCGCAACCACATGGAGGTGCGTGGCATCGGCATCATCAATGTCGCCGCCATGTTTGGCGTCAAAAGCATTCGCAAGGAAAAAAACCTCAACCTGGTCATCACCCTCAAGCCTTGGGACGACGTCCAGGAGGTGGACCGCGTCGGCATGGAAAATGAATTTGTAAAAATTCTGGGCGTGGACATTCCGCACGTGGTTATTCCCGTCCGGCCGGGCCGCGACCTCGCGCGGCTCATTGAAGTCGCCGCGTTCCAGACCAAGTTGAAAATGTCCGGCCAGAATGCCGCGCAGGAATTAAACCAGCGCCTCATCGCGCAAATGTCGTCCGAGACGCCGCCGCCGGAGTAACGCTAAATTTAGGTGGCGCAAGCGGACGGTGGCAATTAAACTCGCCCGGAGCAAACCGATGAGCGCGAAAAAAACGCCGGACGGCGAAGCCATCACCAAAGAGTTGATCATCGTGAACAAGCTGGGCATTCACGCCCGGCCGGCCGCACTGTTCGTCAAAACCGCCAACCGGTTTGCCTGCGACATCTTTGTGGAAAAGGACGGCGAAAAAATCAACGGCAAAAGCATCATGGGTTTGATGATGCTCGCCGCCGGGCCCGGAAGCCGATTGATCATCCACGCCCACGGCGCGGACGCGCCGCAAGCCCTCGCCGAGCTCGAAGCCCTCGTCAAACGGAAATTTGATGAAGAGTGATGGTGATTGCATGCTCGCAGCCAATGTCCATGATTTTCCAGGATTCTATACGCCGTATTTTTCACTGGGGATGTTCCCGGTTGCAAGCATAGCCGCCCTCGCTACTAAATTTTTTTGTTATCGCCGCTTTTCAGGGAATCCGAACCGCCCTGACTTTAGTGATGTCATTTATGCCGTGTGCGCCTCTTTCTTGGCAGGCATGTTCGTTTTATTCACCTTCGACGCAGTTCTTGAAGCACTTCCGACCTTCGGCAGGATTTCGATAAACAGAATACTGGAAGTTTTTTTTGAGCGCCTCGTATCGGGTAATTTCGCGCTTTTCGTGGTCATTACATTTCTCACCGCATGTTTATTTAGCATCATGGCGGAGTTTGGTGCGTTACGATTTCTTACTCGAGATGATAGTGTGGAAAACCTCTTTCAACTTTCATCTGTTGCCAACATCGCCAGTTATATTGTTCAGGGACTTATCGTTTGGGCCTGGGTCACTTGGATTTGGTAAACGCCCGTGTTCGCGACTTTGGACTTTCAACTTTGAACTTTGAACTTTAGCCTCTTGGCATGGCATCCGCTGAAATTGATGTGAAATATGTCGCGCACCTGGCGCGACTCGCGCTCACGCCCGACGAAGAAAAGAAACTCACCAGCCAGCTTGGCGACATCCTCGGCTACATTGTAAAATTGAAGGAACTGGAGGTCGCCGGCGTCGAGCCGACTGCCCATGCCGTGCCGATGGTCAACGTGACGCGCCCCGACGAAATCCGCCCGTCGCTACCGCACGATGAAGCCCTGCGCAATGCGCCCGCCAGGGCCAACGGCCTGTTCATCGTGCCGAAGATTGTCGAATGATGACATCCGCGAAATCCGCGAAATCCGCGGTTAAAAATGCTGAATCAACTCACCATTTCCGAACTCACCGCCGAACTCGCCACGCGCAAAGTCTCCGCGCGCGAGGCGGTGCAATCGTGCCTCGACCAAATCGCCCGCGTGGACGGAAAAATTCACGCTTTCATCAGCCATGACGACGCCGACGCGCTCGCCCAGGCCGAAGCTGCCGACAAACTGCTTGCCCAAGGTGGCGCCAATGCAGGCCTTCCGCTCCTCGGCGTGCCGGTGGCCATCAAAGATGTCATCGCGGTCAAAAATCAGCCGCTCAATTGCGGCTCGAAAATCCTCGGCCGGTTCGTTTCGCCTTACGACGCAACGGTCATTGAGAAACTGAGGGCGGCGGGCGCCATTGTTTTTGGCCGGTTGAACATGGACGAATTTGCGATGGGCAGCTCGACGGAGAATTCCGCGTTCGGCGTCACGCACAATCCGTGGGATCCGACGCGCATTCCGGGCGGATCCTCCGGCGGTTCGGCGGCGGCGGTCGCAGCGGACGAGACCATTGCCGCGCTCGGCTCGGACACCGGCGGTTCCATCCGCCAACCCGCCGCGCTGTGCGGTTGTGTCGGCTTGAAACCGACTTACGGCCGCGTGTCACGTTACGGGCTTGTCGCCTTCGCGTCGTCGCTCGATCAAATCGGCACCTTCACCAAAAACATCCGCGACGCGGCGACGATGCTGTCGGTCATCAGCGGACCCGACGCGCGCGACTCGACCAGTGTGCCGCAACCCGTGCCGGATTACACCGCGACGCTGACCGGTGACATCAAAGGACTCAAACTCGGTTTGCCCAGGGAATACATGGTCGGGGGTCTCGACGCGGAGGTAAAAGCTGCGGTGGACGCGGCGGTTAAGCAGTTTGAAAAACTGGGCGCGGAGATTGTGGAAATCTCCCTGCCGCACACGGATTACGCCGTGGCGACTTATTACATCATCGCCACCGCGGAAGCGTCGGCGAATCTGGCGCGGTTCGACGGCATTCGTTACGGCGCGCGGGTGGACGGCAATGATCCGATTGAATTGTATTCCAAGACGCGCGGGGCGGGTTTCGGCGCGGAGGTGAAACGGCGCATCATCCTCGGCACTTACGTTTTGAGCAGCGGCTACTACGACGCCTATTATCTGCGCGCGCAAAAAGTCCGGACCCTCATCCGTCAGGATTTTCTGAAAGCCTTTGAAAACGTGGACGCCATTGTCACGCCGACTTCGCCGACGGCAGCGTTCAAGATCGGCGAGAAAGCCGACGACCCGTTGCAGATGTATTTGAGCGATATTTTCACGATTTCCTGCAACCTGGCCGGCATTTGCGGTGTCAGCCTTCCGTGCGGGTTCACTCAAAGCCCGAAACTGCCCATCGGTTTGCAGTTGCTCGGCAAGCCGTTCGGCGAGGAAATCCTTTTGCGCCTCGGGCACGCTTACGAACAAAGCACGCCCTGGCACCGGGAGAAGCCCCCCCCTGATCCGCGATAATCGGGCTTGCATTTTAAGTAACTCGATGGTTACTTATCCAGCGTATGGTCAAATCCACGCGGTTGAACGGCGGCACGGCGGTCCTTCGCCGCGCCGCAGCGCTTGAACGGCACAACCGGCAGATGCTGGCGCCTGTTCGCAAGGCCGCGCTGCCCCTGAAACCGGCTTCGTCCGCGCAGGCGGGACGCAATCCCGAACGCACGCGCGAGCGCATCCTGTCCGCCGCGCTCCGGGAATTCGCCGCCCACGGGTTTGCCGGGGCGCGCGTGGACGCGATTGCGCAGCGCGCGGCCATCAACAAACGGATGCTCTACCATTATTTCGGCGACAAAGAGCATTTGTTTCGCGAAGTGTTGCGCCTGAAAATGGCCGAGCGGCAGGCCTGGGCCGAAACGTTGTCGGGCGACCCGGCGGAAAGCCTTGCCTTTTGGTTCGAGGCCGCCTGCAATGACACGAACTGGGTCCGCCTGCTGGAATGGGAGGCGTTGCAGGAGGCCGACAAAAGGTTGATTGACGAAAAAAAACGGCGTGCGGCGACGGCACGCGGCCTGGAGCGCATCCGGCAGCGGCAGGCGCGTGGCCAAATCTCCCCTGGACTCGACCCGCGCCATGTGATGCTGGCCATGCGGTCGTTGACGATGTTTCCGGCGGCGTTTCCCCAATTGACCCGCCTCATCATGGGCCGGCCGGTTTCCGATCCCCGATTTCAGAAGGAACGCGCCGAATTTTTGAGAAAATTTGCGGTGGCCTTCCAACCGGCGCGCGACCCACGCGCCAGAACCCATGCTGTGAAATGAAACAAACATCCAACATCCGACATCGGACACCCGATGTTTGTGGCAGGGCGCGTCACTCCGTGCGCATTGACGCAACCGTCCTGCGAAGCGGCACAC
>DATNHI010000198.1:0-6748 GCA_035605035.1 Verrucomicrobiia bacterium
CGTTGGGTTTGATCGTTCAAGGTTTAACGAGCACAAATGGCCACGAAATTCGACAATGCCTTACCACATTGCAAAAAACTCACGCCGGCACCGGCTTCATACACGAGGCGTTTAACAAGGATGATCCCACCAAGTTCACTCGTTCTTGGTTCGCATGGGCCAATACCCTCTTTGGCGAGTTCGTGCTGAAGACGTTTAACCAAAATCCAAGCCTGTTGAGTTAGTTGCTAACTTAACACTGATAGAGAACCGGGTTGGGCTCAGATACGGCATTTCATTCACAGCGCCCTGATCCCCAATTATCAAAACTGGTGGCTGGGGGCGGAATCGAACCGCCGACACAAGGATTTTCAGTCCTCTGCTCTACCAACTGAGCTACCCAGCCTGCCGTATTTGCATATTCAATCGCGCCCCTGGCGAAATGGCAAGAAACAACTCGCCCGACGCAAATTCAGACAAGCTGCGGCTGAACCTTCTCCGGGTTCACCCCCAAATCCTTGATGGCCTTTTCGACAAGCTGCCGGTCAACCTGCCTTTTTTCTGCCAGCGCGTAGAGCGTGGCGATGACGGTGGATTCCGCGTCTATGCCAAAAAATCGCCGGAGCCGGGCCCGCGTGTCGCTCCGGCCAAAGCCATCCGTGCCCAAGGTCATCAAACCGCCCGGAACCCACGGCGCAATCTGGTCGGGCACCGCGCGGATGTTGTCAGACACGGCGACGAAGACCCCCGGCTCTTTCGCCAGCAACGTCTCGACGTAGGATTTCTTGGGTGTTGCAGTCGGATGCAGCATGTTCCAGCGCTGGCAACGCAACGCTTCCGTCCGGAGCAGCTTGTAACTGGTCGCGCTCCAGACATCAGCGGACACGTCATAGCGCCCGGCCAGAATCTCCTGGGCCTTGAGCGCCGAATTGATAATCGGCCCACTGCCGAAAACGTGTGCTTTGTGCTTTTTCCCTTCCGGGCCGGGTTTGAATTTATACAAGCCCTGCAAAATGCGGTCTTCAACTCCCGCCGGCATCGGCGGCATGGCGTAGTTTTCGTTGTACAGCGAAAGGTAATAAAAAATTTCCTCGCCTTCGGCAAACATCCGGCGCAAACCGTCGGCGACAATCACCGCCAGCTCGTAGGCAAACGCCGGGTCGTAAGCCAGCAACGTGGGCACTGTGCTCGCATGCAACAGGCTGTGGCCATCCTGATGTTGCAGACCTTCGCCGTTCAGCGTGGTGCGCCCGGCGGTTGCCCCCAGCAAGAAGCCTTTTGCCCGGATGTCCCCCGCGGCCCACATTAGATCGCCGACCCGCTGCGGACCGAACATCGAATAGTAAATGTAGAATGGAATCATCGCCACGCCATGCGTGGCGTAACTCGTGCCCGCGGCGACAAACGACGAAATCGAACCGGCTTCGCTTATGCCTTCCTCCAGGATTTGTCCGTCCTTCGCTTCGTGATAATAAAGCAGCGATTTGCTGTCCACCGGCTCGTAAAGCTGGCCTTTAGGCGAATAAATGCCGATGTCCTTGAACAGCGCATCCAGCCCGAACGTGCGCGCCTCGTCGGGAATGATTGGAACAATCCGCCGGCCGATCGCCTTGTGCCGCAACAGCATACCTATCAGACGGACAAAAGCCATCGTGGTCGAGGCTTCCGTGGTCGAACCTCTGAAAAATTCGGCGAAGGTGTCGAGCTTCGGCACTTCCAGCGGCGGCGCAGTCACCTTGCGTTCGGGCAAAAAACCGCCCAGCGCCTTGCGGCGTTCGAGCAAATATTTCGTTTCCGGACTTTCCGGTGCGGGACGGAAGAACGGGGTCTCGGCAATGACATCGTCGCTGATGGGAATGTTGAAACGTTCGCGGAATTCCCGAAGTTCCTTTTCGTTCAGTTTTTTCTGTTGATGCGTGATATTGCGGCCTTCACCCGCTTCGCCGAGACCGTAGCCTTTCACGGTTTTGGCCAGAATCACCGTCGGCTGGCCCTTGTGTTCCACGGCTGTTTTGTAAGCCGCATACATTTTGCGCGCGTCATGCCCGCCGCGCAGCAATTTGCGGATTTGGTCGTCAATGAGGTGATTGACCAGTTCAAGCAATTCGGGGTATTTGCCGAAGAAATGCTTGCGCGTGTAACTGCCCGGCTCGACGGAATATTTCTGGTAATCGCCGTCCACCGCTTCCTCCATGCGCTTCAGCAGCAGGCCGGACTTGTCGCGCGCGAGCAGATCGTCCCAGTCGGTGCCCCAAATGACTTTGATGACGTTCCAGCCGGCGCCGTGGAAGACGCTCTCCAGTTCCTGGATGATTTTGCCGTTGCCACGCACCGGGCCGTCCAGCCGTTGCAAATTGCAGTTGATGACCCAAATCAGATTGTCGAGGTTCTCGCGCGCGCCGAGCGTGATGGCGCCAAGCGTCTCCGGTTCGTCGCATTCACCGTCTCCGAGAAACGCCCAGAGCTTCGGCTCTTCCTTCCATTTCACCAGGCCGCGCGCCTGCAGGTAACGGTTGAAACGGGCCTGATACAGCGACAGCAGCGGCCCCAGGCCCATTGAAACCGTCGGGAACTGCCAGAAGGATGGCATCAAGTACGGATGCGGATATGACGACAGCCCGCCGCCTTCGGCCAGCTCCTGCCGGAAATTCTGCAACTGCCGCTCACTGATCCGTCCTTCGAGAAACGCTCGCGCATAAATGCCGGGCGCAGCATGACCTTGAAAATAGACAATGTCGCCGGGAAAACCTTCCGTGCGTCCGCGCAGAAAATGATTAAATGCCACTTCGTAAAGCGTCGCCGCCGAGGCGAAGGTTGAGATGTGGCCGCCCACATTCGTAGTGGAATTCGCCTTCACCACCATTGCCATCGCATTCCAGCGGATGTAGCTCTTGATGCAGCGCTCGATGTCGCGATTACCGGGAAACGGGGCCTGTCGCTCGGGCGAAATGGTATTGATGTATGGCGTGTTGAAACCATGGCTGGTGCTTTGTGCCACGGCACGCAGCTTTTCGGCGAGGTTCTCCAGCAATCGCGCCGTCCGCTCCGGCCCCTGGCTCTCCAATACCAGTTCAAAAACCGACTGCAACGATTCCGACCACTTGTCGCCGTTGCTGGACGACGGGGCGGAACGCGAACCGTAAATTTCTTTTGTTTGAATGCTCACTGTGTTACCCACTTATTTTTGTCACGCAAAGCGCGCACAAACATTAAAGCCCAGTTTAAACGTCAACGCCAGCGAAATCAGCGCAACTGCAAAATGAAATTGCTCGACCTGACGCTATTCACGCCCGCGCAAAATCTCGCGTTCGACGAAGCATTGCTCGACTGGTGCGAAAACGGGGCCGCTGAAGAAGTTCTCCGGTTCTGGGAATCACCTCGATATTTCATTGTCGTTGGCTATGCAAACAAAGTTGCAGCCGAAGTCAACGTTGCGGTTTCTGAAACAAAAGGAATCCCCATTTACCGCCGCTGTTCCGGCGGCGGCACCGTGGTGCAAGGACCCGGCTGCCTTAACTACGCCCTGTTTTTGGAAATTGCGGAAGATGGCTCGCTCCACAGTATCTCCTCGGCAAACCGGTTCATTATGGAGCGCAACCGCGGCGCCATCATGTCACTTTTTCCGAACGCCGAAATCTCCGCGCGCGGCCATACTGATCTTTGCCTGGGTGATTTGAAATTCTCCGGCAACTCCCAGCGCCGCCGGAAACATTCCTTGCTCTTCCACGGAACCTTTCTCCTGAACTTCAACCTGGCGCTCGTGAGCGAAGTTTTGCGGATGCCGTCGAAACAACCCGATTACCGCAAGAACCGTGTACATGCTGAATTCCTGACTAACCTGAATCTACCCGCCGAAAAAGTGAAATCCGCGTTGCAAGAGGCGTGGGGCGCCGACTCGCCATTGAAACATCCGCCGCTGGGAAATGCCGCCGCTCTGGCACGGGATAAATATGCCACGCCAGGGTGGAATCAGAAGTTCTGACGACGGCAGCGTTAAGGACGTGGTGTTGAATACCAATGGGCGAAGCGCACGTCGCGATTATCCCTTCTTCAATTTCTATCCACCAACCGGAAAGCTCAACGTTTTATCGGGATTCCCATTGGTTTAGCTACCGTATGCACCAGAGTTCGAGACACTTGGGAAGTCAAACCGCCTTTGGTTCGTGTATCATTCTTTGGCACAGAAAACGCTTTTTGGACACCGTTGAAACCGAAACGAAAGGTTTACGAGTGAAAAATGTGTTTGATATGAAAATAATTGGACACTGCTGTCCTGCAAATAGACAGACACTGGAAACGTCGTCCAAGCCACTGGAAACATGCACCCGGATTCCAATGGGGCGCAGTCCGGCTTGGGATTGGCGGAAAGATCGCCAAAGAAATATCATGACCGTTCTCACGCTTAAAACATGGTCGGGACCTCTGTCAAAAAAGATTTCAAAAGCTCTCCTGATATTGGCGGCGGCGGGGGGAGTTGGCTTGTCGGCCCAGGCACAGAGCAACATCGTCTATGCCGTCGAGTACAATCAGGCAACCAACCGTTTCGGCACCATTAATTTGTTGAACGGCAGTTTCACCAGAATTTCCTCCCTTGGCGCACCGACTGTTAACGACATTGCCTACTGCCCCACAAACGGCGCGTTATATGGAATATCAAATTCCACAGCCTTGGTGACGTTCAATAAGACAAATGGCGTAATGAGCAGAGTTGCAGCCTTTAGCGTGAGTGGCATTGAATCGCTGGCCTTCCGGCCAAGTGATGGAGCGTTGTTCGGAGCCACGTCGAGCAAATTGTACACGATTAACATCATCAACGGGACCGCGACTTTAGTTGGTTCTTATGGCAGCGCTCACAACCTTGGCACCGGGCAGAACATCCGTTTTGCGCAGGACGGCAATCTTTATGTAAGCAATACCAGCACGAACACCGACATCTACCGGGTCAGCACTTCGACCGGCAATGCGACGTGGATGGGAGAAGCCATCGGTTCCCCATATTTGACCCTCGAGAACAGCGCCCAGAATATGTATGGGGTTTATATCAATTTGGGATCTTCAACCAACCCGTACCCCGTACTGGTGGATTTCAATCTCAGTAGTTTCGTTGTTGGCGGGACCAACGCCAATGGCAGCACTCACCAGATTACTATCAATCTGGTGGGCGGCGGGACCAACTTTCCAGCCAATTTCAATTTCTCGGGCAACACTTCTCAGGCAGTCACCAATCTCACCATCCCGGTTAGCGCAGTGGGCCCGGTGGCCCAGACCGTTTGCCCGGGTGACAGCGTCGTGTTCAGCACCGTGGCTTCCGGGACGGGACCTTTCAGCTATGCGTGGATGAAAAACAACGCGGCCATGAGCGGCCAGACCAATAGCAGCCTGACATTAAACAACGTGAGCGCCAGCGACGCGGCAACTTACAGCGTAATTGTCAGCGGATTAATGGGCAGCGTCACCAACAGCGCGACTTTGACAGTCAACACACTGGTCACAGCGACGCCATTGAACAACGTGACGGATTGTCCGGGTGACAGCGCGTTCTTCACCACGACGGCATCGGGGACCGGCCCGTTCAGCTACGCATGGTTGAAAAATGGAACTCCAATTTCCGGCCAGAACAGCAACAGCCTGACCTTGAACAATGTGAGTGCCAGCGACGCAGCGACGTACAGCGTAATTGTGAGCGGTGCCTGCGGCAGTGTAACCAACAGTGCGATTTTAACAGTGAACGCGCCCGTGACGGTGACCATCCCGCCTGCCAGCCAAACGACGGTCGTCGGGAATAATGTTACCTTCAGTGTCACAGCTACAGGAACCGGTTTAAACTATCAATGGTTGCTTGGCGGTTCGGTGATCGGAAACGGCAGCAGCCTGTCGTTGAACAATGTGACGACCAGCCAGGCCGGGGTTTACTCGGTGGTTGTCAGTGGGGCCTGTGGGAGTCCAGTGACCAACAGTGCCACGCTTACGGTGAATGTGCCGGTGAGCGTGACTGTGCCGCCAGTTAACCAGACGACGGTCGTCGGCAGCAACGTGACCTTCAGCGTCACGGCGACGGGCACCGGTCTGACCTATCAATGGCTCTTTGGCGGTTCAGTCATCGGCAATGCCAGCAGCCTGACGTTGAACAATGTGACCACTGGTCAGGCCGGTGTTTACACCGTGATTGTGAGCGGCGCCGCTGGCAATTCAGTCACCAACACCGCGACTTTGACGGTGAATGTGCCGGTGAGCGTGACTGTGCCGCCGGTTGACCAGACGACCGTCGTCGGCAGCAACGTGACCTTCAGCGTCACGGCCACCGGAACTGGCTTGAGTTATCAATGGCTCTTTGGCGGTTCGGTGATTGGAACCGCGAGCAGCCTGACGTTGAACAATGTGACCACTGGCCAGGCCGGTGTTTACACCGTGATTGTGAGCGGCGCAGCCGGCAACCCGGTCACCAACACCGCGACTTTGACAGTGAATGTGCCGGTGAGCGTGACTGTGCCGCCAGTCAACCAGACGACCGTCGTTGGCAGCAACGTGACCTTCAGCGTCACGGCGACGGGCACCGGTCTGACCTATCAATGGCTGTTTGGTGGTTCGGTGGTTGGAAACGCCAGCAGCCTGACGTTGAACAGTGTGACTACCGGCCAGGCTGGCGTTTACACCGTGATTGTGAGCGGCGCCGCTGGCAATTCAGTCACCAACACCGCGACTTTGACGGTGAATGTGCCGGTGAGCGTGACTGTGCCGCCGGTTGACCAGACGACCGTCGTCGGCAGCA
>DATNHI010000199.1:0-5562 GCA_035605035.1 Verrucomicrobiia bacterium
TGCGAGGCATACGACATGGCCGCCAGCGACTGCGAACTCCATTCGGCCATCCGGTTGGCCTCCACATAGCCGTAGATCATTCCCGCCGTCACCAGCCCGAATATGAAAAACCCGATCATCACTTCGATCAGCGTGAAGGCACGCTCCAGCTTTGGCATGCCGGCAAGTTTCAAGCGAATCAGCATACTAATTAGTAAAAGATAACGTTACAGACAAGTTGTTGTCCGCATGCCTTTCAGCATGGGATATGCCAACGTAGCAGCCTGTTCGCTTTCGAATAGGAGCCTGCTCGATAGTGCCAAGAAGTGTGACAAACGAGCGATTTTGATTTGGAATGCCGTCGTCGAAATCGAAAGCCGCTCATTCGGGCAACGGCGTCGTTCCGGTCGCCCCTGAATCAGCGCATGGCGCTTTGACGAACCATTCGGCTTTCCAAGGGAGTTAAGCAGAATGGCAGAAGCGGCACGAAGAGGAAAATGTGGACGCCGCCCGTCGCAGATCCTAAGTTTCGCGCGATGCGTCCAATGGACATTCAAATTATCGGCGCAGAACTGGCCCTCAAATGGGAGGACGGCGGTGAAAGCTTCATCCGCCTGGAGAAACTCCGAAGGGGCTGTCCTTGCGCCGGCTGCAAAGGCGAGACGGACGTTCTGGGGAAGGTTTATAAAAATCCGGAGCGACCGCTCCCGGCGGCGGCGTTTGAGCTGGTCCGCCTCACCACCGTGGGCGGTTACGCGCTTCAACCGGTCTGGGCGGACGGTCACGCGACGGGGATTTATTCCTTTGATTACCTGAAGCGACTCGCCCAGGAAGATGCCAGCGGCTGAAAAGAGAGGCTGTATCCTAATTTGGTGGCAGGGCCGCCGCGGCGCACCCACCCATTGGGAATCGGGATCCTGCCAAAAGAAAAACGGCGCGTTCCGGGAACGCGCCGTTGAGTCAAGTTTCGCGACGGCTGTTATTGCCCCGCATTCTGGTTAAGAACTTTCTCGGCGGGATCCGTGTTGCCGGGATTGCTCCAATCATAAGGCGCCGCACCTTCCCACATGCTGTTCGGGTTCAGCGGGGCTTTCATGGTATTCGGCCGCGATTTGAGAAACTCGGTCGTGCTCGGCTGAAAGTCGGTGTCCTTGACAATCGTCGGAGTGATGAAGATTAGAAGATTGTCCTTGCTTATAGATTTGTTTTCGCTCCGGAAGGCGTATCCCAGAACCGGGATGTCACCCAGGAACGGCACTTTGTTATAAGAAGTATTGGGATTGTTTTGGACCATGCCGCCCATGACCAGAGTATTGGCATTGGGAATCATGACCTGGGTTTCGATGTGGCGGAAATCAAATACATCAGCTTGATAAACTGCACCATTGATGATTTGGCTGTCCTTGTTGAAAAACTGAGACACGTCAGGGACAACTTTGAGCCAGATATAATCATTGGCCGAAATGCGGGGTGTGACTGTCAAGGTGACGCCGACGTTGGTGTAGGCAATCGTGGAACCGGCAGTCGTGTTCGCCGTGCTCGCGGTCACATTGATCACGGGAAAGGCGCGCGTGACAGAAATACTCGCTTCTTCATTGTCCAGCGTCACAATGCGCGGGGTGGAAACAACCTGTGCTTCGGCGGACGCGTTCAGGAAGGAAATCACAGCGTTCACACCGTCGGCATTCAAAAAGCCAATGGTCCCAAAGCCGGCAGCAGTATTGGCAACGGCGTTCGGCTTATTAACCAAGTAGCCCAGTTCCTGGGCGAGACCTCCAAGCCCGTTCGTCGCGCTTCCGCCTGTTCCAGCGTTATAGCCGGGGGCAACGGTCGTTGGATTTGCATTCAAATTGTTGCCGAACGTAACATTTTGCCCTGACAGGGTGCCCGACCAATCAATGCCTTTTTTGGTGCTGGGATTGCTCGAAATTTCCACCAGCTTGGCTTCAATCAAGACCTGGCGCGTTGGGGTGTCAAGCTGGGTGACGAGCGTGTCCACCGCGGATTGTTCCGGATCGGTGGCAACCACCACCAATTGGCTGGTGCGCGAGTCCGGCAACACCTTGCTGCGCTTGTCCGTGAACACGGATTGCACTGCCGAGGTCATGTTGGAAACGCTCGAGTATTTGAGCTGGATGACACGGGTAACGAGCGGCGGCGGCGCCGAGGGGTCCTTGGTGGTGATGTGGGCAATGTGGGTTTTGTTGTCTTCAATCAACTGGAGACCGTAATTGTCCAGCAACGCCCGGAGGGCCTGTTCGGCCGTGACATTCTCCCAGCGGATGGAGAGGGTGGGTTCGGCTTTGACCTGTCCGTTTTGATCGGGCTGGCCATAACCGATTTTGGGATCGAGCAAATAGTTGATTCCAGCCTGCCGCGCCAAATTTTCGATGGCGGTGGTCAGGGGAACGTCCTGAAATTGGATGAGCGGTATGCTCGCCACCGGAGCCGCCGGCGCATTGGTGGCCGGACCGGTGGATGCCTCGCCGGTCGTCTCGGCGGGCGCATTGGTCGCGGCTGGCGTCGCGGTTTCGTTGCCGGCGGGCGCATTGGTATCCGCCGTGGCCGGCGATGGGTTGGGCGTGTCGGCGTTGGTAGCCGCAGGCGTGGTGATGGCGGAGCCACTCGGGAGCGCCTGGCTGGTCGAGTCAGCGCTGGTCTGGGACCAGGCCGTTTGCCGCAGAACGAGTCCACCGAATAGAACGGCGATTATCAGTTTTTTCATAACGTTTGTTTGTTTTAGCTTAGTTAGCTGCAATTTTTTCTTTGCGTTAGAACTTGAGTGAAAGGATTAGCAACTGCCAAGCCAACTTTAATGTCTTGGACGTGTCTTCTTTTTGAGCAGATGGAATGCACGGTTTCACGGGTTGTCGGAAATAGGCAGTTCGTGATACTGGTTGCCGACCTCAATGATCACGGAGCGGGGTTTGATCTCAACACAATGAACGCGAATCCGGCCCTGGTCCATAATGACATCCGCGATATCGCCGGCCGCAAAGGTATGATTGTTGATGATGACCAACCGGTGGTCGGGCGAGCCGGAAATGCCTCTCACCACCAGCGCGGTCACCTCCACCGCGTTGTTGGTGGCGGTCATGGCCGTTTCATAGGGACGATTGGACTTGGGAAAAAACGGGTCGCGGCCTTCTCCGGGGTTTGCCGGCAGAACAAAAGCCGAGCGGGGTGAATTGGTCATTGCGGATTGAGATTGAGTCGCCGGTGCCGCCATCAGCGGCGCCGCCCACAAAACCGTCGCCAGCACCAACACGACCGTCAATGCCTGGAACCAAAGCCTGGATTCAAATGGATTGAGTGGTTTCATGGCCAGTAGTAATCATGAGTTCGGCTTCACCAGGGCGATAATGTCCATCCTGAAAGAAAGTTTCTCATTCCCCGGATCAGCTGGGTTGACGGGTTCGACAGTGAGGTTGACTACGCGGATGTGGGGAAAAGAATTCTCCAGGTCCGCAATGAACCTCCCCAGTTCGTGGTAATACGCCGTGCCACTGACAGTCACCCTGATTTGCTTGAAGGGAAACTGCGGCAACACGTCCACGTCCGCCAGGGACGGCTGGCCGATGGTGGGAATGTCCACCCGGTACGACGCTTTGAATTTGCGGACGGTATCATAGGTCCATGCGTAATTGTCTCCGGTGGCCATGTCCTCTTCCGCGCGCGAAAGATTGGCGGTGACGTTCGACAGTTGCAGGCTTGTATCTCCCGCCTTTTTGATGGTGTCTTTGATTTTCTGCAGTTTGGCCCGTTCGTCATCTGCGGTACTGTGAATTCCGGAAAGGGTTTGGTATTGGGGCCGGATCAAGAGAAAACCGATCAATCCCAGCACCATCAAGGTGCCCAGAATCACGAGGATGAACTGGGTGCGCTTTTCTTTGTCTTTGGGAATGATATTCATCGGCTTTGCGCAGGATAACGACATTCCAGGGTGAACAACACGTACGGCTTGCCGTCAGGACCCGTCTGCGGCGGCGAAAGACCGGCGAGTCGCACTCCATTCGTCTTGTCCAGCATGGTTTGAAAATAGGATTGTTGGGCAATGGCATCGGTGAATTTGTTCACCTGGTCTCCGGGGTTGGCGCCGGAATCCTTGGCATCCAGCGTCACCAGGACCCTCTCCGTGACCGTCGGCGGGCGTCCGGCAACAGTGCCGAAACGATTGGTCTGCGACCTGGTGCCTTCGGCGTAGGCATACGTCTGATCCACCCTTAACCGTGTCAATTGCACACCCGGTACGGTAGTGCGTTGCAACGCATTCATCAGGCTGCCGTGGAGAAAACGCGCCGCGCTTAATTTTTTCAACTCGTCCAATTTGCTTTGGTCATCCGCAATTTTCTTCGTGCTCAGGAGGACACGGTCGTATTCGTTGGTCCGGGTCTGGATTTCATTTTGCACCATGGCGAGATCCTTTTTAGCCAGCATTTCTTTGAGCAGGAGCGAACTGCTCCACACCAAAGCCACCGCGACCAGAAGCGCGCCGGCAAAAATAACGCGTTTGGCCGGGTCTCGGCGCCGCAAGTCCTCGGCGACCTGTGCTTCCGCCAACAAATTGATGCGTATCGGCATAATCCCAATTCCGTTCCGATCAGAGGGCCGCCAGCGCAGCGCCGATCGCCACCGCCAATTGCGACCCCACATGTTCAATTTCCACCGACTGCTGTCCCGGCAATGCCAGTTGCAGAAAGCCGGTCGGATTCCACGTCTTGCAATCCGCCAGTAATTCCGTGTGCAACATTTGCAGAATCATTTCCGACCGCGCCGAACCGCCGCTGACAAAAATCTGCGCTACCGGCCGGTCTTGCTGATGCTCAAAAAAATCGAGCGAGGCGCGCAATTCACGTCCGAGCGGCGTGACCTGCAATTCGAGCGTGGACTGGACTTCCGGCGCCATCCCTACTTTGATGCCCTCGGCCTCGGCATAACTGATGTTCATCGTCTCAGCCAGCCCTGCCGTCAGCTTGTCGCCCCCAATATTCACCATGCGGGTCAACGCCAGTTCCCCGTGATCCAAAACACAAATCGAACTGTGCTTGAAGCCGACATCCACCAGCGCCACCACTTCTTCGGCAAACTCCTTCGCCATGGCCTGTTCAAACGCGTTCACCGGGCTGATCAATCCGGGCGCCAGGCAGTCCAGCGTCAGGCCGGCGTTTTTCGCCGCCGCCTGCAAACCTTCAACCAGTTGCTGTTTTGCCGCGGCCACCAGAACTTTTAATTTGGGCGCGATGATGGGCTTGGGCGCCTCGGCGGCCTTGCTGCCGGGCGGTGCCTTGGGCGGGAAAACATGGCAATCGAATGCGTGGTTCGGCAAATCCTGTTGCAGATAAACCTTCGCGTTGTTTTTCAATACCAGCCGCATCTCATCCAACGGAATCTGCGGCAATTCCACCGGGCGCACAATCACATCGTCCAGCCCCAAGGTCAGGGTCAGAGATTTGGCCGCATTGCCGAGCGCGTCGGACACTTGCCGCAAATGATCGGCCAGCAATTCCGGCGACATTTTTTTGTCGTAGATGGGCGCGTCCAGCAGCGCGTAGCGGGTCAGGGCCAGAATCTCCCCCCGCCGTT
>DATNHI010000200.1:0-1237 GCA_035605035.1 Verrucomicrobiia bacterium
CAAGAAGACCTGTTGCCACATATTGCTTTTGCGTCAATCCCGCTTTGAGAATTGAAAATTCACTCAGGAAAACCGCCATCGGCGGAGCGCCCGCAATGGCCAGTCCGCCAAAAACGAGCGCGGCTCCGGCGGCGGGCGAACGGCGGATCAGTCCGCGCACGGCCGAAATTTCGCGCGTTCCCATCGTCATCAGCACGGCTCCGGCGGCGAAGAAGCAAAAGGATTTTGTCACGCAATGGCTGACAATTTGTTGCATGGCGCCATAACCGGCGGCCGAGGCGCCGAGTCCAACCGCCGCCAAAATGATGCCCATGTGTTCCACGGTGGAGAAGGCGAACATTCGCTTGTAGTCGCGCACTTGCAGCAGCAAAAATGCGGCGGTGCCGACCGAGATGAGGCCGAGAACCAGCGCCCACGTTTCAGCATGAGAATTGGGCGAGGCCTGCATCACCGGAAACAGCCGCAGAATCACATAAAGTATGGCCGAGGTTTCGATGCCGGAAAGCAGCGCGCAGACCGGCGAAGGCGCTTGACTGTGCGCGTCCGGCAGCCAGGTGTGCATGGGAACCAGGCCCACCTTGGTTCCGAGTCCAATCAAAATCAGCAGGAACGCTGTTTGCAAAAGAACCGGCGGCATCAAAGGCGCCGCGGCAATCAGTCCCTTCCAAGTGTAAACGCCATCGCTGCCCGACGCCTGCATCGCGGCGAATAAAACCAGAAAGCCGAACAGCGCCATGCCCGCGCCCATCAGCGAGAGCACGACGTATTTCCAGGCTGCTTCCAACGCTTCCCGCGTGTTCTCAAATGAGACGAGCAATGCGGAGCACAACGTCGTCAATTCGACAACAATCCAAACCAGTGTCGGCTCGGCCAGAACCGGAATCGCCAGCATTGAAAAAATGAAAAGATTGTAATTGGCATAATAGAGACGCAGCTTCCACGGCGTCAAATTTTCATGCGCCATGTAACCCACGGAGTAAATCGCCGCGGTGGCCGCGACAAACGCAATGAGCAGCAAAATCAACGCGCTCAACCCGTCCACCGCAATCCATTTCAGCAGGCCCATCTTGAGCGTGGAGACCACGGAATCGCCCGCCGCGACCTGCAACGCGATTCGCGCCGACAATATCAAAACAGCCACGCACGACACTGCCGTTACGCCCGATGCCCAATGCCGTTTGAACGGAATGCAAACGAGCGCGGTGGCAATCAACGGAAGGAGCAAAATAATAAAGAC
>DATNHI010000201.1:0-4081 GCA_035605035.1 Verrucomicrobiia bacterium
AAATCCAAAATCCGCACCATCCTGCCGCGCCATGAACAGGGCGGCAGTTTCGCGGCGGAAGGTTACGCCCGCGCCACCGGCAAGGCCGGCGTGTGCATGAGCACGAGCGGCCCCGGCGCGACGAATCTCGTCACTGCCATCGCCGACGCCTATCTGGATTCCTGCCCGCTCGTCGCCATCACCGGCCAGGTCACCACCAATATGATCGGCCGCGGCGCATTCCAGGAAACCGACATTATCGGCGTGACGCTGCCCATCGTGAAGCACTCCTATCTCGTGACGAACGTCAACGACATTCCGCGCATCGTGAAGGAGGCGTTTTACCTCGCCCAAAGCGGACGACCCGGTCCGGTGGTCATTGACGTGCCGAAGAACGTGCAGCAGGCCCGGACCCAGCCGGTGTGGCCGACCCTCGAAGAGGTCAAGCAAGGCCTGCGCGGATACCACCAGCCCGACTTGCGCGCTGATGAGGTGGCGTTGCACGAAATCATGGGGCTGCTGGAAAAGGCCGAACGCCCGGTGATTTATTGCGGCGGCGGCATCATTACCAGTGGCGCGGCGGCGGAATTGAAAAAATTCGCCGAGGCCGCGCAGATTCCCGTGGCGACGACGCTTATGGGCATCGGCGGTTTTCCGGAGACGCATCCGCTCTCGTTGCGCTGGCTGGGCATGCACGGCGCAGCCTTTGCCAACTGGGCCGTCAACGGCGAGTACCAGCAGCGCAAGTCGTTCAACGACCCGATGGTGAAGCTCAAGGACGGCGCGGACCTGCTGCTGGCCTTCGGCGTGCGGTTCGACGACCGCGTGACCGGCAAGTTTGAGGAATTCTGCAAACACGGCACCATCGTGCACCTGGACATTGACGCTTCCGAGTTGAACAAAAACCGGAAGGCGCATCTCCCCGTGGTGGGCGACATCAAGGACGCCCTCACGCGGCTCAACGCGATGCTCGCCAAGCGTCCGCTCGACAAGCAGCACACCGCGTGGCTGGCGCAAATCGAGGAATGGAAAAAGAAGGGGCCGTTTGCCTACACCATCACGGGTGAAATTGCCAGCAGCGACCACATGAAAGACCATCTCAAGGGCAAGGAAAACCAGATCATCCTCCAGCAGATGGTGGTCGAGGCGCTTTACGAATTGACGAAGGGCGACGCCATCATCACCACCGGCGTGGGCCAGCACCAGATGTGGGCGGGGCAATGGTTCAAGTACGAACATCCGCGCCAATTCATCACCAGCGGCGGGCTGGGCTCCATGGGCTTCGGCTTCCCGGCCGCGCTTGGCATCAAAGTGGCGCATCCGGACAAGGAAGTGATTGACATAGACGGCGACGGCTCGTTCCTGATGAACATCCAGGAACTCGCGACCGCGCACGTTGAGAAAATCAACGCCAAGGCCATCATCCTCAACAACCAGCACCTCGGCATGGTGGTGCAGTGGGAGGACAACTTTTATCATGGCAACCGCGGCCACACCTACCTCGGCAACCCCGACGAACGGGCGCAGATTTATCCCGACTTCGTGCGCGTCTGCAATTCATTCAACGTGAAATGCGAGCGCGTGATGTACAAAAAGGATTTGCGCGCCGCCATCCAGCGGATGCTGGAGGCGAAGGAACCGTATGTGCTCGACGTGATTGTGCCTTACAGCGAACACGTGCTGCCGTTCATTCCGGCGGGCAAGACCGTCGCCGACATGATCTGGAAGCCGTGATGGATTGTCGCGTAGCCGTGACTTTCGAGTTGTGTCGCCAGTCGCAAACCGAAATCAGCGGCTGCCTTTTTTGAATTCCGCCTGGCCAGGCCGGGGAGAATTTTTTCTGCCCGGCCTTACCATTTTCAGGTCTCATCTGCACCATTCCCGTCCGGCACGCGGAGCACCGAGTTCAACCCGCCGAATGAATTGGGCACCGTTTCCGCAGCCAGTGGATCGCACATCCACTTGCCATCCACCACCAGACGATACTCATATTTGCCCGGTGGCAGGGTCAGCGCCTTGATCCAGCGGCCGGCACCCAGGGGAATCATGGGCGCGGCGCCGGGACGCCAGTCATTGAAAGTGCCGGCCACGGAGATCGTGGCGGCGGTGGGATGGTTGAATTCGAAGGTCGTTATCGCACCCGGACGGGTGAATTCCGAACGCACCGGCCTTTTGGCCGGTCCGTTGCCATTGGTCTTGCGAATTGTGTTATTCATGGTTTTGATGTCCGGGCCACCCCGTTTCTACTCGTTGATTCCCCGGAATCGCCTTTCAGGCGTGTCTGGAACCAGCAAGTCATATGGCCTCAGCCAGCGCAACAGAAGCAGTTGGCGTGCCTGTCCTCCATGGTCCTGATGAAGGGTGAAACCACGCAAAATCGTCTGTCACAGGAAAAGTGTGGAAAGCTTAAGAACTGCAACCAAACAGGGGCACCCATCAGTCCCGGAATCCGGAACGCTCGACTCTGAAAGCATTGCGGATGGCGCCGATTCTACCGGTCGCAGCTTGTGCGCCGCAGTCCGGCGCAGGCCCAGGCATAGCGAGCCCTGCCGCAGCAAGGTCAACATGGCCGACGAGGGTTTCCGACTATCCCGGGCCAGGGACTCCGCTGACTTTTTAAGCCGGACATGGTGTAATGGGCCGGCCTGACCGTTCCACCGTTCCGCAAGGCCTTCAAGCCGTCAATTAACTGATATTTGCCTTAATTTAGGCATTAGAATTGCAGCATGGGGAGACGATATGGCACAGGGAAGACAAAATCACGACTTGAAGGTACCCATTGCCGCCCTGACGGGGATTAGCGGCCTGGCTCTTATTCTGGTTCCGGGCTTCAGTCGGGCGGCTTTTGTTATCGGCTGGGTCTGCCTCATTATCGTGGGGCTGGCGATTGCCGGTCTGGCTCTCTTCGGCATTTTCCGGCTGGCCACCCCGGAGCGCAACATGCGGGGAATGATCCGAAACGGGTTGGTTCCGCCCTTTCGCGCCCTGGAACAAAAACCGGCTGTCGCCAAACCCGAACGCGAACCCGCACCCAAACCGGAACCGGGAGCCGAACCGGCACTGGCCTTCGAACCCATCGTCGTGACCGCTGATCTGGTCGGGCAACTTCATACGATAGACTGGTTCCAGTTCGAGAAATTGATCGAGCTGGTTTATCGGAAGCTCGGCTACGGCGTGACCCGGCATGGCGGTGCGAATCCGGACGGCGGGATTGATTTGATCATTCGGAAGGACGAGCAATGCGTGGCGGTTCAATGCAAGCAGTGGAAGGCGCGGCGCGTTGGCGTGCAGCAGGTCCGAGAATTCCTGGGCGCGTTGACAGACGCAGACCTCCAACAGGGCAAGTTCATCACCTTGCGGGGTTACACCAATCAGGCAATGCAGTTCGCCAAAACGCATGACCTCGAGATTGTCACCGAAGTTGAGCTGGCCCGAATGCTGGAAACCACGGACGCCCAATCCGACGCGGCAGTGCTCGAGTTGTTGCGGGACACGCGAAAATTTTGCCCGAAATGCGAACGCGAAATGGTGATCCGGATTGCCCGGCAAGGTCCCAATCCTGGCGGTAAATTCTGGGGCTGTTCGGGATATCCGGAATGCCATTTCACAATGCCGATGGCCGAAACCGTCGCGACGCCGGTAGAAACCGCACCGAGAGAGGAGCTGCATTCGTTCGCGTAAACCCGGTTCCCCCGCCGCCCCACCTGCCGGGCGGCTCGCTTTCCGATTTTTATTTTAGTTCAACTCAGGGAGTTATTCCTTCTGCCAGGGCGTCATATTGGGAGTCATATTGTATCGCAAAATGCACTTGTGGGCGGAACGGCCCATCCCGAAGCATGGGCCGGATGAAAGGGCAAAAAAGGTGTCAAAAGGTGTCATACTAACTTGCAATCAATAGGCTACTAAAAAAGGTGTCAAAAAGGAAAAGAAAAGGTGTCAAAAAGGAAAAGGAAAAGGTGTCATACTATTTTGCGTTCAATCTAACATTGATAATCCAATCAAAACCGGTGAGGGATTGGATTTGGGCGGGTGAGGATTCCAGTTGGCAGAGGCGGTGTTCCAAGGCGTTTTCGACCGCGTCCATCGAGTGATAATCGTGATT
>DATNHI010000202.1:0-5484 GCA_035605035.1 Verrucomicrobiia bacterium
CCCGCCCGATTCCGTTTTGATTTTTGAAGTTGAGCTGGTTTCAGTGGAAAGCCAGCCTCCGCCCAAGCCGGCGGAGCCGCTCACCAGCGACATCATCAAAGTGCCCTCCGCCGAAGAGCTGAAAAAGGGCGCGAAGATCGAAGTCATCAAGCCGGACGACGTGAAAAAAATGCAGCAACAATAAGCGTTTCAGCCACCTGCTCTTTGAACGTTTGCGCCGCCGCGGTGTCAACTTTCCGAGAGTTATGAAGCTGATAACGAGGTCGCTGGCCGGTTTTCTTTCGGCGCTGGTGGTGGTGTTGGCCATCACCGCGGTGTTTCATCTGACGTCCTGGGGCAAGGATGCCGGCCCGACCATCAAAGTTGACACCACGGCCCTGGATCGCAACCCGCAACTGGGCAACAGTTACGCGCCCGTCGTCAAAAAGGCCTCGCCGAGTGTCGTCAATATTTACACCACGCGCGTCGTTCACATGCGATTGCGGCATAACCCGTTTTTCGACGACCCTTTTTTCCGGCAATTTTTCGGCAATCCGCCCGGCGGAAATGATAATCGGGAGGTTACCCGGCGCGAACAGTTCCTCGGCTCCGGAGTCATCATCTCCCCGGATGGTTACATCATGACCGCCAATCACGTCGTGGAGGGCATGGACGAAATCAAGGTTGCGATTGGCGACAGCGACGCGGACTTGAAATACACCGCCAAGGTTGTCGGTAGCGACCCGCCGACGGACGTGGCCGTCCTGAAGATTAACGCAAAGGATTTGCCCGCCATCACGCTCGGGGACAGCAGCCAGTTGGAAGTCGGCGATGTCGTGCTCGCCATCGGCAATCCCTTCGGCATGGGCCAGTCGGTGACGATGGGGATTATCAGCGGACTGGGCCGGCACTACAAGGAAATGAGCGGTTATCAAAATTTTATCCAGACCGATGCCGCCATCAACCAGGGCAATTCCGGCGGCGCACTCGTGGATGCCAGCGGCCGGCTCATCGGCATCAATACCTGGATTGCCAGCAGCAGCGGCGGCAGTGAAGGCGTCGGTTTCGCCGTGCCGATCAACCTGGCGCAGCACGTCATGGAACGCCTTATCAGCAGTGGTAAAGTCACGCGCGGTTACCTCGGCATTATTCCCCAGGACATCACGCCGGACCTGGCTGGCGAGTTCAATTTGCCCGTGCAAAACGGCGCGCTGGTCAGCGATGTGGAAACCAACACGCCGGCGCAACAGGCCGGCATCAAATCGGGAGATGCCATCGTTGAAATCAATGGCAAGAAAGTTCCCGATGCCAACAGCCTGCGCTTGATGGTATCCGATTTGGCGCCTGGAACGAAGGTTGCCGTGAAGTTCATCCATGACGGCCATGAAAAGACGGTCACCGTCGCGCTCGCCGAACTGCCCATTTCAACCAATCAAGCCGGGAATGACCAAAACGGCGGGTCCGGCTCGGGGAATCCGAGGACGGACGCGCTCGATGGCGTCACCGTGGCTGATTTGGACAAGCAAGTGCGCGGCCAATTGAACATTCCGGACTACATCCAAGGCGTGGTGGTTACCGACGTGGACCAGGATTCCAATGCCGACGAAGCCGGCTTGCGCCCCAATGACGTCATCGTGGAAATCAATCATCATCCGGTTGCCAATGCCGATCAGGCGGTTGACCTCTGCAAACAGGCCAGGGGGCCCCGGATCTTGCTCAAAATCTGGGAGCAACTGGGCGGCATGGGGGCGACGCGCTTTCTCAGCGTGGACAACACGAGGGAAAAATAGGTTGGGGGTTGCCGTTTCTCGTTGCATTGAGCCTGGACCTTAAGACGCTTTAAGCAATTCAATTGAGAATGGAAGATCGAGCCGGAAAGCACATTGCGATTCGGCGAGCTGCCTCCCTGTTAAAGCAAGATTCGATAAAGTGGGCAATTATGGTCGGCGAGGCTTGGTTTGTGCATTTAACTGATGGAAGGCCTTTGCGCCACGCATCAGAGATGCCGGACAGAAAGGAAGCGATTGTCATAAATGGAGTTTCTTGTGACGGTTCGTTTATCAATGCGTCAGCCATTTTCAATCGGCAGGACGGCAAGATTACGGTTGAAGGTTGGTCAGAAGACCTTTTTACCTCAAATATCCTGCCACCGATCCTAAAAGCCATTCGTCGAGAGACACCCGGCAAATCAAAGTGATTTGCTCTCGAATTCCAATGGGATTCAATCAGCCCAGAGTTGCGAGGAACGCGATTTGAAAGCGCCAGAGGACTGGCGCACTCCAAGACGCTTCGCGTTGTCGGGAGTCACAGAAATTCGCGCCAGCTTTTGGACTCCGAAAGTCTTCGCGAGTGAACTGCGGCGGCCCTCCGCCGCTTTTCCATTCGCATCGGAACACGCGCCTGAACCGAAAATACATTTCGCGTTTGCCGTCCGGTTCGGCCAAATTGAATTTGCAGTTCGGATGTTTTCGGGAACTTTAATTTTCATGAGGTTTGCAACCGCAACGACTGCCGTGCTCGTTCTGACGCTGGGGACGGCGATGCTGTGCGGCTGCCGCTCGCCACAACCGGTCACGCGGTCCACCGCGGAATTGCTCGCGGCGCGGACGAATTATCCCGCGCATTGGTGGACGCCGATACCGACCAACGACGCGCCGGCGTGGGAAATTTTCCCGCAGGCCGCCGGGCCGGGCGAAGTGATTCTTTCCAAGCGCAACGAACTGGGATTGCTTTCCAATTTCGCCGCCACACCGTTTGCCATTCACGGCAAACGTTATGCGAGCGTGGAAGGGTTCTGGCAGATGATGAAATACCCGGAGGACGCCGGTGACCCGCGCGCGACATTTCCCGGATTGCAGTGGGCCTACACGCGCGAACAGGTCGCACAACTCACCGCCTTCGACGCCAAACACGCCGGCGATCTTGGGTCGAAAAACATGGAGCAGATGGGCATCACCTGGGTGACGTTCGAGGGAAACCGGATGGAATACAAACCCGCCGTGCCCGGCGAACATTTCCGGCTGATCGTTGCGGCCACGCGCGCAAAAGTCCGCCAGAATCCGGAAGTGAAAAAAGTGCTGCTCGCGACGGGCGATTTGATTTTGAAACCCGACCATTATCAGGAACCCAACGCTCCGGCCGCCTGGCATTATTACGATATTCTGACGCAAATCCGCACAGAGCTTCAGCGCGAATCAAAATGATGCTGCCGTTTGAATGATTGCGAGGATTTTAATTTTCGCGGCCACGGTCGCGATGGCCTTGCCGGCGTTCAGCGCGCCGGAAGAGGCAATTTTGTTGCACGGCCTATGCCGCACACCTCGCTCGATGGCAAAAATGGAACGCGTATTGACCGAGGCGGGTTGACGTTCGCGCTCGTTGGGGCAGATTCGGGGAGCGCACGCGCCTCGGGTGCAGCCGACGACGCCCTCGTCGTCGGCACAGGTGCGCTGAAGATCACGAGTAGTCATTCGTTCGCCCCGAGGTGTTTGCCGCGAGGGCGCGGCAAACCACACCCGAAGGCGGGTGTGCTCCCCATTTCCCGTTGCCCGAAGTGCGGAAATAAAGCTATCTCTTCCGAGCTTCCCGAACCGAGTTGAGGATGATATTGACGCAAGACTGGACGGACTTCTCAAGAAACACTTTCTGAGCCTATTTGGATTCACACCGTTTGGTAAAAGCGAAAAGTGTGGACGCAGTTTTCGGAGGGCCGCCGAAGCAGCACTGCGGGTGAACGCGCCGCGTGCGCCCCCGCACCATTTGCGTCGGACCTTACACTGAAACCTTCTCATCCAGCCCGGGACTCTTCAAGGCGTCGTCGCCGGCTCATGACGCCGCATCAAATTTTCTGCGTGCTTTTGTCCGTCAAATGGGCTTCATTGGGGGCATGACGATCTGGATACTGGCTCTGGTGTTGCTGGCATCATTGGCCGCGCTCGGTTACCGGCAGGGAGCGATCCGCGTGGTGTTTTCATTTGCCGGCATTATTTTTGCCGGGTTGCTGGCCGCGCCGCTGGGCAAATTCTTCAAGCCGCTGATGCCTCACATAGGCATTCAGAACCCGGTGTTGATCTGGGTACTCGGGCCGCCGGTAGCGTTCGTGCTGGTGGTGCTTTTGTTCAAAATTGCCGCGTCTTTCGCGCATCACAAAATGGAGATGCATTTCAAATATCATACCGATGAATTGAAGCTCGCGTTGTGGGAGCGGCTGCATCGCCGTCTGGGCCTCTGCCTGGGCGTGTTGAACGGCACGGCCTATTTTGTGTTGATCTGCTTTGTGCTTTTTAATCTCAGTTACTGCACGGCGCAAATCGCCTCGTCCGACGCGCAAAGCCGGACGACCCGGCTGATCAACCAGCTCGGGCGCGATTTGGAGAGCACCGGCATGAACAAGGCCGCGCGCGCCGTCGCCACGTTGCCGGAAAGTTATTATAAAACGGCCGATCTGGCCGGTTTGCTTTGCCAGAATCCCCAACTGGGCGACCGGCTGGCGCATTACCCGGCATTCCTCTCGTTGCTGGAGCGCGATGACCTCAAACAGCTCGCGCAGGACAGCACCTTCACCAGCGCCGTTCAAGGGGGCGTGCCGATCGGACAATTGTTCAGCGACTCGCAAGTGAAAAGCATTCTGCAGAACAAAGATTTGATCAATACTGTCTGGGGGATTTTGCAGAGCAACATGGATGACCTGACGGGCTATCTTAAAACCGGCCAGTCGGCCCGATACGATCCGGAAAAAATCCTGGGGTTCTGGGACTTTAACACCGCCACGACCGTTGCGCTGGTGCCCATCGCCCAGCCGAAGATTTTGCCCGCCCAAATGTTGTTTGCGCGGCTTTGGATGACCAATTACGCGCAAACCTATCTCATTGTGGCCTCCGATCATCAGGCCTTCCTGCACAATCTGCCCCACTTGAAATCGTCGTCGGTGGGTGAAACGGCGACGCTGCATTTGTGGCCCATCATCGTTTACGGCCTGCGCAGCGGGTCGTTACCGGACACGGAAAGCTCAACCCTGACCGGCCAATGGGAAAGCGCCGATGGTGGTTACACATTGTCCTTTCCCAACAAAGGGCAATCTGACCCGCTGAAAGCTCAAATCAAAGACAACCGGCTGACCCTGACGACCTCCGACGGGGATACGTTGGTTTTTGACCGCGGGGAGTAGATTCAGCAAAACCACGATTTCTTCAGTCGGCATGATGTCCCTGCTACGGGGAGCATCCGCGGCACGCGTGCGGTCCTCGGCGGCCCGCCGAAAACTGCTTTCAGATTTTCAGCCTCACCAACCTACGTACCTTTAAATGGACTGACGAGGTGTTTGGCGAGCCGGCCAACACAGCAGGCTGGCAGCCTGCGCTCCAAAAGGTTTGTTCTAAGCACATGGGTGACAGTTTCTCCCAAGGACATGGGTTACACTTGGGCGCATGCCTTGGAAACATACCTGTGCGATGAACGAACGAACGATCATGATTGGTGAATATTTGAGCGGCGGTTATTCGATCA
>DATNHI010000203.1:0-9335 GCA_035605035.1 Verrucomicrobiia bacterium
ACCCCAATTTTGCCCGCACGGCCAACACCATTTACTGCGCCTTCCCCCGGCTCTTCGGCTCCACGAAAAACCTGCCGTCCACGCGCGACGAAAAACTCGAGGCGCAAATCAAGGCGCTCGACGGGAAAAATTTCACCGTCATCCCGCCGTCCGGCAAACTCCGTGACCTCACCCGCCAGTTGCCGTTCATCGTTCACCGGCTCGGCTGCCGCATCATTCACCTGTTGCCCGTCCATCCGACGCCGACGACCTACGCGCGTTTCGGGCGTTTCGGCAGCCCTTACGCCGCGCTCGATTTGACGGCGGTGGACCCGGCGCTGGTTGAATTCGACAAACGCGCCACCGGCATTGACCAGTTTTGCGAACTCACCAACGCTGCACACTCGCTCGGCGCGCGCGTCTTCATTGATATCGTCATCAACCACACCGGCTGGGGCTCGACCTTGCAGGAAAATCATCCCGAATTTTTCCTGAAAAAACCGGGCGGCGAATTCGCCAGCCCCGGCGCGTGGGGGACGACTTGGGAAGATTTGGTGGAGCTGGAGCAGCACGGCGTCGCGCTCTGGGACATCATCGCCGACTCGCTTTTGATTTGGTGCCGGCGCGGTGTGGATGGCTTCCGTTGTGACGCCGGTTATAAAATTCCCATGCCCGCCTGGCAATACATCATCGCCCGCGTGCAGGATGAATTTCCCGAAACCATTTTCCTGCTCGAAGGCCTCGGCGGTTCGTGGGACGCCACCGAAGCGCTGTTGACCGACGGCGGCATGCAGTGGGCTTACTCGGAGCTTTTCCAAAATTACTCCGGCCGCCAGGTCGCCGATTACCTCGATTACGCAAACCGCCAGAGCGTGCGCGTCGGCACTTATGTTCATTACTCCGAAACGCACGACAACGACCGCCTCGCCGAAAAAGGCCGTGTCTGGTCGCTGCTGCGAAACCGCCTTTGCGCCTTGAGCAGCTCCAGCGGGGGATTCGGCTTCACCTGCGGTGTCGAATGGCTGGCCGCGGAGAAAGTCCGTGTCCACGGCTGCACCGGATTGAATTGGGACAGCCGTAGCAACATCCTTCCCGAACTCGCACAATTGAATAAACTGCTCGCCGAGCATCCCTGCTTTTTCGATGGCGCAAAATTGACCCGCCTGAGCGCGCCGGATTCGCCAGTCTATGCGTTGCTCCGCGAATCCGCCGAAGGCAAAGATTCAGTTCTCGTCCTCGTCAACACCGACATGGGAGAGGAAAATTCAGTCACGCTTTCCAACTCCGAACGGCGAATGCCGAATGCCGAAATTGATTTGCTCGGCCAACCGCTCCCGAAAATTTCTGTCGCAAAGGACAAAATCACTTTCGCCCTCGCGCCGGCCGCCGTCTTATGTCTGGCAGCCACCGAAAAACCGGTCGGTTTGAGCGGCGACGATTATCGCCGCGCCCGCGCCCGGGCCGCATTTGCGATCCAGGCCCTGAACCAAATATTGCCATCTGAAGTGATTCCGGATTATCCATGGCAAGGGCTGGCCAATCTGGTGGATGAAGCGCCCGCCCGTTTTCTCGGCAGCATTTCTTGCCTGGAAACAGAACTGGCGGGATTCAAACAGGCAAACACTTCCAGGCCAGGCCTGGAGCAATTGGTCGCAATGGCAAAGTCCCTCAAAAAGTATCCGCGCGTCGTCACCTGGACTTTGCTGGACTATCGCCGGGCTACCCTCGTGCCGCCCGGGCACTGGCTGTTGATCGAAGATTCCGCACCCTTCCGTGCTACGCTTTGCCTCCGGGCGCCGGACGCCCAATCCCAAAGCAGGGTTCATGTCCAGTCCGTTCCAGCCGGTGAAAACCACATTGCCGCTTTTGCGCCGCGCGAAAATGGCTCAGACGCGGAATTGGTTTTGGAACGCTATGCGGCAACTTCCCCGAAAGTTTCCGCTGCTGTCCGTTTTCTGTCGGCAACTCCGAAATCCGGACTCCCCGCCGCGCCGAACCATGGCGGAGGCGGTCGAATTCCGAACCCCGATGCCCTGATCCTGCTGACCAACGGTCGTGGCGGCATGGCGCGGATTGACGTGGATCTGGGCCGCGTGAATTCCAAATACGATTGTGTGCTCGGCGCCAATCTGGATCCCAATGTGCCGGTGGACCGCCACGTCTTCGTCAAACGCATCCGCGTCTGGGTCAACGCCGATGGTTTCCTTTCGCCGCTCGATTTCAAAAATCTGGCCGCGTTCGACTCCGGACCGCCCGCGAGGTGGCAATTTGTGGCCCATGCCGGCGACGGGCGGACCGTTGAAATCGAAGTGTGCGCGGAAATGATTGAAGGAGAAAACACGACCGTTTTTCAGTTCAGCCGCCCGACAGAAAAACGCGCGCATGGCAAACAATTGCCCGCTGAAGCCGATGTGCGGTTGACCGTGCGATTTGACATTGAAGACCGGAATTTCCACTGGGAAACCAAACGCAACGGCGGCGCGGAATTTCATTTTTCGACGAACACGCATCCCCTTGGGGAAAAAGCCGGATTTGCGTTCGCGCCAGCTTCCGATCGTCAATTGCATGTGTACACCGACTGTGGCGAATATCATCCGGAACCCGAGTGGTGTGAGAATATCCCGCATCCGGTCGAACTGAGCCGCGGCCAGATCGGCAGAGGCGATGCTTACAGCCCCGGCTGGTTTGAATTGCCGTTGCCGAAAGGTGCGGGCGTCATGCTGGTCGCCACGGCGGAAGCGGACGGGCCTGCGGTTGGAGTTCAAGCTTTAGCTTGCGACCGCGGCACGCTGAAGCGTGAACTCCAACAAGCCGGGTCGGATCCCGGCGCTTCATTTGAAAAGCAACTTTTACACGCCGCGAAGCAATTTGTCGTCCGCCGCGGCGAACACATGACGGTCATTGCCGGTTATCCGTGGTTTCTGGATTGGGGGCGCGACTCGCTGATCTGCGCGCGCGGGCTGTTAGCGGCGGGCATGGCTGCGGAAGTGAAACACGCGCTGCTCACGTATGCGCGATTCGAGGAAAACGGCACGATGCCCAATACCATTCATGGTGACGACACGTCAAATCGCGATACCTCGGACGCGCCCTTATGGTTCGGGGTGGCCTGCGAAGAGGCGGCGGCCCGGGACAAAAAAACGGGAGCGAAATTCTATGATACGACCGTTGACCAAAAGGGTCGCACCCTCCACGACGTGCTTCGCAGCATTGCGGCAAATTACATTAAAGGCACGCCCAACGGCATCCGCATGGACTCGGACTCGGCATTGATCTGGAGTCCGTCTCATTTCACCTGGATGGATACCAATCATCCCGCCGGCACGCCGCGCGAGGGCTATCCCATCGAAATCCAGGCGCTCTGGATTCGCCTGCTTCGCCAACTTGAAAATATCAGCGCCGATGTTGGAGTTCACGCTTTAGCGTGCCCCCCGGACAAGCTGAAGCTTGAACTCCAACAACAAAAGAAATGGCGCGAACTGGCCGGCCGCGCGACTGCTTCATTTGAAAAACTGTTCTGGCTGGAAGACAAAGGCTGGTTTGCCGACGTGCTGCTCGCCAAATCCGGCCAGCACGCTGTGGAAGCGAAAGCAGACGATGCGCTTCGCAGCAATTATCTGTTTGCCGTCAGCCTCGGCCTGATTTCCGGCGAACGCGCCAAACGCTGTGTCGCGGCGGCGCAAAAATACCTCGTCGTGCCCGGCGCATTGCGGTCATTGGCCCCGCTGCCGGTTTCCACTCCGTTGCCGATTTACGGCAGCGACGGCCGCCTCCTGAATAATCCGGTTGAACCGTACTGGCCGCGATACGAAGGCGACGAGGATACGCGCCGCAAACCCGCTTATCACAACGGCACGGCCTGGACGTGGACATTTCCGATTTTCTGCGAGGCGCTCGCCCGCGCGTGGGATTTTTCGCCCGACGCTGTGGCGACCGCGAAGGCGTATTTGGGCAGCATGGAAGGTTTGATGAATGAAGGTTGTCTTGGCCAGATTCCCGAAATTCTGGACGGCGACGCCCCGCATACCCAGCGTGGTTGTGATGCGCAGGCGTGGGGCGTGACGGAAGCGTTGCGCGTTTGGAAACTGCTTGCCGGTCGTTGAGGCGAAGATCGCATGACCATTTCCGTGTTCCAGTTGTTGGTCTGTTTGGTCGCAGGCGTTTCGATCATCGTCCTATTGACGGCGAGATACCGCGTGCACGCCTTTTTTGCCCTCCTGATTGCTTCGTTCGTGGTGGGTTTGGGCGCACAACTTCCCGTTCCCGACATCATCAATGCCGTCAAGGACGGGTTTGGCAACATCATGAAGTCGTTGGGATTCATTATCGTCCTGGGAACCGCCTTGGGCATTTTACTTGAACACACTGGCAGCACCCGGGTGATGGCGGCTTTCATCCTGCGAAAAGTCGGGGAACGACATGCGGTTTTGGCGATCAGCATCACAGGTTTCATCGTGGGGTTGCCCATTTTTTGCGACTCGGGATACATCGTTTTGAGCGGGTTGAACAAGTCGCTGGCCCGGCGCACCGGCATCTCCGTGGCGGCGATGGCGGTTTCGCTGGCGGCAGGTTTGTATTCGGTGCATTGCCTGATACCGCCGCATCCGGGCGCGACCGCTGCTGCCAGCGTTATCGGCGTGGACTTCGGCAAATTGATTCTGATTGGAATTCTGGTGGCAATCCCGGCCACGATGGCCGGCTATTTCTGGGCCAATTTTGCGGGCAGAAAAATTCCCGTTACGGTTGCTGAAGAGGAGATCATGGCCGAAGAAACGTCACGCCCCCCTTCCGTTATCAAAGCATTTCTGCCCGTGGTCGTGCCCATCGTTTTGATCGCGGCCAGATCCTTTTTCACTATCCAGGCGTCGGTCGTCGAAGGCTGGTGGTTCTCCGCCCTGCTTTCGCTGGGAGATCCGGTGATTGCGTTGTCCATCGGTGTATTGCTGGCGTTCAATTGCCATCGGCCCTGGGACAGACAAACCGTGGGGCATTTGCTTCAGGAATCTGCGGAAAAGGCCGGCGGTATTCTGGTCATCATCGGGGCGGGTGGAGCTTTTGGAGCGGTGCTGGCGGCGACTGATATAGGCCGGCATTTCAGTCAGTCGCTGGCGCTGGACAGTCTGGGCATTCTGTTTCCGTTTTTGATCACCTCGGTATTGAAAACGGCGCAAGGATCGTCCACGGTCGCCATCATCACTGCGGCTTCAATTGTTCAACCACTGCTTCCGGATCTCGGTCTGGCAACTGAGAAAGGCCAACTGTTCGCCGTGCTGGCCATGGGGGCAGGGTCCATGATGATTTCCCACGTGAACGACGCTTATTTTTGGGTGATTGCTAAATTCTCCGGGCTGGAAATGAAAACGATGCTGAAAGTTTATTCGGTGGCTTCGGTGTTGATGGGACTGGTTTCGTTGTTGATGATCTATTTGTTGTCGTTGATGCTTCCTTGACCTCACCGTGCATCTCCTCATTGACCCCGACACCTTTAAACCAGCCTGGATGCAACGGCGCCAGCTGAAACCATCCGGCCGGCGTTGCAACGGAGCAAACTGAAATGCGCCCGCAAATGCTTTCCCGTCAGCGATGGCATCGAGGGAACCGGCCGGCCGCAAAAGCGTGAATATGGACGTTGCCAAGAGACGGCGGCTGGACAAAAATTGTGCCGTGCATTTCAGTGATAAAATCATTGCCTGGGACAAATTGCCGGCATGGCGCGCCGCCATGGGCGCCGCGGGCAAGAAACTGGTCGTGACCAATGGCTGCTTCGACCTCTTGCATCTGGGTCATGTGAGTTATCTCGAATCGGCGCGCAACCTCGGTGACACGCTGCTCGTGGGCATTAACGGCGACGACTCTGCGCGCCAATTGAAGGGCAAAGGCCGTCCGGTGAATTCCGAAGCCGACCGCGCCGCCGTGCTCGCCGCGCTGGCCAGCGTGGACGGTGTCTGCATCTTTGCGGACGCATCGGCAAAAAAATTCCTTTCAGCGGCCCGGCCCAATATTTATGTCAAAGGCGGCGATTACACCCTGGACACGTTGAATCAGGAGGAACGCCGCGTGGTCGAGTCGGGGGGCGGAACCATTGTAATTTTTCCATTGGTGCCCGGGAAATCCACGACGGCGTTGTTGGAAAAGATTTCAAAGCTTTAAGATCCACGGGAAAATGACTAATTCCTAAATCCGAATGACGAAAGAAATCCCAATACCGGAAAGTAAATGCCGAATAATTTTTCAATCGTGTGTCCGCCATTTGTCATTCGTCATTTGTCATCGTCCAGTCATTAGGGCTTCGTTATCAGTCATTTTCCGCCCGGTTCCATCTGCACGAGCGATTTAATCCGAATGAGAATCTTGGTCATTTCCCTGTCGGGCATCGGCGATGCGCTGCTGGCTACGCCGTTCATCCATGAACTGCGCGCGAATTTTCCCGACGCAACGATTGACGCGCTGGTGTTGTGGGCCGGTTCCCGGGAACTGCTGGAAAACAATCCGCATCTCAACGGCATCCATCAGAAGAACCTCGTCACCGCCGGCAAACTGGACACGGCCGGCAAGCTCGGAGCACTGCAATTTTTCTGGTTGCTGCGGCGCGAACACTACGACGTCTCCATCAACACGCATCCGCAGAGCCAGCAGCTTTACCGTCTGGCGGCTCGCATCGTCGGCGCGTCCACGCGCATCAGCCACGAATACGAATGTTTCGGCGTGATCGACCGGTGGCTGGTGAACCGCACGCTGCCGCAGGATTACACCCGGCATTCGATTGAGAATAATTTCGCCGTGCTGCCGTTACTGGGCGCGCAAAAAAAATTGGCCACGCACGAACTCGAAATTTTCCTGACCGCAGACGAGGAAAAGTGGGCGGATGAATTTCTGGCCGGGCATAAGCTTGCCGGCCGCAAGTTGCTGGGAATTCACGTCGGTTCCGGCGCCACCAAAAACCTGCCGCTCAAGCGCTGGCCGCTGAAACATTACATCGGGCTGGTCCGGCGTTTGAACCGCGAACGGCGCGACATCAGCATCCTGCTTTTCGGCGGCCCGGATGAAGCCAAAGACCATGAGGTGATTCTGGCCCAGGCCGACCATGACCGGGTGTTGCCGGCGGACACGAAAAATTTCCGCCAAACGGCGGCTTTGATGAAGCGTTGCCATTCGTTCCTCAGCGTGGACACCGCGTTGATGCATCTGGCGGCGGCGATGAAGGTGCCCAACCAGATTGTCATTGAAGCGCCGACGCTGAATATCACCAATTTTCCGTACGGCAATCCCTACACGCTCGTGAAAAATCCGGCCGTGAACGGGCGCGGGCTGGATTTCTACCGTTACGACGGCCGCGGCATCAGGGGCACGCGCGAGGAGCTGCTGGCGTGCATGGCGTCGGTGAAAGTCGAGGATGTGTTCGCGGTGGTGACGAAGTTAATCTGAAATGACTAAACCATAATGACGAATGACTAAATAATTCCGAATGTCAAATGGCTAAATCCCAATCCAGACGCTGGAACACGCTTTGGTCATTCGGGCTTCGTCATTCTTTAGTCATCAGGTTTTAGTCATTCGCCATTACAGCGAGAACCCGGCCGCTTTTGCGTCCGCGGCGAACATTTTTACAGTGTCGAGCGACATCTCCTTCAAGCCAATCCCCGCGAGCTTGAAGGCCTTATTCAGAATCTCATGCGTAACGGTCACGATGTCGCAGCCGCAGGCCTCGGCCTGAAAAATGTTCAGCACCTCGCGCACGCTGGCCCAAAGCAGCTCGGCCTGAGGCAGCCCGGCCAACTTCTTTTTGGCCTCGCGCATGTGAGGCATCGGGTCCACGCCCGTATCAGCGATGCGCCCGGCAAACACGGACACAACGGCGGGCACCTTGGGATCGAGCGCCTGCGCAACCCCGGCAACCTGTTCCAGCGTGAGAATGGCAGTGATGTTAAGTTTCACGCCTTCGCGCGCCAGATCGCGCACCAGCGACAACGATGATTCGCCGCGCGTGTTGGTGATGGGGATCTTGACATAAACATTTTTCGCCCAGCCGTTGATTTTGAGCGCCTGCCGCCGCATTTCGGGAAATTCATCGGAAAATACCTCAAACGAAATCGGCTTCACCGTGATACTTTGCAGAATGTTCCTGGCGAACGCCTCGAAATCCGTCAGTCCGGCTTTGCGCATGAGCGTGGGATTCGTGGTCATGCCCTGGATGAGCGGGTTGGCATTCAATTGGAGCATACCCGCCTTGTCCGCGCCGTCGGCGAAAATTTTTATCTTCAGATCCTTCAATGTGCTCATGGTTCGATACAACTGTGAACGGTAAATATCACTGATTCTTTAATTCGCGCAAGATAATGTCCGCGGCTTCGGCCAAATTGCCAGCGGAAAAGTGCGGTTTCTGTCGAAGTTCTTCCGCGTAGCCGCGATCAATGAAGATCGTGCGGCAACCGGCGGCCTGCCCGCAATCCACGTCGCGCCAGCGGTCGCCAACCATCCAGCTTTGCTTCAGATCAATACCCAGTTCTCGCGCCGCGCGTTGCAACATGCCGGGTTTGGGCTTGCGGCAATCACAATTGGATTGTCCCCGGCCGGGATGATAACAGACCTCCACGCGGTCAATCGGCAACCGGCGGCACATTTCGGCGTGAATCATTTCCACGATTTCCTGTTTAAGCGTGCCGCGGCCGATGTCGGGCTGGTTGGTTGCCACGACAAGCAGGTAACCGGCTTGCTTGAGTTTTTTGCACGCGGCGACAACGCCGGGAAGAATTTCGAATTCATTCAAGTTCCTCGGCGGATAGGGTTTGCTATCCCGCTCCAAGGCGCGGTTGATGACGCCGTCGCGGTCGAGAAAGACGGCGCGCCGCAGTTTTGTAGCAGCCGAGGTAACGAGGCTCTGACTGTTTTGTTTCACGGAAAGTTTGAGCCTCCTTACGTCGGCCGCTACAGTGTCATTTCGTAGATTCCCATTTCGTCTGGCCGACCTTCAATTTTGGATGCGACACCAATAAATGCCAGACGACCGCCTGAAACGCTTCGCTATGCGGTGTCACGTGAGCCGGATTCACCGTCGGCACAATGACGCACGCCGTGGCTTCCTTCGCGGTATAACCGCCATCGCGTCCGACGACGCCAACGATGGTTGCGCCGGCCTTTTGGGCGAGTTGAATGGCACTGACGAGATTCGGGCTGACGTTCTTTTCCAGATTGCCGCCGCCGACGGAAAAGATCAGCAAACCATCCTTCGCGTTGAGCCGGCTGCCTTTGAGCCATTCGGCGAAAATCGTCGCCCAGCCGTCATCGTTCGTGCGCGCCGTCAACTCGGAAACGTTGTCGGTGGGCGCGTAGGCCTCGAAACCGCAGATCTTGCGGAA
>DATNHI010000204.1:0-1117 GCA_035605035.1 Verrucomicrobiia bacterium
CGTGCGAAGGGAAGCCACTGACGGGCAAGATGCCCGCGCCACTATTCCCGACCTCATCTGCCTTGGCAAGGCGTTGACCGGCGGCTTTCCGTTGTCCGCCTGCGTCGGGCGCGCGGATTTGATGGACGCCGCCTGGCCGGCGTCACGCGGCGAAGCGATTCACACCAGCACGTTCCTCGGCAACCCGGTCGGTTGTACGATGGCCTTGGCGCAAATCAAGGAAATCGAGCGATTGAAATTGCCGAAGCGCAGCGCAGAACTGGGGAGATTTCTTTTGACGGAGTTGTCCAGAGTCCACAGTCCACAGTCCACAGTCCAGGCTCGCGGACTGGGATTGCTCGCGGGAATAGAATTACGGCGTCGTGATGGCTCACCTGCGACGACAGAAACTTCTTCCATCATCAAAAAAATGTTGGCGCGCGGGTTTATTTTATTGCCGGAAGGCAAAAATGGGAACGTCATCAGCCTCACGCCGCCGCTGACGATCACCAAAACGCAATTGGCGGAATCCGTCAGCGTGCTGGCAGAGGTTTTGACCGCGGATTTCGCGGATGACACGGATAAAAAGCGAAAAAAATCCGCGCAATCCCTGTAATCCGCGGTTAAATACTTCCGATGAAACTGTCCGAAATGCGGGAACTCCTGGCGGCGCGCGGGATCCAACTCACGAAATCCCTCGGCCAGAATTTTCTCCACGACGCCAACCAACTCCGGCGCATCGTCAAGGCCGCAGAGCTGACAAAAGTTGACAAAGTTCTGGAAATCGGCCCCGGCCTCGGTCCGCTGACGGAATTGCTTTTACAAAATGCCGGTGAAGTGCTTGCAATCGAGAAAGACGCCCGGTTGGTGGAACTTTTGCGCGAAAGATTCAAACCCCTCACCCCGGCCCTCTCCCCGCCAAGCGGGGAGAGGGTGTCCGCTAGGACGGGTGAGGGGAAATTGAAATTGCTTCACGCCGACGCGCTCGAATTCCTGAAACACGAGCCACGCGATTGGAGCGGCTGGAAACTCGTGGCCAATCTTCCCTACTCCGTCGCGTCACCCATTCTGGTCGAACTGGCCTGTGGCGCGCGCGCGCCGAAAAAAATCGCGGCGACGCTGCAACTCGAAGTTGCCG